>JBBREA010000120.1:0-9284 GCA_038203385.1 Acidimicrobiales bacterium | reverse complement strand
CAACCAGGTCGCTTGTGAAATCTCACCCGGAATCCGTGTGCAGCGAACCCGGCAACGGCTGCGGTTCGAACCGAGCTGATCGCCAGCCACGCTTTCACGAAAAGCACCAAAGCGACCGATGCGCTTGGGTGTTGCGGCGCGGTAGCCTTGTCCACCGGAATGATCAACGTCGGCCGGTCTTGGGAACTGAACTGATGCCACCGAAGCTCCGTGGCAAGTGGGCGTTGGGCATCACGCCGCGTCACTTCACCTGGATACTCAAAGACAAGCTGGCAATCTGTGAGCGGCCTGGGGGCTACGGCGACAATCATCGTCGCGTTCGTCGCCAAGAAGAGATCATCTGGATGCGTGAGAACGGTTTCAGCATCGTGCTGTCCATCATCCAGGCGCCACACAATCTGCACAACTACGACGAACTCAACATGCCGTATCGTCACCGGCCGTTCAACGCTGACGACCGCAACGCATGGCTGAAGTCGTTCTATCTCGAGCTCGACGAACTGCTCCGCCAGGGCAACAAAGTCATCGTGCACGGCGAAGAGCTCGGCGACCGCATCGTCGGCATCATGGGTGGATATATTCGTTGGGCCGGCCTGGTCGACGATGACACCAAGGCCATCGCGGTCACCGAGCGGCTCACCGGCCGCCAGCTCGACCCGTTTGCTCGCGACGTCGTCATGGTCGCTGCGCAACTACGTTCGTAGAGATCCCGGCTGGCGGGCCACTCTCTATAGCCTCGCAACGATGAGCACGCACGCAGCCAACTGGTATCCCGACCCGAGCGGACGCCATGAGCTCCGGTACTACGACGGCGCCGCCTGGACACACCACGTGAGCAACAACGGCATCACGGGTTCCGACCCGGTCGACGTCGGGGGCCCTCGCGTTCCGAGCAAACTCGACGACTTCGAGGCTCGATTGACGTTCGGCAACGAGGGCGATCCCACCAAGATCGCCGAACAACTCAGCGGTGATGGACGTCGTGGCGCCGGGCTCGCCGCACCCGTGGCGGGTGGGGGCGGATCGATCTTCGACGAACCGGTGTTGGTGGTCAATCAAAAGGTCAAGCTGATCGAGCTGAACAATCAGTACACCGTGTTCAGCCAGGCGGGCACACAGATCGCTGCCGTCAATCAGGTGGGTCAATCGACCGCCAAGAAGGTGGCGAGGCTCGTGTCGAGTCTCGATCAGTTCATGACGCACGAGCTACACGTCACCGACAAGACCGGCCAGGTGCTGCTGCAAATCACGCGTCCACGCAAGATCGTGAAGTCAAGTGTGATCGTCGGCGATGGGTCGGGACGCGAGATCGGTCGCATCGTGCAACAGAACGTATTCGGCAAGATCAAGTTCGGCTTGTTCTCTGGCGGCCAGGAAGTGGGTTGCATTCGAGCCGAGAACTGGAGGGCGTGGAACTTCCGAATCACCGATGCCGCTGGTGTCGAGGTCGCGCGCATCACCAAGACCTGGGAGGGGTTCGCAAAGTCGATGTTCACGACGGCGGACAACTACGTGGTCGTGATCGAACAGCGACCAGCCGAACCACTCAACTCGCTCGTCGTTGCCAGCGCACTGTGCATCGACACCGCGCTCAAGCAGGACAACCGCGGCCTCACCTGACTGGCGGCTGAATCAGGCCCCGCCGTCTTGGGGAGTCCGTGCGAGCTCAGTACACGTTGCAGTTGGCGGGGATGGCGAGCAACGGCACGGGATCAACGGGTGTTCTCCACAGCGGACCAGGACGGACCTCGAAGTGAAGGTGCCAGCCACCGGGGGTGGCGTTACCGGTATCGCCGACATACCCGATGACGTCGCCACGTTTCACCTGGTCACCGACTTCGAGCCCTTCACCGAAAGACGCTAGGTGGAAGTAGCGATATCTGGTGTTGGTCACCGAGTGCAGACGCCAGCCGAGCCCCGGAGCGCTGGACAGATCGGTGTCTTGCGCGTACAACGTGCCGTCTTCGACGGCGTAGACCTCTTGCCCTGCGTTCGCTCCGATGTCCACGCCTTGGTGGCCGCCTGAGCCAAACGTCTTGCTGGTGCCGCCGAAGTTGTTCAGCACCTCGCACCTCGGCTCGGATTCCATCGGAAACAGCAGACCGGCCGGCTCGACGACGATTCGGTGGGCAGTCGCACCGACGGCGGCGGCACCATCGATCGTGGTGATCGTGGTGTTGGCGTGGACCACGGAAGCCCCGATCAGCATCGCAATTGCGACGGCGACGATCGTCTTGGAGCGCAAGCGCCAGATCGAGTGAGGGGTAGCGTGTGGAATCATGGCAGGGGCAAGAGTGCTGGTCAGTGGAATGGGCGGCGAGTTGGGATGCCGGGTGGCCAGTTTGCTGGAAGCGGAACCGTGGGTTGGTTCACTCGAAGGAATTGATGCGGACCCGCCGCGAGGCCGGCTGCGACGAGCGAAGTTCCATCGTATCGTGCCCGGCCAGCATGATCGAGTCGTCGAGGTGGTCACCAAGTTCAACCCGCACGTGCTCATTCACATCGCCGTGTGGGAGCCGCACTCACGAGCCAACCCGCAACGCGCCGCGGAGTTCACCGACGACGCCGCCACCTCGATTCTGGGAGCCGCCGCCGAATGTCGGTCGCTCGAGGCGATCGTGGTGCGCAGCGGCATCGAGGTGTACGGCAGGGGTCGCCACTCCGTCACGCGGCCAGACGAAACCGTGGCACCCGCTCCCACCAGCGGCTACGGCCGCTCGCTCTACAACATCGAAGCAACCGCCGATGCCATCGGGCGTCGGATCGGCGTGGCCGTGGGCAGTCTGCGCTTGGCCCCGGTGCTGGGACCTCACGTCCCCAGCCCGCTCGGTCGTCTGTTGCGAATGCCCGCAGTTCCGTTCAGTGCACTGGCCAACCCGCCGTTTGCGGTCGTCCACCAAAACGACGCTGCCGAGGCCTTCGTCGCCGCTGCACGCGAGCGACTCGCCCAACCGCTGAACATCGTGGCGCCAGGCGCGATCACCGCCGGCCAGGCGATTCGCCGCGGGAGACGCATACCGATTCCATTGGTCGGCCCAGACTGGGCATTCGCCCGACAGTTGTTGTATTTGGGCGGCGCGCCCGTGCCCGACCACGTCGAGGAAATGTTGCATCGTGGGCGCTTGGCCGACAACTGGCGAGCCCGTGAAGTGCTGGGTTTCCACCCCACGAAGACCACGAGCCACGTGATCGACGAGCTGTATCGCTGGCCCAGTGTGGTGCACGTCCCGGCTCGGGTGGCGGCTGCGTGATGGCCGACCGCACCGTCATTCCCATTACCGGTACTCCCATCACCGGTGCTCCCATCACCGGTGCTCCCATCACCGAACAGGAAAACAATGGGACGACCGTGCCAATCCCGCAACGCATCGCTCAAGTCGTCACGTTTCCGGCGCGAACGATGGGGACCGTCACCGGTGCCGTCGCCGCGACGGCTGTTGGCTCGGCACGACGTTGGTTCTCCGACGAAGTCGACGATTGGGGCCGCGACGAGGGAACGGTCAACCGCATGTGGACGATGAGCAGAGTGCGCTGGGACATCTCCGTCGGCGGTGCGGGCGTGTTGCCAAAGCGATCGGGGGCTCTCATCGTGGTGAACGCTCGTCGATTCGCGCTGGCACCAATTTTCGCCGCCCTCTCCATCGGGACGGAGATCGACAGGCCGGTCAGGTTCGTCGGACGGCCGGATCTCGCACCATTCGGGCCGATGATGCAACGGATGGGAGCGCTCCTCCCGATTCCTGCCGAGATCGAGGGTGCGTTGCGCGCCGGGCAACTCGTCGTGTTGGGCGCCGATCACCAAGCTGACAACGCGTCGACCGGCTTGGTCGACCATCGGTTGGTCGGGTCCGCAGTCGCAGCCAAGGTGCCCGTGTTCCCGGCTGTCACTGCGTCGGTGCTGGCGCGTCGCAGCGCCCGAGTGGAAGTCGGACCTGCGATCAAGACGGTTCGAGGGCGGCGTGGCCCGCTCGAGGAGCTCGAGATTGCCGATGCGGTTCGGTCCCGCATCGACGCGCTGCTCGTCGAGATGGGCGGCACCCTCACGGGCACCCCACTCGACTGGTTTCCTGTCCGTCGGCTCGGTGCCTTCTGATGAGCTATGTCCGGGCCAGCGACGGCATCCGCCTCCACTACCGTAAGACCGGCCGCGGCAGCGGCCCCCCAGTCGTCATGATTCAAGGGCTCGGCGCCGACAAGCACCTCTGGGACCTGCAGCGCTTGGCGCTCGCACCCAAATACAACACGCTGGCGCTCGACAACCGTGGTGCAGGCCGAAGTGACAAGCCCTACGGGAATTACTCGCTCCACCAAATGGCAGACGATGTCATCGCCGTGCTCGACGATGCTGGCGTCGACACCGCGCACGTCATCGGAGCTTCGATGGGTGGCGCCATCAGCCAACTGGTGGCTCTTCGGCATCCCGATCGCATCCGCTCGCTCACCCTTGCGTGCACTGCGTGTCGTCACCATCCGTGGCGCCGCGAGCTGCTCGCCCAGTGGGCGGACTCCGCCTTGGAGCACGGCATGGGCGAGATGACCAAAGAGGCAGCGCGTTGGATGATCGGTCCGCGTTCGTTCCGTCGGGTCAGCCCGGCGGTTGGCTGGATGGGTCCACTCGGGTTGTCGCGTCCCGCTCATGCATTTGCCGGGCAAGTCGCGGCGATTCTGGCGCTCGACGATGACCTGGCTGATCAGCTCGAAAAGGTCACCGTGCCGACGCTGGTGCTGGTGGGCAACCAAGACATCCTCACGCCGCGCGGCGACGCCGAGGAACTGGCAGAGTCCATCCCTACCGCCGAGCTCGTGGTCATCAGCGGAGCCGCGCACGGGTTGATGGTGGAGCACGCGTCCACCTTCAACCGGGTGCTGCTCGAATTTCTCGGTCGGGCCGAGAAGGCGTATCAAGCCCGGCTCGCCGCTCCCGGTGCTGGCGCCTATCAACGCAAAGCCGGCTAGCGACCCGGCAAGCGACCCGGCAAGCCGACCCAGCGGCGAGGCACCGTATCGGTAGGGTCCCTTGTCGATGAAGCTCGCCACCACCTCCCGCACGACCGTTGCTGCCGTGATCGCACTCGCTGCGCTCGTCGCGTGCAGCAGCGACGAAGTCACGTCAACCACCGTGGCGCCAATTCAACCCGCAGCCGTAACCACCGTCCCGGCCACCACGGTGGCCCCTGTCACGGTTGCTGCGACGGCGGCGCCGAGCACCACCCCGGCGACGACATCGCCGGCTACGACCGCTCCGCCCGCCACGACTCCACCGACGACCGTGCCTCCGCCACCGCCGATCCGAGTGCTCGTCACGAACGATGACGGTTACTCGGCTGTCGGTATCGACATGGTCGTGGAAGCCTTGCGGGCATTCGACCAGCCGGTGTTCGATGTCACCGTCGTGGCTCCTCTCACTCAACAGAGCCTCCAGGGCGGGAACTCCACTGACGGGCCAGTCAACGCCACCAACGTGACCACCCTCTCCGGCTACCCGGCCATCGCCGTGGAAGGTTTCTCAACTGACGCCGTGCGCTGGGCGCTCGATCCGGGCGGTATCGGCTTCATCCCCGACTTCGTCATCTCAGGCATGAACGAGGGTCAGAACCTCGGGCCGACCATCGACCAGTCGGGCACCGTCGGCGCCGCCCGCGCCGCTGCCGTACGCAACGTCCCGGCGATCGCGATCAGCACGGGATTCGCCTCGTTCGACTACGAGGCGACCATCGATGTGTTGTTGCAGTACCTCGCTGCCAACCTCGACACGCTGCTCGCCCACGAAGCAGGCACGCCGGTCGAAACGGTGATTTCGATCAACGTTCCCTCGTGCTCTGCTGGCGAGGTGCGCGGGTTGGTCGACGTGCCGTTGGGAACCGATCTGCAGGGATTCGATTACGGCGCCGACGTCGACTGCACCAACACCGCGGAAAACCCCACCGATGATGTCCAGGCGTTCTTCACCGGTTTCGCCGCAGTGTCACCAACTCCGCTCGAACCTGCACCGGCCGGCTGACCCAGTGTTCGGTGACCTAGCCCTTCATTGACCTAGTTCTTCATTGACCTAGTTCTTCAGAGGTAGGCCACGCGCACGCGACATTCCACGGCGATCAACCGTCGTTCGACGGTGTCGAACACCGACAGAAAGTTGTCGCCGAGTTCCGCGCGAAGGTCGCGATACGAGGCGAAGTCGTCGTCGGGGCAGCGCCGATCGAGCACTGGTGCGTGGGGAACCTGCCACCCGTTCAGCAAGGTGGCGGTGCCGGCGTCGAGGGTGTCGATCGCCGGGAGTTCCACCTTGGTCGGGCCAGCGCCCGGTACGAGCGCAAACCACACCACACCTTCGCCCAACAGATCCGCCACCACGGCGCACCGGCCGACCCGTTCGAGATCAACACAGTGGTTCTCGCCAGGTGTGCCCGCGGTGATCAAGAGCGAACGGTTTCCGTCGATGATGAGGCTGACGGCCCGATCGGCGGCTCCGTCGACCACAGCAAACTCTGGGTCGCTTACTGCGAACACCACTTCGATGAGGTTGATCCCGCGGGGTTGAACACCTTCTCTGGTTGGCTCGTCGACGATGGCGTCGCGAGTGGCGAACACGGTGGCCAAGAGGAACATCAAGCCCACCACTGCCCCGATGGCGGCGACGAACCGGATCGTGAACAGTTGCCGCATATCGTCACGAACATAGCTGCACGGCTCTGCCGCATCGGCTCAACCCTCGGCACAACCCTCGGCGCAACGGGCGGTGGGGCAAGCGCAGTCGATCTAACGTCCGAGGATGTTCGTAGCCCTCGATGTCGGTGGCAGCTCCATCAAGTCTGGTTGCATCAGGGCAACGTCCGTTTCAGGCGAGCTCGTCGGAGTCGGCAATGTGATGATCGAACCTGTCGATCATGCTGCGGACCGAGCGAGCATCGTCGACGCCTTCGTTGCAGCCATCAGGGCTGCCTCCAGCTCGGGCGCTCTTGCAGCCGAGCTGCAGGCGGCCGAGGCCGTCGAGCGCATTGCGATCGCGATCCCGGACCCGTTCAACCATGCTGTCGGCATCTCGCTGATGCGACACAAGTTCGCCGCGCTGTACGGAGTTCGCCTCGGCGGCGAGATCACGCGGGTGTTGACAGACCAGCATCACCCCGCTTCGATGGCGCCCCTTGGATGGTGCAACGACGCAGCCGCAGCGGTCGCCGGTGAGGCCTCGTCGGGCGCGGCCCGCGGCGTAACGCGAGTGTTCGGAGTCACTCTCGGAACAGGGCTCGGGGCGGCGTTCATCGTCGACGGGCACGTGGTCGAACAGGTCGCTGGGTACACGATTCCCGAGACGTACTCACTGCGTACCGGGAGTGGGCTGACTGCCGACGAGTGGCTGTCTGCCCGGGCGTTCGTCGAGCGAGCCGAGCACGGCGGCACTGCCGAACAGTTCGGCACCGACCTCGGTGAGTTTCTCGCCCCCATCGCATCGGCGATCGACGCCGACATCGTGGTGGTGGGCGGAGGGGGCCTCGCCTCGTTCAGCCAGTTCGCTCCGTCGCTCAGGGCGCAGCTAGCCGTACCCGTAGCTGCCGCCCAACTCGACCGATGGTCCCCACTCATCGGAGCGGTAGCCCTGACGAGTGGTTGAAGAAGTGGTGCGCCCCCAGGGGCTCGAACCCTGAACCAATGGGTTAAAAGCCCACTGCTCTACCATTGAGCTAGAGGCGCAGGGCGCGCACGACTTTCTGCGAGCCAACGCTGAAGTATAGGGGCCCCCTCGGGCGCAGCGCGATTACCAGTCGGCTTCATAGGGTCCGGAGCCGGGAAACCATGTCAATCGGGGAGCCCCGGCAAGGCGGGAGCCGAGCGCGGCACTGTTCTTCGTCGTTGACCTGGTCGCACCCGGAAACCCGTTGGGCGTTCCGACTGATCTCTACACAGACGTCCGAGCGCGAACACCGGTAGCACCGACCGTTTGACTGGTCTCTCGCCCAGCCTGCAGGCAAATTCTCCGATGTCGCTGAGATTGCAGGGCGGCCGGCTCGGGTCACTGGATGATTGCGCCATCAGAATCTGTCCCCATCGTCCCGCCGCGCAAACGCGGACCTTACGCCCCATGCTGTCGGTTGTCGGCGGACATCGGGTTCAGCCCACTGATGGCCATGTAGCACTGCCCATTGATGGCCGTTCGACCGCTGTCAGTGATCGTCAACCGGACGTTCGTGAGTTCGCGAGACCGTCGCGTCAAGCACCAGTCTCAAGTAGGCACATCGGGGATGGGCCCTGGGCTTCTTGCGGCGACGTTAGGGCGGCCGTTTCTCGGAACGGAAGGGTGTCACGGCGGGTATGCGTGGTTGTGTGGGTTCTTGGGGCGATCAGGCTGCGTGTGGTCGTCGTGTTGGTGGGGGCGATTCGATCACGACCACTCCAGTGTTGTCGTAGACGGTGACTGATCGGTCGGGGTGTAGGACGAGTCGCCATCGGAGGGAGTGAATGAGATGGTGATGCCTCGAACAGACGGGCAGGAGATTGTGGAGATCGGTTCGTCCGCCTTGTTCCCACGGGACGATGTGGTGGATTTCGGTGCGTTCGAATGGCATGTCGCAGTCACCGATGGCGCAGTTGCGGTATTGCTGGGCGAGAGCTCGACGCTGTTTGGGTGTGGCGTGTCGTGATGTGCGACCGACGGCGAGGGCGGTGCCGTTCGAGTTGACCACGACGCTCGTGATGTTGCCGTCGCAGGCGAGCCGTTGGGCCACCTCGGCTGGGATGGGGGCTCCGTCGCCCGTTTCGCACACGCTGTGATCGTGGAGTTCCCCGGTTGTCAGTGTCTCGATGTCGATGATGATGGTGACGTCAGCCACCACGACGCCTGCACCATTCGAGGTTCCGACCAGCTCGCCGAGTGCTTCGGCGGCCAACCGGTTCCGATCGATGCGACGTTCGACGAACTCGGTCTCGCCGCGTTGCTCGCCTGCTGCGATGGTGGCGTTGACGTGTCGGTCGACGGCGCCGAACACCTTGTTGGCGAGTTCGGGGTGGAGTGAGAATCTGCCCTCGGTCATGCCGGTTGCGGGGTTGAGGCGTCGTGACAGGAACGTTTGTCGGCGACGTTGTTCGTCTCGGTCGACACCGTGTTCGCGTTCGATCTTCCGTGCGAGTTCGGCAAGTGATCGAGCGAATCGTTCGGGGGATGACTCTTTGGCCGAATCGAGCAGATCGCCGGCTCGGTCGAACAGGTCGTTGCGAACTGCTTCGTCGAGCTTTGCGGTGGCGTTGGCGAGGGCGTCGACATGAGCGGTGCCGATGTGGCCGGAGCCGAG
>JBBREA010000119.1:0-9332 GCA_038203385.1 Acidimicrobiales bacterium | reverse complement strand
TGATCGCACAGATCGAGCTGTGGAAGAACACCGACGGGTACCCGTTGGGTGTGTACGTGTTGCCGAAACACCTCGACGAGAAGGTGGCCCGGCTGCACCTCGACGCCCTTGGCGCCAAGCTGACGGTGCTCAGCGACGAGCAAGCCGAATACTTGGGCATGGACCCCTCCGGGCCCTTCAAACCCGAAAACTACCGCTACTGACAGTCGGGCCAGTTTCCGCCCTCGCTGCGTTGCCCCTCGCCGCTCGTTGCCGAAGAGGCAACTCGGGCTCGTGGCGCCTTGCGACGACGACAACTGATCCCGACTGGATCGAAGCCGACACGCTGAGGCATCCTCGAGGGGTTCGCCGCGCCTTGTCAGGAACACATCCCATCGTCAGTAGTTCGAGGATTGATTCGGAAAGGTCGCGTCCTGCAGGGCGCGGCCTTTGTCGCGTCTGGTCAGTCGAATACGTCCTTGACTGAGTTCCTTCTCACTGCTCGTCGCATCACCGATGTCTGATCTTCCAAGCGATCTTGGGGAGTTCTGCGGTGGCTTTGATGGAAGCGCCGACTCCCAACTTGCCGCCGGGTTGATCGTGCCATTCATCGAGCGGGACTTCCAGGAATGCTTCCATCGTCATGCCGGCACACCGCTGCGACCCGCGCTCCAGCCTGCCAAGGAGCTCGACATCGAACGACCACTTGGAGCTGAACGGTTCAGCGAGCGCGTCTCGCAACGCGGGGGACACCCGGAATGCCTTGGCGCCGCACTGTGTGTCGTACACGGGCATGCCGAGCACGATGCTCGCGCCGGTAGCGAACACTCGACCGGTGTAGTGGCGCCACATCCGTCGTTCAATGTGATGACCCAAGAGGGCGACGCGAGAACCGAGCACGACCTGACGGCCCGATCTCTCGTCAAGGTGGTCGATCAGCCTCATGAACTCGCCCGCTGACGTGGCGAGATCGGCGTCGAGGTATCCGACGATCGTTGCCTCGGCGTCGATGGCTGCGAGCAGCCCGGTACGTACGGCTTCTGCTTTGCCAACGTTGCACGGGAGATGCACCGTGCTCACGGTCGTCGCCGAGGCAGCCAACTGGTCGAGCAGCGCAGCCGTTCCATCGGTCGAGCCATCATCGACGAACAGCACGTCCACGCCCGCCATCACGAAGGGCGTGAAGCCGTCGACGTCCAACCGCTCTGCTTCGTTGAAACACGGCACCACTACCGCGATCCGGCCGACGGGGAGTGGAGGAACAGCGGCGTCGGCAATCACACAGCGGACAATATCCACGAAGAAAGTAGGCCACGACAGAAAGCCACGACAGAGAGTAGGCCACGAACGACGCCTTGACACGTATGGATAGGCAACGCTGTAACACCCCTGTGCGCATGATTCGACCATGATGTTGAACTCTCATTGCGCTGGATGTCAGCGGCCAGGGCCAGTGCTCTGTCGTGCTTGCCGATTCGCCTTGGTGTCGCCCCCCAACATGGCGTACAGCAGCGAGGTCGTATCGGCAGTGCCCTTCGCTGGGCGACCACGCGACGTGTTGCTCGGTTTCAAATACGGCAACCGCCGGCAATTGGCCCATCACTTTGCGGGGCTGCTCGTCAATCGCCTGGCACACGCAGGCATCGACGGTGGCAACGTAGATGTCGTCACGTGGGCTCCAACGTCACGGGCACATCGGCAGCGTCGTGGGTTCGACCAGGCAGAAGTCGTCGCACGGCGAGTCGCAGCCCAGTTGGGCGTGCCCTGCCGCAGATTGCTGGAACGTGACCGCTCGTCTCTCGCCCAAACCGGCCTCGCTCGCATCGAGCGGTTGCATGGTCCGGTGTTTCGGTCCAGCCCGAGTGCGCGCGGCAAGCGAGTGCTGGTCATCGACGACGTCGTGACGACCGGTTCCACGTTGCGCTCTGCATCGGCCGCGCTGCGCGAAAGCGGAGCCGCCAATGTGCTGCGAGCCGCCGTTGCCACCACACCTGCTTTGCCAGCTCGTCACGGCTTGGCATCGAAAGTGCAACACCGGCAGGCATCGAGCCGACCGGTGTTGCACGGAGTGGCAACTCGCCCACAAGCGGCCTAGTGCTTCCCCCTGGGCAGTGGGGGAGCGGCTGCGGGGCCGGTCTCGCGATCGGCCGATGTCTACGGTGGCCTGGCGGGATTTGTCGCCAGATTTCTCCCCCGCCTGATCACCCGCTCACAACACGTCAGGCTGCGGCCCGACTCCCGCGGCGCGTGAGCCCCGGTAGGCTCCGATGTCGCATGGGAATTCTCGATCGCATCCTCCGCGCGGGGGAAGGAAAGAAGCTCAAGGCGTTGGAGGGCATTGTGCCCGACATCAACGCCAGGGCCGAAGAGTACAAGCGTCTGTCGGACGATGAGCTGAAAGCCAAGACGGGAGAGTTCCGTCAGCGCCTGGCCAACGGATCATCCCTCGACGACATCCTTGTCGAGGCGTTCGGCGTCATGCGCGAAGGCGCTGACCGAGTCATCGGGCAGCGACACTACGACGTGCAGATGATGGGCGGCGCAGCACTGCACTTCGGTTGGGTAGCAGAGCAGAAAACCGGGGAAGGCAAGACCCTTACCTCCACGCTTCCCGCCTATCTCAACGGCCTCGGCGGCAAGGGCGTACACCTCGTCACGGTGAACGACTACCTCGCTCGGCGTGACGCCGAGTGGATGGGACGCATCCACCGGTGGCTCGGCCTAGAAGTCGGTCTCATCATCCCGGGCTTCAAAGACCGTCCAGAAGACAAGCGCCGCAACTACGCCGCCGACATCACCTATGCCACCAACAACGAGGTTGGATTCGACTACTTGCGCGACAACATGGCGCCACGGCTCGACAACAAGGTGCAGCGAGGCCATGCCTTCTGCATCGTCGACGAAGTCGACTCCATTCTCATCGACGAGGCGCGCACCCCGCTCATCATCTCCGGACGCGTCGGTGATGCTGCGAAGCTGTATTACCGCTTCGCTTCCATCGTGCGGTCACTGCAGCGCGACGTCGATTATGAGGTAGAGGAAGACAAGCGAGTCGTCGTGCCGCTCGAAGAGGGCATCAACAAGGTCGAAGCAGCCCTCGGTGTCGACAACCTGTATGACGATGTCTCGTCGAATCTCGTGCACCAGTTCTCGGTGGCGCTGAAGGCGAAAGAGCTGTACCGGCGCGACAAGGACTACATCGTGCAGGGCGGCGAGGTGAAGATCGTCGACGAGTTCACCGGTCGAATCCTCGAAGGCCGACGCTGGTCGGAAGGCATTCACCAGGCAGTCGAGGCCAAAGAAGGGGTGAAGATCAAAGAAGAGAATCAAACCCTCGCGACGATCACGCTGCAGAACTACTTCCGCATGTACGACAAGCTCGCCGGCATGACCGGAACCGCTCAGACCGAAGCGGCCGAGTTGATGAACACCTATGGCCTTGGTGTGGTGCCCATCCCCACCAACAAGCCGCAAGCCCGCATCGACGCGCCGGACCTCATCTTCAAGGGCGAATCGGGCAAGTTCAACTCGATCATCGACGACATCGAGCAACGCAACGCTGCGGGCCAGCCGGTGCTCGTCGGCACGATCAGCGTCGAGAAGTCAGAGCACCTCGCGCGTCTGATGAAGCAACGCGGCATCCCTCACGAGGTGCTGAACGCCAAGCAACACACTCGCGAGGCCGAAATCGTTGCGCAGGCCGGCCGCCTCGGTGCCGTCACCGTCGCCACCAACATGGCTGGGCGCGGCGTCGACATCATTCTTGGTGGCAACCCCGAACTGATGGCCCGAGCCGAGGTCCTGAAGGAAGGCTTCGGCCTCGACGTGATGGTCGACGACTTCGCCTTGCCGCTGCCCCTCGCCGAGATGCCCGAAGACTTCCAAGAGGCCCGCAAGAAGGCGTTCGCCCGTTACGACGAACTCGTCGCCGAGTTCGCCGTGGTCTGCAAGGAAGAAGGCGAGAAGGTTCGCGCGGTGGGTGGCGTCTACGTCGTCGGCTCCGAGCGACACGATTCGCGTCGCATCGACAACCAACTCCGGGGCCGCTCTGGTCGCCAGGGCGACCCTGGTGAAAGCCGCTTCTATCTCAGCCTCGACGACGAACTCATGCGCTTGTTCGCCACAGGTGCCTTGCAGTGGGCCATGGGCCGATTCGACGAGGACGAAGCCATCGAAGCAAAGATGGTCACCAAGGCCATCGAGCGGGCCCAGACCACCGTCGAGACCAAGAACGCCGAGATCCGCAAGAACGTTCTCAAGTACGACGAGGTGATGAACGAGCAGCGCAAGGTCATCTACAAGCGCCGCGACCAGATTCTCGAAGGCGAAGACCTCCGGGCGGCGGCGATGGAGTACCTCGACGACGCCATCGAAGTACTCGTCGACACGCATTGCACGTCGGTCGCCACCGACGAGTGGGACCTCGATGGTCTCGCCAAGGAACTTGTGTTGTTCTGGCCGACCACTCTCACCGAAGATTCGCTCGCCGAGTGCCGAAACTCCGATCAGCTCTACAACGTGATCCTGGCCGAGGCCAAGAATCACTACGAGCTGCGCGAAGTTGAAATGGGTGAAGCGGTCATGCGCGAGGTCGAACGGCAGGTGATGTTGCGCATCATCGATCAGCGTTGGCGCGAGCACCTCGAAGAGATGGACTATCTCAAAGAGGGCATCAACCTTCGTGCCATGGGCCAGAAGGATCCACTGGTCGAGTGGCAGCGTGAGGGCTACGAAATGTTCGGTCTCATGATGAAAGGCATCGCACAAGATTTCGTGCGCTATGTCATGCACGTCAAGGTGGTCGAGAACGAGGCACCAGCCCCCACCCTCGAGCCGAAGGTGATGAATCTGCAGACGCTGTCGAGCGACAATGCGCCAGCTTCAACGGGTTTCGACCGGGCGGCAGCGCAGGCGATCGCCGACGGTGACGTCGACGCGCCCGCCGTCGCTCAGCCCGTTCAAACTGCAAAACCGGCCACCGTGGTCAAAAGCGCGTTCGAACAGACACCGCGCAACGCCCCGTGCCCCTGTGGCTCGGGCAAGAAGTTCAAGCTGTGCCACGGCGCTAGCTGAACTGAAAGGAATCTCGTGCGCGACTTCACCGATGATCTTCGCGACCAGCGTCGCCGACTTGGCGAGGCCGAGACGTATCTCAGCGTCGCTGAAGGACGCAACCGTCTCGTCGAACTCGAGTCCGAGATGCAACGTCCTGATCTGTGGGACGACGCCGAGCTCGCCAAACGGGTCAACTCCGAATATGCCGCCGTGAAAGACGACGTCACGACCTTCGACGGGCTGATGAGCCGGCTCGACGACGCCGAAGTGCTCCATGAGATGGCGCGGGAAGAAGACGACGAATCACAAGAGTCAGACATCGACGTGCAGATTGCGTCCATTCGCAGCGAACTCGACCAACTGGAGCTGCGCAGTCTGTTCACCGGACCCCACGACAACTCCGACTGCATCGTCCAGATCAATGCGAAGGACGGCGGCGTCGACGCCCAAGACTTCGCGGAGATGCTCTTGCGTATGTACGGCCGGTGGGCCGAGCGACGTGGTTTCGAGACGAAGCTCACATACGAATCAGAAGGCGCCGAAGCAGGAATCAACTCCGCCGAGTTCACGATCACGGGCCGCTATGCCTACGGGCTCATGCGTTCTGAAAGTGGAACCCACCGTTTGGTGCGGATCAGCCCGTTCGACAACCAAGGTCGTCGACAGACCAGCTTCGCGGCGGTGCAAGTCTGGCCGGAGATGGAAGCTCCCGACGTGGAGATCAACGAAGCCGACGTGCGCATGGAAGTCTTCCGCGCCTCGGGCGCTGGTGGGCAGCACATCAACAAGACGTCATCGGCTGTTCGACTCATACACGAGCCCACCGGTCTGGTGTCTGCGTCGCAAGAGGAACGCAGCCAGCTCCAGAATCGCGAGCGGGCGATGAACCGGCTGAAGGCAATGCTCGCCGCGAAGATCGAAGAGGAACACCAAGCTGAACGCGACGCAATCGGTGGCAAGCAGGCTCAGGTCGGCTGGGGCAGCCAGATCGGGTCATATGTGATGCAGCCGTACCAGATGGTGAAAGACCTGCGAACCGAAGTGGAGACCAGCCAGGTCGATGCGGTATTCGATGGCGCCCTCGACGAGTTCATGGAGGGCTACCTGAGAATGCTCCGAGCAGACGCTTGAGGCGATGGTGCTGCATTGTGACGGTTTGATGGCGATACGCTCGGGAAGCTGTTTGGCACCCTGCCAGAACCCTACGGCTAGAACATCAGGCCACGCACCCCGTCTCTCATGATTCGCCTCGAAAACGTCACCAAGAGTTACTCCAGTGAAGTCATCGCACTCAACGATGCGAGCTTCGACATCGCCAAGGGCGAGTTCGTCTTTCTCGTCGGGCCTTCCGGTTCGGGTAAGAGCACGATGTTGCGCCTGCTCAACCGCGAAGAGCGCCCAGAACGCGGAGCAGTGTGGGTCGCAGGTCGAAACATCATCGACATGCCCCCAAGCCGCGTCCCGCATTTGAGACGCAACATCGGCAACATCTTTCAGGACTACAAATTGTTGTCGAACAAGACGGTCTTCGAGAACGTTGCGTTCGCGCAAGAGGTCATCGGAAAGCCCAAGCACGTCATACGCCAACAGGTTCCAGCGGTGCTCGACCTGGTCGGTCTCGCTGGAAAAGAGGAGCGCTTTCCGAATCAATTGTCTGGCGGCGAGCAGCAGCGAGTGTCCATTGCTCGGGCCTTCGTCAACCGCCCGCTCATTCTCATCGCCGACGAGCCCACCGGCAACCTCGACCCCGGCACAGGCGAAGGAATCATGCGGCTACTCGACCGCATCAACAAGACCGGAACCACTGTGGTCATGGCGACCCACGACCAACGCATCGTGAACATGATGCGCAAGCGCGTGATTCAGCTCGACCGTGGCGTGATCGTGCGCGACCAAGCCCGAGGGGTATACGAATGATCTCCAGGCTCTCCTACACCCTGCGCGAAACGTGGGCCAGTTTCAAACGCAACGTCACACTCACGCTTGCCGCCATCATCACGTCGGCCGTCTCGTTGCTGATCTTCGGCCTCACACTGCTCATCCAGCACGGATTCGACAACTTGCTGCAGCGGTGGGAGGGCGGCGTGGAGATGATCGTCTTTGTGCAGGCCGAAGCCAGCCCAGACACGATTGACTTCCTGTCCAGCAAGCTCGCAGAGCAGCAGGGTGCAACCATCGAAGCGTATTCGTATTGCGATGTGGAGTGCTCGCTTGCCGACGCTCAGCGTGTACTTGCGGGCGATCGAACAGCGCTCGACCTGCTAGATGAAACGAATATTCCCACGCTGTTCAAAGTGGTGCCCACCGACGCCACCGAAGTTGACATTTTGCGAGGCCTGAAGGCCAACTATGAGGAGCTTCCAGGGGTGCTGAGGGTCACACTCGCAGAAGACCAGCTCGATCTGATCAGCAAGCTCCAGGGGTTCGTCAGCACGTACACCACAGGGCTGTGGATCGCCTTGATGCTGGCATCGGGCTTGCTGATCTGGAACACCATCCGCACCGCTATGTTCGCGCGACGGCGTGAGATCGAAGTGATGAAACTCGTCGGTGCCACCGACTGGTTCATTCGAATCCCATTCATGCTGGAAGGCCTGGTGCAGGGGTTACTGGGCGCTATCGCTGCCGTCGGCGCCATGCAGTTCAACAACTGGCGATGGACCCTCGGCGTGCAGAATTTTCCCGACTCGTCAGGCATGACGGCGCTGGTGGTCACCGACGGATACCAATGGAAGGTGGCTGCCGGCATTCTGGTGTTCGGCGCGCTGGTGGGCATGATTGGCTCCGGCATCGCCGCCTCCCGCTTCTTGGATGTCTGATTCCGGTCGTGACCGAAGAATTTTCGCAGATCCTCTACTCCGTCCACGATCATGTGGCGACGATCACTTTGCATCGCCCGGAAGCGATGAACGCATTCACCAATCTGATGCGCAGAGAACTCATCGCCGCGTTCGATCTCACGGATGCAGATGACGACGTGCGAGCGGTGATCGTCACTGGTCACGGCGAACGAGCGTTTTGTGCTGGGGCCGACCTCGGAGGCGGCGGCGCGACCTTCGCCCGGGGTGGCGGCGGAAATGTGGAGCACGGCATCCCCCGTGACAGTGGCGGTTTGGCGGTGCTGCGCATCTACGAATCGAAGAAGCCAGTCATTGGGGCGATCAATGGCGCAGCCGTCGGCGTGGGCGTCACCATGACGCTTCCGATGGACATTCGGCTTGCTAGCACGACGGCCAGGTTCGGGTTCGTGTTCGCCCGGCGCGGCATCAATCCCGAAGCGGCCTCCAGTTGGTTCTTGCCCCGGATCGTCGGCATCAGCCAAGCGCTCGAGTGGTGCTACACCGGCAACGTCTTCCCGGCCGAGGAGGCCCTCACAGGTGGGCTGGTGCGGTCGCTGCATGCTCCCGACGAACTGTTGCCGGCGGCCGTGTCCATCGCATCAGACATTGCGCTCAACTCGGCTCCGGTGTCGGTGGCGCTCACGCGGCAACTCATGTGGCGCGGGCTCAGCCTCGACCACCCGATGTTGGCTCACCGCGCCGACAGCCGTGCGATTCTCGAGCTTGGCCGCAGTGCCGACTCGTTCGAGGGCGTCACCAGCTTCTTGGAGAAGCGCCCTGCGATTTACCCCAACCTGGTGTCGACGGACTACCCCGACGTGTTCCCCGATTGGGTCGATCCCGAGTTCGAGTGATGTCGCTGCCGCAGTGGCGGAGGGCGGGAGCCAGGGTGTGTGACGGCTGTCACAGCCCTTTCCTCGATGCTGAGACAATCTTGAGGAATATCTCAAGAGCCTTTCGGTTGCAGTCGATACAACATCGACTGGCCGCCGCACAGGAACCGGCGCCTCGTACCGAGAACAGATGAGACATCACATGACAACACTGACCAATGAAACTCTCGAGACCGGCGACGTGATCGAGTTGGACCGCGCTGGTGAGACGATCAGCGCTCTGGTGCTTCTCGCAGCCGATACCGCAATCATCTTGGACGCCTGCGACGGAACGACCCCATTCGTCGTCAAGCGTGACGAATTGACGAACTTCCGCAAGTTCGTCCCGGTTGCCTGAGCAACCCACAAGATCCCCCCAAGACTGGGCACCATGACCTGACGGTCATGGTGCCCAGTCTCTTTTTTCGCCCGGTCTCGTTCGCCGTGTCGATGTTTCGTTGTCATTCCGGGCGAACCGTAGGCTGACGACATGTCTCAAGCGGAAGCTGACACGCTCTACGAACGAGTTGGCGGCACAGCCTTCTTCGAACGCCTCGTCGACGAGTTCTATGCGGGCGTGGCCACC
>JBBREA010000118.1:0-9522 GCA_038203385.1 Acidimicrobiales bacterium | reverse complement strand
CGAAGCCGCTTCGGTTTCGGACCCTGATGAAATCGAGCGAACGCTCACCGCCTTCGTCGACCGCATGGCACTGATCGCGTTCATTGCACCTTCGGACATCGTCGACGACGTGGCCCTGTCGGTGGGAGCGTTCGGCGACATCCTGGTGCTGCTGGAAGCCACCGCCTTCGATTTGGGAGCGGCCGATCTGTCGACGATCGCTGCCCAGCGCGAGGTGTTGGAAGAATCCAGCAATCGAATAGCGACGTACAACCGGGATGTATGCGGGCTCGACCCCAATGACCTGGCGGCCGCCGGAACGATCGTTCCTCGTGGAACGGTCGTGTCGGTGTCGGTTGCGTCGACCAACTCGACAATCGCGTCCGCCACCGAGTCGAGGCGGGATGCAGCGATCGACCTGTTGACCAACAGCGGTTACACAACAGAGGAAGCCGAGTGCGTCGTGAACGAGATCGAGAACGCGCTGTCCACGCCGGATGTGTTGTCTGCGTGTGGCCTCACGCTGGAAGGATCCACTCCGTGACCGCCACTCGTCGCTTCGATGCGGTGCTGTTCGACGCCGGGGGCGTGCTGGTGTTGCCAGACCCTTCCGTTCTCGCCCCACTGCTGGCGCCGTTGGGCGGAACGCTCGACATGGCTCGCCACCAGCGAGCACATTACGCGGCCATGGCTGCCAAATCGCGTGCTGCCGACGGCGAGCGCGATTGGCAGTCGTACAACCGGGCCTACGTCCGCTGTGTTGGTGTCCCAGGCGACGTGGAGGAATATGCGATCGAATTGCTCGACAACACGCGAACCGCTCTGCTGTGGCGATGGCCCGTCGCCGACACGCTCGCGGCGATGCACCGCCTTGCGCGCGCCAACGTTCCTTTGGGCGTGGTGTCGAATGCCCGCGGGCAGGTCGAAGCGGAGCTGCTCCGCACCAAAGTCTGCCAAGTCGGCGAAGGCGAAGGCGTCGCGATGCGTGTCATCGTCGACAGCGAGGTGGTCGGCGTTGAAAAGCCCGATCCCGCGATCTTCGACTTTGCACTACGGCATTTCTCCGAGTTCGACCGAGATCGAATCGTGTACGTCGGCGATTCGGTGACGATGGACATCGCTGCGGCCCGAGCGGCCGGATTGGCTGCCATCTTGCTCGACCCGTACGAAGACCACGTTGGCGCCGACTTCGAACGGATCGATTCGGTCAGTCGCCTCGCAGACGAACTGGGGTCGAGCTAGCTGACGAGGCGGCGGGCGATGACCTTGAGGCAGAGCGTCTCGTCTGCACCTTCGAAGATGGAGAGCACTCGGGCATCGACGAACAGCCGGCTCACGGTGTACTCCTCGGCGTAGCCAAAGCCGCCGTGGATCTGCATCGCCTCGCGGGTCACCCATTCCGCCGCCTTGCACACGTACGCCTTCACCATGCTCGCTTCCATCGCCCCCTCGCCGCGCGCCATCATGCGCGACACGACATACGAGAACTGCCGGCTGGCCTGAATGATCATGACCATGCGGCCCAGCTTGGCCTGGGTCAGTTGATAGTCGATGATGTTCGACTCGAAGACCTTGCGATTCTCGGCGTACTCCAGCGCCACCTCGTAGGCAGATTGCATGACGCCGAGTGCGCGAGCCGCCGTTTGCAGACGACCGTTCTCGAAGCCAGCCATCTGGAGGTAGAAACCCTTGCCGAGACCGTCGGCCTCCCCGATCAGGTGGTTGGCTGGCACCCACCAACTGTCGATGGCCAACTCATAGGAGTGCATGCCGCGGTAGCCGATGGTGTCGATGGGGCGGCCTTCCATCTTGCCGCCGCCCGGCTGCGTGATTTCGAAGCCATGCCCATCGCTACGCTCCTTCGGCACGATGAACAGGCTGAGCCCGCGGTGGCCCTTCGAGCGATCCGGGTCGGTGCGGGCCAGGAGCGCGAGCGCATCGGCGCGGGCGGCAAACGTGCACCACGTCTTCACTCCGTTGATCACATACCCGTCGGCGCCATCTGGGCCGACTGCGGGGCTGGCGGTGACCTTGATGCCGGCAACGTCGGAGCCGTAGTCCGGTTCGGTCACTGCGACGGCTGGCATCACCTCAGCGGTTGCGAGCTTGGGCAGCCACTCGTGCTTCTGCTCTTCGGTGCCCCCCTTCAGAAGGGCGCGTGTGAGGATTTCCGGTCGGGTGATGAGCGACCCTCCGATGCCGAGGCTGGCCTTCGCCAACTCTTCGGTTGCCACCACCATGGCGAGATACTCGTCGTCGCCGCCCTCGCCATACCCGCCGTATTCGGCGGGCACGCTGAGACCGAATGCACCGATTTCGGCCATGCCCTTGATGATCGATTCGGGCACGTCGCTGTTGGTGCGATGTACGTGCTCGGCGTGCGGAACGATGACGTCGGTGGCGAACGCACGGAAGGCGTCTTGGACGGCCTCCATGTCGTCGGGCAGATGACGCGGGCCGGGCGTCTTTGCGAGCGACGCGATGAACGCCGGGTCGCGGTGTGCGGTGACGAACTCATGGGCAGCAGCCAGCACCGACGGATCGACTCCCCAGAGGGCTTCACGGCCGATCAGACGGGTGATGAGGTCGTGGATCGCGTCCGCAGCGAACCCACAGGTGAGGCGAGCCTCGAGATCGCCCATCGCGCCGTATTCGAGCATGGCCCGAGCCATGGTTATGGCGGCCGCGCCGTGGGCGAGTTCATATGCGAAGACTTGCTCGGCATCAGGGCCGCCCAACTCGGTGAGTCGGACGATGCCGCTCGCGATCACCTGTTCGGCGAGCGAGATGGCGTCGGTGGCGGCGGAGATCGTCGTCGCTGACATGCCGCAAACCTACCCGCCGGTAACTCCTGCGGCTCAATCCACGGGAGACCCGAACAACGAGGGTCGCGAATCCGTTTCGCAGGGCAGCCAACGTGCGACGCGGGACCTGGGTGCGGGTGTGGCAACATCTGGCGGTGAGCGAGATTTGTGTCTACTGCGGTGCGAATCCGGGTTCGGATGCGACGTTCGCAGCGGTTGCAGCAGCGCTCGGGCGAGGCATCGCCACTGCCGGCCATGGGCTGGTGTACGGCGGCGGCCGGGTCGGCCTCATGGGCATTCTCGCCGACGCAGCCCTCGACGCTGGTGGGCGCGTGACCGGGTTCATTCCCCAAGCGCTCGCCGACCGCGAGGTTGCCCACCTCGGACTGACCGAGCTTTCCATCACCGACTCGATGCACGATCGTAAGGCTGGCATGGTCGGCAGATCAGACGGATTCGTGGCGTTGCCAGGCGGGTTCGGAACACTCGACGAGGTACTCGAGGTGCTCACGTGGAACCAGATCGGATCGATTGCGAAGCCGGTTGCCTTCCTCAACATCAATGGGTTCTTCGACGACCTGTTCGCCTTCTTCGATTCGGCGGTTCGCTCGGGTTTGCTCATGCCAACCCACCGCTCGATGGCTCAAGTGGCGCACACCGTCGATGAGGCCGTCGCGATCGCCGTTGGAGCTGCACCGCATTCGCCGTCGAAGTGGACCGACTCGTTCGTCACTCCATGAAGCACCGAGACTGACCACCATGAGCGATCCGACCTCGGTTCAGCAGTCGATCGAGGCTGGCATCGACGCGGTCTTCGGGCGTCCTGTCGAACTCGGCGTGAGCCTGGCCATGGTGGTGATGCACGATGGCCGGATCGTTGCCGAGCGATACGGCGTGAGCCCCGAGAACATCTTCGAGCCTGCCAAGCAGATCACCGCTGAGTCCACACTGATTTCTTGGAGCACCGCGAAGTCCATCGCCCACGCAGCGGTCGGCATTCTGGTGCACGACGGTGTGCTCGACATCGAGTCACCGGCGCCGGTCGCCGAGTGGGCTGGCACCCCAAAGGCGGCCATCACGCTGCTCGATCTGCTGGAGATGCGATCCGGGCTTCGCTTCGTCGAGGATTACGTCGATGACGGCATCTCCCACTGCATTGCGATGTTGTTCGGCGAAGGTGCCCACGACCACGCTGCGTACGCGGCGGCTTTGCCCCTCGACCACCCGCCGGGAGCCTTGTGGAGCTATTCGTCAGGAACCACGAACATCATCTCGCGCATCCTCGGCGGCGCGGTCGGGGGAGGGCGCCAAGGCATGGAGCGGTTCTTGCACGATCGGCTGTTCAACCCTACGGGCATGACTTCTGCGGTGCCGAAGTTCGACGAGGTGGGCACGTGGGTCGCGTCGTCATATGTGTACGCCACAGCTGCCGATTTCGCCCGGTTCGGCGAGCTCTACCGCAATGACGGCGTCACCGAAGCAGGAGTCCGAATCCTTCCGGTCGGATGGGCTGACCACGGTCGCACCAAGGTCGCCCACGACCCCGAAGCCGCGATGGTCGGCGGATTGGACTACGGACGTCATTGGTGGATGTGGCCCGAGTATCCGGGTTCGATTTCGGCGCACGGGCACGAGGGCCAGTACATCGTGGTCGTGCCCGATCGGCGCCTGACCATGGTGCATCTCGGAAAGACCGATGCAGGCGTCGCAAGCGAACTGCTGTCGCTGCTCGATGCGCTGGTCGCGTCGGTGCCCGTCGGTCCGTCGTAAGCTGACACCTTGGGCAGTCGGGCCCATTGCTGCTTCGTACGCTCCACCTGGCTCATCAAGTGAACGATTTCGCCGCTCCCACTGGTGCCTCACATGGCACAGAACGCCCGCTTCCCACCGGGGAGTTGCCGGCGATCGACTCCGACGACGAGCCGCCCCGGCGCCGACCGTTCCGCTTCACCGTCAAGCTGCTGGCGTTCGTGACGGTGCTGTACTTCTTTGCCTTACCGCTGGTTCCGGGCTTTCGCGACGCGTGGATCGAACTCCGGGACGTGGACCCGGTGCTGCTCTTTGCTGGTTTCAGCCTGCAGATCATGGCGTTGTACTGCTACGCGCCGCTGATGCAAGCCGCCCTCGGCGCAGCCGGGGCGACCATGTCGCGAATGCGCTTGTTCCGCATCCAGATGAGCACGAGGGCTCTCTCCAGCATCGTGCCGGGAGGCAGCGCAGCCAGTTCGGCGCTCGGCTACCGGTTGCTCACCCTGTCTGGAGTCACCGGGACCGACGCTGGGTTTGCGCTCGCAACGGTTGGTTTGGGGTCGGCGGTAGTGCTCAACCTCATCTTGTGGTGCGCGCTCATCGTGTCGATTCCGATTCGAGGTGTGAATGCCATCTACGGGGCCGCGGCGTTGGCCGGGGTCATCGTGATGGTTCTCGCTGCGGCGCTGGTGTTCGGCCTGATGGACGGTCAGGGCCGAGCTGAACGAATCCTGAGGTGGATCGCCAGGTCGCTGCGCTTCAACGACGACAAGGCTGCGATCGTGCTGAATCGCTTGGCTGAGCGGCTCGAGCAGCTGTTGTCGGACCGCCAATTGCTTGGCCGCGTCGCCTTCTGGGCGGCGATGAACTGGATGCTCGATGCGGCGTCCCTCTGGGTCTTTCTCCGTGCGTTCGGAGTCTCGATGGACATCGACGCCATCATCATCGCCTTTGGCGTGGCAAACGTCCTCGCCGCGATTCCCATCACCCCGGGCGGCTTGGGGATCGTCGACACCAGCTATATCGCCTTACTCGTCGGATTCGGTGCTCCAGCTCGGTTGGCAACCCTAGGAGTTGCCGCGTACCGGTTTGCCCAGTTCTTCTTCCCGATCCTGCTCGGCGCCGTGTTGTACCTCAGCTTGCGTGTCGGGCCTTGGTCGATCAACCGACGCGAGCGACTCATACGGTTGCGTGACCTTGCCGAGGAAGAGACGCAACGAGGGGAATCCAGGATCGACTTTCAGCTTCGGTTCCCCACCCGCGACGACACCGGCGAACTGATCCGCCGGCCACCGACCCCCGCCAAGGGGGAGCCGTCACAAGAGCGATTCCGGCGCTGGCGCCGGGACCGAAAGTGATGACGCCTGGGGCCGGAGCAGCTGCGAGCGACTTCACCGGGCGCGTGCTCGCGTGGGGGGTGCCACAACTGCGGGATCTGCCGTGGCGGCGCACACGAGACCCATGGGCCGTGTTGGTGAGCGAAGTGATGCTGCAACAAACCCAGGCGTCGCGAGTGTGCGAGCGATGGGAGCGATTCCTCGACCAGCTTCCCACCTACCAGAGTTGCGCCGATGCTCCGCTCGGTGAAGTACTCCGGCTGTGGACCGGACTCGGGTACCCGAGACGCGCCCGCAACCTGCACCTTGCGGCAATCGAGGTCGTCCGACTCGGCGCATTCCCGCGCGACCTCCAAGGCCTGCTTGCGTTGCCCGGTGTGGGCCAGTACACGGCGCGAGCCGTGATGGCCTTCGCCTTCGAACTGGACGTCGCTGTCGTAGACACCAACATTGCCCGCATCTATGCGCGACAACACGCACGGGCCCTGACAGCCCGCGAAGTGCAGGCCGCCGCTGATGCAGCCGCACCTCTCGGCGACGGCTGGTTGTGGAATCAATGCTTGATGGACCTCGGTGCCGTCATTTGTCGACCCCGCCCGGAGTGCGACCGTTGCCCGGTGGCGGGAACATGCCAGTGGCGCGGCGGCACGAGCGTCGATCCGGCAATCGGATCGGCCGGAGTGTCGGGGAAGCAAGCCATGTTCGAGGGCAGCGATCGCGAGGCTCGTGGCCGTTTGATGAAATCGCTCGCGGCCGGCCCGGTGGCGACCTCCGACGTGGCAGCGGTCATGGGCAGATCAACCGATGTTGCAGAGCGGCTTGCCGGCGCGCTCATTGCCGAAGGTCTGTGCGAACGCACCGGCGATCAGTTGCAGTTGCCGTAACCAGCGCTGATTCGCCCTGAGAACTTGTTGGAAGCGGTCACTCGACCGGGGGATTGGTGAGCGCCGCGACGATGGCGTCGAACGCTTCATCGGCGTAGGCGATCATCTCGTCGTCGGTTCGGTCCTGCACCGGATGAGGAGTGAAGACCCGGCTCATCGACGAGAAACCGAGCGCCATCGACTGAGCGTCGGCAGCCGTGACGAACTCGGCCGATGCAACGAACACGCCGGGGAGACCTCGCAGTTCCAGATCGCTGATGTCATGCACACTGCACGACGTGCAACTGCCTCAATCGGCCAGCGCCTCGATGACCACGTGACAGTCGGTGGCGATCTCGTGACGCAGATCCACCGGCGCTGGCTTGGCGAATGTCGGCTTGCGGTATCGGCGGACGTTGGCCCCCACTTCGACCAGACGTTGGTCGATCCGATCGAGAAACACGTTGCCTCGTGGTTTGGAGATGTCGAGTAACGCCACATTCAGTCCCGCCAGGGATTCGGGACGGGAAACGCGTGTACGCTCCGCAAGCGATCGTTCGCCCGTCGGGTCGAGGATGAATCGCGCGGGGTGCGTCATGACCTTCGAGTATCGCGCAGACCGATCAACACCGAACCATTCAGTATCGGACGGGGCGAGTCACCGGCTTCGAGCCGGTGTCGCCATTGACCCAGCCGGCGATGAGGGCTGAGAACAAGCCTGCGCCGCCACCTGCGTACGTCAACAAGATGCCACCGGGCCGATACTTCGGCAGCGACCCCTCGAATCCGGCCGGGAGACCTTCAGCGATACCGTGCGCACCGCGTTCGAGATCTGCGACCGGTGTGACCAATCGGGAGTGCAGTTCAGAAAGCACCCGCCGGCGGTCCCACCCTGCGTCGGCGAACACGCGAGCATGCTCCGGGCTCACCACGAGAATGGCGTCGAACACCATGACGAGCTTGCGGTGGTGCATCGATTGCATCACTCCGGCGAACGAGCCGATCAGACTCTCCGGGGTACGGGACAATTGGTCGACGATGGTGTGGGGACCCTCGCCAGCGAACAGGGTGACAGCATCAATACCCGGGTCGACGTCGAAATCGTCCGCGAGCCGACCCAACGGTGATTCCAGGTCGTTCTCGGCAAAACAGAACGTGAGCTTGCTCGGGCTGCCGAGCGTTGCCCGGTCGACTTCTCCGGGTCGCCCACCGCCGAGATTTCGAATCAGTAGCTGCACTGCGCGGCCGATGGTGGCGTTGGCGCGGTTGCCTTGGCCCAAGGCATTGATGCCGGAGTTCATGCCGATGGCGCGGGTGCCCGGCCCGCTGCACACCAACACCGGACCGACCGGCATGGTGGTTGCCAGGAGCCCGTGCATGTTGAACTCGTCGTTGCACGCGGCCTCTACGGCCGTGAGGACCCAGGGGAGATACTCGGGCAGGCAGCCTGCCATCACGGCGGCAATCGCAACCTTCTCCACCGTTGCGTCCACGAGGTCGGGCGGCACGTTCGCCACCATCTCGTCGGCCGCTCGCGACGTACCGGTGAGCATCTTCAGCACACGCTCTTCGGTGGGCGGCACCACCGGTAGCCCATCGGTGAATCCTCGGGTGTACATGAACTCCATGTCGTCTTCTTGTGCGGCGATGTCGAGTCGACGGGAGCGGAGTGCGCCACCCTCGTGGCGGACACGAAGCTCGTCGATGAGATCTGGATCCACCGACAACGAGCCACAGCCAGGTCGGAACATCGGCAGGTCCGGTCCGAGCCCCGACACTCCGCTCAACGTCTCCCACTGCTCACGCATCCACCCGACGGTACGTGCGATCTCCACACCGCCAACGACGTGAATGAGTGTTGGCACCGTTTCCACCTGATGGTGCCAACTCATCCCGAGGTCGCTGTCGTGGGTGGCGGCCGGTGCCTCCGGAAAATCGGGATCGTCCTGGGTGTACACGATGAGATCGGTTGCGGCTGCGAGTTGTGCCAACACGGGCACCACCATCACGCAGGTTTCACAGTCGCGCTTCACGAATGCGACGAAACCATCCGGCAGCGGAGGAGGCTCAGCGGTCATCGGTTACACGCGGGTGGGGTCGGCGATGGAGATACCGAACTCGCTGTACGTCAATCGCTCCCACGCCCAGTTCGATTCGGGTGCGCTCAGACGAACGACGACGTTGTCGGCGTCGAGCGTCATCACGATCGGCACGGCATCGCCGATCCCCAGCGCCGGGATGACGCCGTCTTGGTAACTGCTCCACTGCAACGGCCAGTTCTCGCTGTAGTCGTCGGTGTCGATCTCGAGTTCGTAGCGCCGAAGCTGGTCGTCGTCAACACCCTCATCGACCTTTTCGACGAGTTCCACGGACCCCTGCCGCAACCGATTTTCCAACACTGCGTCAGGGCCATCCACGTTGCGAAGGAAGGGGATCGCAGTCCGTATCGCGCCGACGATGTCGTCTTCAGGGGTCGCTGCCCGCCATTCCGATCCGGTGATGCGGATGTACATGCTGACACCGTCGGGGCTCACCAGTTGCACACCAGCTTGAGGGCTGCCGGAAGCACCGTTTCCCACGAACTCGAACGCCGACGTGTCGAAGTCCAGCGACAACGTGCCATCGATGGTGGGCGACGGCGCGCTAGAGGTGATCTGAAAACTGGCCGAGCCAATGTCTGGCACTTCCGTGCCGGGCGAGGGCAAACGGTCGCGGCCCAAGAAGTCTTGAACGAGTCCGACACCGAAGTACACGACGACACCCGCCGCTGCGAGCAGGCAGGCTCCGATG
>JBBREA010000117.1:0-9547 GCA_038203385.1 Acidimicrobiales bacterium | reverse complement strand
TTACTTCGGCGAGCGTTTGGCGGCCGACTTCTTGGCGGCTGCCTTCTTCGCTGGGGCCCGCTTCGCTGGGGCCCGCTTTGCTGCTGCTTTCTTCGCAGCTGGGCCGCCCTTGGCAATGACTTGATCACGACGGATCGCGAGAAGTTCGAAGGCGCGCTCAGGGCTGACTTCTTCGATGCGGTCACCTTTGCCGATGGACGCGTTCGTCTCACCGTCGGTGATGTAGATGCCGAAGCGGCCGTCTTTGGCGACCACCGGCCGCTCGCTCACCGGGTCGGCGCCGAACTCGCGCAGTGGGCCTGCCGCAGCCAGGTTGCGGGCGCCCCCGCGCTTGAAGACTTTCGGCTGGGCGAAAATTCGTGCGGCGTCGGCGAGTGTGATGGTGAGCAGTTGTTCTTCGCTGTCGATCGAGCGAAAGTCCTTGGCCTTGACGATGTACGGCCCGTAGCGGCCAGAGTTCGCCTGAATCTCCACGCCGTCGGTTGGGTCGTTGCCAATTGTGCGAGGCAGACGCAGCAACTGTTCGGCTTCGTCGAGCGTGATGCGGTCGAGCGACATGGTGGAGAACAGGCTCGACATCTTCGGCTTCTCGAGGCCAGGCGGCAAGTTGTCTGGCGCACCCCACTGCACGTATGGCCCGAAGCGGCCGTTCTTCGCGAACACCGGGAACCCATCGAGCTCGCCGATGGGCTCGTCGCTTTTCGGCAGTGACAACAGTTCGAGTGCCTTCGCAACGGTGAGTTCGTCGGGGGCAAGGTCTTCAGGAACACTGGCCGTGTCGTCGCCGCGTTTGACGTATGGCCCGTACTTGCCCGGCTTGGCGACGATGAGCACACCGTCGGGGTCGAGGCCGATCGGGAACGTGTTGATCTCGGCCGCGTCGATCTTGTCGAGGTTCTCTTCGACGATCTTCTTCAGGCCGGGAAGGTCTTCCTCATCGCCGAAATAGAAGCGCTGCAGCCATTGGTCTTTCTGCTGGCGGCCGTTGGCGATCTCGTCGAGATCGTGGTCCATCTTCGCAGTGAGTTCGTAGTCGACCAGGTCGCCGAAGTGCTGTTCCAACAAACCGACGACCGCGAACGCAGTCCACGTGGGAACGAGTGCTTGGCCCTTCTTCCACACGTAACCGCGGTCTTGAATGGTTTGGATGATCGAAGCCCACGTGGAGGGGCGGCCGATCTCGAGCTCTTCGAGACGCTTCACCAGCGATGCTTCGGTGTAGCGCGCCGGGGGCGTGGTGGAATGACCGTTGGGGGTGATGGTCGAGATCGGCACCACCTCGCCCTGTGCGAGCGGTGGCAGCAACGCCTCTTTCGAACCGTCACCGTCGTCGTCGGCAGCCACATAGACCGCCCGGTAACCGGGGAACGAGATCGTGGTTCCCGACGCGTTGAACTCGCAATCGGTGTTCTCGTGGACCGACGTGGCTCCCATGCGCACGCTCACGGTGACACCGGTGGCGTCGGCCATTTGCGACGCCAACGTGCGCTGCCAGATGAGACGGTAGAGCGCCATGTCTTGGCTGTTGAGCTCACCCTGCAACGACTGTGGCGATCGGTACGGCGTGGTGGGGCGCACTGCCTCGTGGGCCTCTTGGGCGTTCTTGGACTTCGATGTGTAGATCTTGGGCTGCGGCGACAAGAAGGTTTGGCCGTACTCGGACGCGATGGTGGCTCGGGTTGCCTTCATGGCCTCGTCGGACAACGTGACCGAGTCGGTACGCATGTAGGTGATGTAGCCACGCTCGTACAGGCCTTGGGCAACCCGCATGACCTGCGACGCAGACAGACGCAGTTTGCGCCCGCCCTCTTGCTGCAAGGTCGACGTCATGAACGGCGGTTTGGGTGACGACCGGTACGGTTTCTCTTCCACCGAACGCACCGCGAACGTGGCGCCCGCGAGGCCGTCTGCCAGAGCTCTGGCCGTGGGTTCGTTGATGACCGCAGCTTTGGCGCTGACGCGTCCTTGGTCATCGAAGTCTTTGCCAGTCGCCACCTTGGTGCCGTTGACGGCAACCAGTTTGGCGTCGAACGACGGGGCGGTACCGGTGACCACGTCGATGTCCCAGTAGTCGGCAGTGACGAAGGCGATGCGTTCGCGCTCGCGCTCGACGATGAGTCGAATGGACGGGCTCTGCACGCGTCCCGCCGACAACCCGCGATTGACGCGGCGCCACAACACCGGCGACACCTCGTATCCGTAGAGGCGATCGAGGAGTCGCCGGGTCTCAGCCGCGTCGACCAATCCGTAGTCGATGTCGCGCGGGTTGCTGACGGCGTGATCGATGGCAGCAGCGGTGATCTCATGGAACACCATTCGTTTCACCGGCACCTTCGGCTTCAGGTACTCGAGCAGGTGCCAGGAGATCGCCTCGCCCTCGCGGTCTTCGTCGGTTGCGAGATAGAGCTCAGAGGCGTCTTTGAGTGCAGCCTTCAAGTCTTTGATGACTTGCTTGCCGCGGTCGGTGAGCTCGTAGGTGGGCTTGAAGCCGTTGTCGACATCGATGTTGAGACCCTTGCTCGGCAGGTCGGCGACATGGCCGACCGAGGCGCGCACGTCGTAGGCGTTCCCGAGGAACTTCGAGATCGTCTTGGCCTTCGCTGGAGATTCAACGACGACGAGAGGCTTGCCCATTGGTGCCTTTGGCTAGGGGATGATGTGGGTCGTTGTCAAGACCCGATTGCCATGAGTGTGCCGTAAGAATGGCTGCTGACAACATCCCCAGACGTGATCCGCCCGCCTGACGATCGGGGTCTGACCCCGATCGTCAGGGCTTGGCTAGGGGATCTTGGCGATTTCGGCGTCGTGGTCGGGGGAGCCTTCCACGTTCAACCGAGGCAGGATCCGATCGAGCCACTTGGGAATCCACCAATTGCGTTCACCCAGTAGTTCCATGGTTGCCGGCACCAGCAACATGCGAACCAGCGTTGCGTCGAGCAGCACCGCAACGCTGAGACCGACACCGAACACCTTGAAGATGCGATCGTCTTCAAGCATGAAGCTGCCGAACACCACGACCATGATTGCGGCGGCGGCGGTGATCACTCGGGCGGTCGACGCGAGCCCGTCGGCCACCGAGTTCTTGGCATCTCCGGTGCGCTCGTACGACTCTTTGATCCGCGACAGCAGGAACACTTCGTAATCCATCGAGAGCCCGAACACGATGGCGAACATCATCATCGGAATGAAGGGTTCGATTGGGCCGGGCTGTATGCCGGTGATGCTGCTGAGGTGGCCCCATTGAAACAACGCCACCACGACGCCATACGCGGCAGCGATGGACAGCATGTTCATGATGACTGCCTTCAGCGGCACGAGCAGGGATCGGAACACGGCCATCAGGAGCAAGAACGACAGCAGCAGCACGACTCCGAAGAACAACAAGCTGCGCCCCGACAGATACGACGAGAAGTCGACGGACGCGGGCACACTGCCAGTGAGCAACACGTCGATCTGTCCGGCCTCCGCCGCTGGGATCGTGTCAGCTCGCAGCCGCTCGACCAGTTCTTGAGTCTCCTCGGCCTGCGGGGAATAGTTGGCAAAGATCTGAGACAGCGCTGCGGTGGGATTCTCGGGGTCATTGGGAATGGCCGGCGTGGCGCGGGCGACCGCCGGGTCGGTGGCGATGGTGTCGAGGACCGACTGGAACGCGGCGACATCCTCGGAGCTGTCGATGGACGCAACCGCAAAGAACGGGCCGTTGTAGCCGGGGCCGAATCCCTCTGTGAGGATGTCGTATGCCTGGCGGGTGGTGGTTTCAGGGGTGAAGTTGCCTTCGTCGGTGAACGCCAAACGCAGCGACAGCAACGGGATTGCGAGGATCAACAGCAACGCAGTGGCACCCAGCAAGAACGGCCACGGGCGCCGCTGGATGAGATGGCTCCACCGATACCAGATGCTTTGCTCGATTGGCTTGCGCTCGGGTTTTGGCACCTCACGCTTCAGCACGGGAACGAAGAATCCGGCGATCAGAACGAGCACGGCCAGTGGGAGAGCGAGGAGCAGCGGGTCCACACCGAAGCCGACGCCGAGCAGGGCGATCGATACGAGGCCGGCCGCGATGAGGCCGCGCCAACGAGTGATTTCGACCTTCAGTTGTGCAAACCCCAACAGAGCCGGCAACAGCGTGAGCGTTGCGATGATGGTGAACGCGACGGTGACCGCGGCCCCGATGCCCAATCCGGCGATGAACGGGAGGCCGATCAGCAGGAGGCCGAGCAGCGACACCACGACGGTGATCCCAGCGAACAACACCGCTCGACCCGCTGTGTCCATCGCTGCAGCCGTTGACGCTTCGGGCGACCGACCTTCATGGAGCTCGTCTCGGTATCGCGTGACGGCGAACAGGGCGTAATCGATGCCGACGCCGAGACCGATCATCGTTCCGATGAACGGCGCGAACGACGGCATGGTCACGACGTTCGATAGCAACCCCGACACCGCGAAGCCGAGGCCGACCCCGGCCAGGGCAACCGCCATCGGCAAGCCCATGGCGAGTACGGACCCGAAGGCGACAATGAGGATGACGATGGCGAACGCGATGCCGATCACTTCAGATTCAGGCACGGCGAACTCGGCGAACGAGGCGCCGCCGATCTCCACCTGCAGACCGGAGATCTCTTCCTCGAGTTCCTGTCCGCGTTGGAGCAGCTTGGTGCCGACGGTGCCGATCTCTTCGAGCGGGATGACGTCTTCGTCGCCTTCCAAACTGGCGAATGCCACCTGGCCGGACGGCGATATCTGGGTGCCACCGGTAGCCGCGTCGAACGGATCGGTGGCGGTGATGCCGTCGACTCCGCGCGCGATGGTCACGAGTTCGGCCATGGCGGCCTGAACTGCGGGGTCTTCCATGCCTTGCTCGGCCTTGATGACGATCGACCCGACGATGAGCGAGGCGCCTTGGCCACCGAACTCGTCACGGAGAATCGCAGCCCCTCGGTCTGACTCGGAATCGATCGTTGCGAACCCATCGTCGAAGCCGGTACCGACGATGCCGCTGAGCACCTGGATAGCCACGAATGCAATGGCCCACGCGACGACGACGAAGACTCGCCGCCGAAAGCACCAACGAGCGATGTTTATGAACACGAGATCTCCTTGACCCGAGGCGACATGGCAAACCGTGGTTCGACCAACGGTTTCAGCATGTGCAGGCGGCCCTGTGCCACCGGAGCGAGCATCGGGCCAGGTTACGACCGGGGTATGACACCGCAACGGTGGGATATGCCAACGAAGAAGAACTCTCGATGACGAGGCGGTGTCGCGACGATGGCCCTGATGTCGGTTGGCGATATCTGTTGGCCCTCGTTCGGTGTGCGGCCAGTACGGTTCGGGTCGTGTCGGGCGATCCGCTCCTCGGCTGGAATGATCGCTTCCAGCAGTCTTGGGAAAGCATCGGCGCGCCCGGAGCGCCAGGGCGCGTCTCGCGGATCGACCGCGGGTGGAGCACGGTCATGCGGTCTGCCACCGACGCCGAACCGATGCGGATCCGCAACCTGTACGAGCACGTCGCCATCGGTGATTGGGTGATTCCCTCCGACGACGGAGAACAAGTCGCAGCGATCGTCGCTCGGAACTCAGCGTTCACTCGTCGCGCCTCGTTCGAGGGCGACCGGTTCGAGGCAGACACGCTTGCCGCGAACATCGATGTCGTGTTCCTCGTCCACTCTCTCGGCAACCCACCCAATCAGCGTCGGCTGGAGCGAGAACTCGTGTTGGCGTTCGACTCGGGTGCGTTGCCCGTGGTCGTCCTCACCAAGGTCGACACCGTCGAGGATGCCGAACCCGCTCGAGCCGAACTCGCCGAAGTCGCCCTCGGCGTGCCGGTTCACCTGGCCAGCGGCACCAAGCAGATCGGTATCGAGCGGCTTCGCGACTATGCGAGCGGCAACGCCACGTTGGCGTTTCTCGGCGCATCAGGCGTGGGAAAGTCCACGCTGGTCAATGCGCTGCTGGCGCAGTACGCCATGGACACCGGGGCGGTACGCGAAGGCGACAACCGAGGTCGGCACACCACGGTCGCAGCGCAGCTGCTGCGGCTCCCGGGCGAAGGTTGGCTCATCGACACCCCTGGGGTGCGAGCGGTCAGTCTGTGGTTGTCGGGCGACGGAATCGAACGCGCCTTTCAAGATGTGTTCGATCTCATGGACGACTGCCGGTTTCGTGATTGCAAACATGACCGTGAACCAGGGTGTGCGGTGAACCAGGCCATCGACGAACGACGGCTTGCTCCGGAGCGACTTGCGAGCCTGCTGCGTCTCGTCGCCGAGGAGGCAGCGCTCGAAAAGGAACAAGAGAAGTGGCTCCGGCGCGGCGACAAACGGGGAAGCCGTCGCCGCAGCTGATGGTGGTGGTGGCTGCACGTCGGGCATCACCGTGCTTGTCGATGTGGCGCTCCGTCCTGCCACGCTCTAAGTTCGGGTCACGCGTGATGCTGCGGCGAAGGGTCGCGCACGAGGAGGGTCTGGCTGATGACTGGTTTGAAGACAACACCTGAGATGTACGACCTCCGCATGTCTGAAGGTGTGCGACCGCTGTTCGATCGTGTTGTTGCGTTCATTGCGAACGAGGTCGAGCCACACACGGCGGAGTTCTACAGACTGGGCGTTGAACGCGCCGAACGATGGGGTTACGGCGACGGTCAACTGGAGTTGCTCGACGCCATCAAGTGCAACGCCAAGGAACAAGGTCTGTGGAACTTCTTCCTGCCCGATGCCGAGACCGGTGAGGGGCTCTCGAACCTCGATTACGCCTACATCGCGATCGAGTTGGGAAAGAACCCCATTGCTGCCGAGTGCCTGAACTGCTCGGCCCCCGACACGGGCAACATGGAAGTCCTCGAACGAGTCGGCACACCCGAACAGAAGAAGCAGTGGCTCGAGCCGTTGCTCCGGGGTGAGATTCGCTCGGCGTACGCGATGACCGAGCCAGACGTCCCGTCGTCAGACGCCAAGGCGATCGCTTGTCGAGCGGTGAAAGACGGCGACGAATGGGTCATCAACGGCGAGAAGTACTACATCTCGGGCGCTGGTGATCCGCGTTGCAAGATCATGATCGTCATGGTCGTCACCAGCCCAGATGCTGGCACGTATCAACGGCAGTCACAGATCCTCGTGCCGATGGATGCGCCAGGGGTCGAGATCGTCGGTCCCATGCACGTGTTCGGCGAAGACGACGCCCCACACGGGCACATGCACCTGCGGTTCACCGACGTGCGCGTGCAAGAGTCGGCGATGCTGCTCGGTGAGGGCCGCGGATTCGAGATCTCGCAGCTGCGCCTCGGGCCTGGGCGTATTCACCATTGCATGCGTTCGGTCGGCGTGGCCGAGCGGGCATTGGAACTCATGGCCAAGCGGGGTCTCAGCCGCGAAGCGTTCGGTAAGCGCATCGCCAATCTGGGTCGCAACACCGAAGTCGTCGCGAAAGCACGGATCGAGATCGAAGCCATGCGGCGCATGGTCCTCACCGGTGCCAAAGCCATGGACGAACTCGGCAATGCCGACGCTCGCGTGTGGGTGTCTGCGGTGAAGGCAATGGTGCCCATTCGCGTGTGCGAAATCATCGACGAAGCCATACAGGTGCACGGAGCCACAGGCATCTCGCAGTGGACACCACTGGCGGCCATGTACGCGCATCAGCGCACGCTGCGGCTGGCCGACGGCCCTGATGAAGTGCATTGGCACGTCGTGGGTCGTCAAGAACTCGCCTCGTGGGAAGATGCCGCAGCCTCTTACGACCCGAAAGCCACGTACTACGCAAACGAAGGCAAGGCTCTCGGCGCCGTCTTCAGCGGCCCGTAGTTCGCCAGCAGATCGGCGACGCCGCGCTGGTTACATGGTGTGTGGGCGATGCCACATGCCGTCGTCGTCTCGTTCCCACCATGTGGTGGCGATGACGGCCTTCAGAGGAATCGGGCCATAGATGTGAGGGAACACTTTCGATGAGCCCGCCTGGGGTGGCTCATCCCGCACCTCGGCGTCCAACAGCTCTGGGTCGATGTGGAGCAGCACCAGTTCGGTGAGGTCGCTGTAGAAGCTGTTCGCTACCAACTCGACCTGATTGGGATACGAGCAGTGGATGAAGCCTTCATCGTCGAGTGTCTTGCCGCGCGTGCTGATGCGGTACTCACCGTCGGCGCGTGCCGTGGTCCAGTCGTCGGGCAGCGCCATGTGGAGGATCTCGTCAGGCGGATTCATAGTGGTGCACTGCCGGGTGCACTGTCGATGAGGTTGGGGTGGGGCATGTCGGCGGTCTTTCGACACATGGGGCTGAATCTAGTCGCGCGTGCGAGCGCGGTCGGTCGAGTTCACCGGGGCGGCAGGCCGAGGGGTCATGGAGGTTCGCGGGCCATGGTGACGGTGGCGTCGAGTTCTACCTTGCCCATGACGTGACCGATGAGGGCAACCGACGTGTCGTTCGTGTACGTCACGTGAACCGTGACCAGTCCGTCGGCCAGCGAAGTGCTGACCGTCAATGGTGTTAGCGCCACCGCATGGGCGGCGGCCTGGGTTGCGGCGGACCCTGGATCAGCCGCCACGCTTGCCGCACGCGCCCCTTCGCGCGCGGCAAGGCCGACGGCGAGTTGATCGCGAACGACCACCACGACTTGCACGATGCCGAGTAGCAACATGGCGACGAATGGCAACGCCAGTGCGAACTCCACAGTCGCTTGGCCCCGGTCTTGGGGCGTGTGCGCCGTCGTCATGGTGGTGCGTCCGTCAGAGCTGTTCGATGGCGGACTCGATCACCGTGTCGAAGAGCCGCCCCACTGCGGCCGCACCTCCACCGGAGGTGGCCCAGCCAATCACGAGTACGCCCACCAGCGCGGCAGCGAGGAGGACGAGTGCGTACTCGGTGGTGGCTTGGCCGCTGTCGCTGGCCCACTGTGGTCGCGCGAGTAGTCGCCGTGGAATGCGCCGCGGAGTGCGCCGCGGAATGAGTCGTCGTGCCGCCGACTGCACGCCGACGATGAGAACGAGGAACACGGACATGGGATTCTCCTGAGTTGCTGCAAGTGGGGACGCATCACACGCCGGATCGGCGCAGCGTCGAGATGGCGCCCAACAAGGCGGGCGCGATGGCGAGTAGTACGAACGATGGAAGCGTGCACACGACGAGCGGAAATGCCAGTCGCACCGGCAAGGTGCGGGCCTGCCGCTCGGCCTCGCGACGGCGTTGATCTCGAGCGTCGGTGGCCAATCGGTCGAGTACCGGCTCGAGCGGCAGGCCGTATCGGTCTGCCGTGCCCAAGGCGTCGCTGAACGACGTGGCGGCCGATCCCAAGAATTCGGGTAGCGCCACCAGGGCATCCGCGAGTCGGGCACCACGTTCCAGCCGGTGGACCATGTCGGCCACGGCGGGTCGAATGGGAACGGGAGCTTGTGCGGCCGCCACCGTGACGGCGAGTGCAGGTGACAGCCCAGCGCGAATGGCAACGATCACGAGCTCGATGAAATCAGGGAGGGCCTCGGCCCCGGGGTTGCGACGCGGACCGGGCAGGCGAACAGAAATCACGCCGGGGTCCTCATGATCCGTCTCGGTTGATGGT
>JBBREA010000116.1:0-9670 GCA_038203385.1 Acidimicrobiales bacterium | reverse complement strand
AGCTGCGCCGATTCATGGTGGTCTCAGCCAGAGCCAGCGCAACCGTGCGCTCGACAACTTCACCAAGGCACGGGTGCACGCGCTCGTCGCCACAGACGTCGCAGCACGCGGCATCCACGTCGATGGGGTTGCCTCGGTCATCCACTACGACCCGCCGGCAGACCACAAGGACTACACGCACCGCTCGGGTCGTACCGCCCGCGCCGGTGCCAACGGCCTCGTCATTTCGATGCTCGCGTCCGATCAGCTGAAAGACGCGCGCAAGATGATGCGTCTCGTTGGTCTCGACGGCGAGATCAGCGCTCCGAACGTCGACGCCATCGGCGAAGCCAACTATGGCACCGGTCGGAAGTTGGCGCCGCCAGCGCCCGCTGCGGCCGAGCGCCCAGTGGCCAAGATGCCGCGTCGTGAGGGGCGTTCCGACGGCAGCGGCGAGCGCCGGGAAAGTAGTGGTGCCGGTGGACGTGACGGTCAGCAGCGTCAACGTCGCGAGTTCCCACGTTCGCCCCGCGACCGCAGCGCAGCAACCGACACTGGCGGAGACGTCGGCCGCGACGCCCGTCGCAACGAGGCTCGCCCATCTGGTGCGCGCCCGGCTCGGCCGGCCCGTCCTGCGTCGGACCGCTACGGCAAGTCGGCCTCTGATCGCTACGGCAAGCCAGCCGGTGATCGTGCCCGTGGTGGTGCGTCGAACGCATCGAGAACCAGCGCGAAGCCTGCCGGCAAGCAGCCGAACCGCCAGCAGCGCAGAGCGCACTTGCAAAGCGGCACCAGCTGACGCGTTCTCTGAACCGGATTCATTCCTCGGCTCGAAAACGAAACATTCCCGGGTCACATCGCTGTGATCCGGGAATGCCCCTACCCCGCAGCGGCGAGGCTGCCTGAGAGAGACGAAGCGCCGACGGGCCTAAATGGCGTCGACGCCCTCCTCGCCGGTGCGGATACGAATGAGGCGGCTGACCTCGGTCACCCAGACTTTGCCGTCACCGATCTTGCCAGTGGAGGCAGCAGCGGTGATCGCGTCCACCGCGGCGTCCACATCTGCATCGTCGACGATGATGTCGATGGCCACCTTGGGAACGAAGTCGATTTTGTACTCCGCTCCTCGGTAGGTCTCGGTATGGCCACCTTGGCGGCCGAAACCGCGGACTTCGGTGACCGTCATTCCGGCGATGCCTACAGCCTTGAGTGCGTCTTTCACGTCGTCGAGCTTGAACGGCTTGACGACAGCGGTGATGAGTTTCATGGTGTCCCTTTCAGTGTCGTTTGGATGTGCCGTAGCTCAGTGGGAGTAGGAGACGTCGTCGTTGTAGCCAGGCAAGCCGTGCTCGTGGATGTCGAGACCTTCGATCTCTTCTTCGGCCGGCACGCGAAGGCCGATGGTGACCTTGAGTCCGTAGAACAAGATGCCGGTGGCGACGGCGACGAACGCGGCAATCGCGATGACGCCAATGAACTGGCTGAAAAGTTGGTCCGTGCCGCCGCCGTAGAAGAGTCCCTTCTTGACGACCCCATCGGCCTCGATGTTGGAGAAGAGACCGACGGCGAGGGTACCGAAGGCACCGCAGACCATGTGCACGCTGGTTGCACCCACTGGGTCATCGATCTTGATCTTGTCGAAGAACGCCACAGCGAAGACAACGATCGCACCGGCGCACGCACCGATGATGACGGCGCCCACCGGCTCGATCACCCAGGTGCCGGCGGTGACTCCGACGAGCCCGGCGAGCAGGCCATTACCGGTCATACCGACGTCGGGCTTACCGTCTTTCAGCCAGGTGACGGCCATCGCCATGACGGCACCGGCTGCGGCGCCGAGGGTGGTGGTGACTGCAATCTTGCCGATCACTGGGTCGGCACCGAGCCAAGAGCCGGGGTTGAAGCCGTACCAGCCGATGAGCAGGATGAAGCAGCCGAGGATGGCAAGCGGCATGCTGTGCCCGGGAATGCCTCGGGGCTTGCCGTTGGCGTCGTATTTCCCGATTCGTGGCCCAAGGATGGCAGCACCCATGAACGCGGCAACGCCGCCGGTCATGTGCACGATCGACGAGCCTGCGAAGTCGTGGAACGGTGTGTCCATCTGGAACAGCCAGCCGCCACCCCACTGCCAACGCACGACGACCGGGTAGATGATCGCGGAGATCACAGCGCTGAAAATCATGTAAGACCGGAACTGTGTTCGTTCGGCCATCGCGCCCGACACGATCGTGGCGGCCGTTGCGGCAAACGCCACCTGGAACGTGAAGAACACCATCGGGTCGAGATTGCCGTAGGTGAAGACGTCGCCGTTCAGGAACCAGCCGCCGCCGCCGATGAACTTGCCGGAACCGGTGAAGTCCCCACCGAAGGCGATGGCGTAGCCGACTGCGAAGAACACCAGCGCACCAACGCAAAAGTCCATGAGGTTCTTCATGAAGATGTTGGAGACGTTCTTGGCTCGCGTCAGCCCGGCCTCGACCAGCGCGAAGCCGGCCTGCATGAAGATCACCAGCACTGCTGCGATCAGGATCCAGACGTTGTCGAGTACGACTTGCACTGCGTCGGGTTCGTCCTGGGCGAACGCGATCATGGGAGTGGCGAGACCGACGGCAGTGGCGCCGACGACTGCGGATAGATAACGAAACGCAGGTTTGCGCACGAGGTCCTCCTTGAGGTTGGTTGGTAGGGGTAATCCGGCGAGGGCCTCGTTGCCATGACCGGACTGCGGCGAAAGCTACGGGTCCGCCGTTTCGTCGCTGTCGCCCGAATGTTTCGTGTTCGTGACCAGTTCGTGCGGGCGTCGGATGATTCGCCCACGGAATGCGCTCGATCCCAGACGCGCCACCGCCGTGGCGCCTCGCGGCTGCCACGGCGGTGAAGCTCGTCCCACAGGGGGTTATGGGACGGCCTCAGGCGACAAGCATCCAACCTCGACGGCGGACGGTCAGGACGCGCTTGGTTCCGACGTTGCGGCGGATACCGACGATCAGCGAGTCGCAGCGGCGAGCACTCAGGTCAGCGATCCCCGCTCGTCGTGCCAGTTCGGCCCTGCTGAGGACGCGACCAACATTGGCCGCCAACACTTCGTACACGGCCCGCTCTTGGGGCGTCAGATGCTCGAGGGGGTGAGTACCCGACGTCACGTCATCGACAGTGTCACGTTCGTAGACATCATCGACACGGAGCTGTGGATTCGCAGAAGCGGGCCGTGTCACGCACTTCATTGCACTCCCTGGGCGTGTCGCGGCTGTTCGTGGCATGTAAACAGACTGTGAACGCAACGTCCGGAATCCGGCCGATGAGAGGGCTTGGGGATCGGCTTGACCGGCGGGTCAAGGGGTCTGCAAGAATGGCGGTATGGACCTCTCGTACTCCACCGAAGCCGAAGATTTCCGTGTCGAGATCCGCACGTGGCTCGAAGAAAACCTGCCGAGCGGCTGGTTCCACGAGGGGTTCGAGATGACCGATGCCGACCGCCGGGAGTTCAATGCCGATTGGCCGAAGAAGTTGTTCGAAGGCGGTTGGATCTGTGCCACGTGGCCAACCGAATATGGCGGCAAGGGGCTCACCACGATGCAGGGTGTCGCCCTCGCCGAAGAGTTCGCTCGTGCCAAGGCGCCGATGCGCGGTGACTTCTTCGGTGACACGCTCGTCGGTCCGACGCTGTTGCAGTGGGGTACCGAAGACCAGAAGAAAGAGTTTCTGCCCGGCATTCTGCAGGGCAAGACGCGATGGTGTCAGGGGTTCTCCGAGCCGAACTCGGGTTCCGACCTTGCCAGCTTGAAGACCACGGCGGTGCTCGACGGTGACGAATGGGTCGTCAATGGCCAAAAGGTGTGGACCACCCAAGGCCACCATGCCGACTACTGCTTCTTGCTCACCCGCACCGACCCGACCGCACCCAAGCACGCCGGCATCTCGTACATCCTCGTGCCCATGCGTCAGGAGGGCGTAGAGGTACGCGGAATCACGCAGCCCGACGGCACTGCGGAGTTCTGCGAAGTGTTCTTCACCAATGCCCGGGCGCCCAAAGACAACGTCGTGGGTGGTGTCAACAACGGCTGGAAGGTCACGAACACCACGCTGGGTTTCGAACGTGGGCAGTCTGCCACCACTGGGCACCGTCGGTTCGAAGCTGAGTTCGATCTCATGATCGACACGGCGCGGGGCAACGGCAAGGTGAACGACGACGACATCCGTCAGCGTCTGATGTCCTATTACTCCAAGATCCAGATCTTGAAATACAACGGTCTGCGCAACCTCACGGCCACTGTCACCGGCAGGAAGAACATGGGAACCGAGGCGCTGAGTGTGACCAACAAACTCTTCTGGTCGGAAATGCACCAGCACGCGATGAAGCTTGCACTCGACATCGAGGGCGCCGACGCCATGCTGATCGACGCGGGCCCCGAGTTGGGATCTTGGCCTGGTTCGGTCCGTGACAAACAGCGGCCCGGATACCCCGTCAGCCCGATGATGTCGGCGTTCTTCTTCTCCCGTTCGGAGACCATCTGGGGTGGCACCAGCCAGATCCAACGAAACATCGTCGGCGAGCGATTGCTCGGGCTGCCAAAGGAACCCAAGGGCGCCGGGTAGTTCCCGCTGGCGCGTGGGCGGCGCTCGGTCAGTTCGCGCGGCGGAGCCGGATGATGGACGCTACACAGGTACTCCGGCCGGTTCGCTGCCGACTGACCGCGCTTCGGTGGCGCGATGATGTGAGGATGCGTAGGTGTGCCGTTGCCTGGTCCGCGGGACTGCTCGCGTTCGGCGCTGCGTGTGGCTCGTCGACCTCGGTGTCGACACCGACCGATGCGGACCCGCCAGCCAACGTGGCAACACCAAACGTCAGCGTTCCGAACTCGACGACAACCCCGAGCGCGACAGCGCTTCCTGCCATTTCCACGATCTCCACGATCTCCGGTAGCGCCGAAGCAACCGAACCTGCTCGGCGCAACACGGTCGAAGTGGCCTGGATCGCGGGTTCGGACTCCGTGTGGAACGACGTCGACCTTCCAGCGGGAGTCGCACAACGGGTTCCTGTCACGCCTGCGTGGAACTTGGAGATGACGAGCACGATTCGCATCGCTCCCGTAGCTCCCGATATCACTGCCAGCATCAACGAAGCAGTGGCAGCGGGCGCCGATGCCTTGGTGGTGCCGCTCAACATCTCGTGGCTCAACTGGAAAGAGCCAGCGTGTCTCGACATGGACATCACCAAGCCCTACGAGCGCTACGCGTGCATCCTGACTTCATTGTCGCCGGAGATCGACGCCGCAAACGCCGCGTCGCTTGCGGAGATGATCGACACTGTCGTCGCGAGCGGTCTACCCAGCCTGATGTACGCCATTCCGCACTCGAGCGACGCTCTCGCCGATCCGGTGATCGGTCCCATGATCGATGCGGCAGAGCAACTGCTCGCCACGTTTGACCCGGACGATCCGGATGTCACATTCATCGCTTCGTCGTTCACGCGTGACGGCCCACCGTTCGTGGAGGGCGTCGATTTCATCGACATGGTGCACCCCACCGGCGCCGGCGCCGAGCGGTTGGCTGAGTGGCTAGCAGTACGAGTCGGCGACGTCGTGGCGAGAGCGCAGCGCTGAGCGCGGGTTATCGCTCGCCAGCGCCGGGGCTTTGAGGAACCGGCCGTTCGAGTTCTGGCCGTCCGAGTTCTGGCCGTTCGAGTTCTGGCCGTTCGAGTTCTGGCCGGTGTCGTTCCGGGAACGCGGCGACTAACAGGGTGAAGGGTGGACTGCCGTCAGTGCGGCTCGACTTCTCGGTGTACTCGTCGATCACCCCTCGTAGCCGATTGATCAGTTCGACCCCGACCTCCGCGCTGATGTGTAGTTCGCCGAGCGACAGCAAGGCCTCCTCTTCGCTGGGCCGTTCGTCGCGTGGCTGGCGCTCGGCAACATGTGGTAAGCGCGCTCGCCGGGTCGCTTGGCCGAGTTGTCGGGAGTGGGCCTGGTCGTGGGCCCTCGGTCGTGTTGATCGTTGCCGGTGTCGCGTTGGGCTTCATGCGTGGAAGCTGGCCACGTCATCCATCCGGCAGTCGTTGCACGCTTCATCGACTCGGTGACTCCCTCACCCGACGTTTCGTGAGCGTGAACTTCTGCCCGTTGGGCTGTTGACGCGGGCGTTCGGCGAACGGGCCCTCGCGCAGGCCGGGTAAGGTCCCAAGCACATGGGAATTCACATCGGCATCGAACATCGCACGACGTACCAGTTTGACCGCGCCACCACGGTGCACCCGCATGTGTTGAGGTTGCGCCCGGCACCTCACAGTCGCACGCCGATCTTGTCGTACAGCCTCACGGTGGCGCCCGAAAATCATTTCATCAATTGGCAGCAAGATCCGTTCGGCAACTACATGGCGCGGTTGGTCTTTCCGGAGCCGTCTGATCTCCTCGACATCACCGTCGACCTGGTCGCCGACCTCACGGTGATCAACCCGTTCGACTTCTTCGTCGAGGAGTCAGCGGAGTTCTACGGGTTCAGCTACGAACCGCAGTTGGCCAGCGATCTCGAGCCGTACCTTCGGTTGTCCACGGCGTCCGAGCCGCAACTCGACAAATGGCTCACCGGTGTCGACCGTGGCATCAAGAACGGCAAGGGCACCATCGGCATCGCCGACTTCTTGGTGGCAATCAATCAACGGCTGTACCAAGACATCGAGTATTCGGTGCGAATGGAACCGGGCGTTCAATCGCCCGACGAAACGTTGACGCGAGCCATCGGGTCGTGCCGCGACACCGGATGGCTCCTCGTCGAGGCGCTTCGCCGCATGGGGTTGGCAGCCAGGTTCGTGTCCGGTTACCTCGTGCAACTCACTGCAGACAAGGCCGCCCTAGACGGTGCCGATGGCCCCACGGCCGACTTCACCGACCTGCATGCGTGGGCTGAGGTGTACGTGCCAGGTGCCGGTTGGATCGGCCTCGACCCCACGTCTGGTCTGTTTGCGGGTGAGGGTCACATTCCCCTGGCCTGCACCCCGCACCCTGCAAGTGCCGCGCCGGTGACCGGCGCAATCGGGCCTGCCAACACGACGTTCAGCTTCTCCAATGTGGTGCAGCGCATACGTGAAGATCCTCGCGTGACGTTGCCGTACACCCCAGAGCAATGGGTGGCGATCGATGAGTTGGGAGTCGCAGTCGACCTGCGACTCGACGCCGGCGACGTGCGACTCACCATGGGCGGTGAGCCCACATTCGTGTCGATCGACGACATGGAAGGGGCCGAATGGAACATTGCGGCGGACTCACCTGCCAAACGCAAGTTGGCCAATGAGCTGTCGGAACGTTTGCGCGACCGATTCGGAGTCGGCGGTCTCCTGCAACACGGCCAGGGCAAGTGGTATCCCGGTGAGCCGTTGCCGAGATGGCGCATCGACATCGTGTGGCGCAACGACGGCCAGCCGTTGTGGGCCGGTCCGGATCTTCTCGCCGCTCCCGCAGTGGCCGGCAGGTCCACCCTCGCCGACGCTGAAGCGTTTGCCGTCGCCGTTGCCGATGCGTTCGGTTTGCCCCCGCAGGCGGTGGTACCCGCGTTCGAAGATCCGGTCGATCAGGCGTGGCGTGAGTCGCGTCTGCCCGGGGGCGACCCGCCAGAAGCGGCGGCATCACCAGAAGATGCCGCTTCGGCCCACGCCCGCGCAGGCCTCATCGAACGCTTGTCTGGGGCTGGCGAACCGGTCGGCTACTTGTTGCCCCTGCACTCCGGACACCACGAAGGTCGCCGGCGCTGGTGCACCACCACCTGGGAACTCCGCCGCGGGCACCTGTTCTTGACTCCGGGTGATTCGCCGATCGGGCTGCGCATGCCGCTCGATTCGCTGATGTGGTCCCCCTTTCCCGACGCCTACGAGCGTTCTGAGTTCGAACCGCGCGGCGACTTGCCGAGCCCCGGAGCGCTTCCGGACGAGCCGGCCGTCCTGGTGGATCGTCACCTGGCCCCTCCCACATCGCTCGGCTTCGAGGTGCGCAGTGGCAATGTCGAGGTGTTCATCCCGCCGCTCGATTCTGCCGACGACGCAGTTGTCGTGCTCGGCGTACTCGAGGCGGTCGCTTCGAAACTGAGGTGCCCGGTGGTGCTTCAGGGCTATTCGCTTCCTCACGACCCCCGGCTTGGTTCTCTCACCGTCACGCCCGATCCAGGCGTCATCGAAGTGAACGTGCAACCCACCTCGAGTTGGGCTGAGATGCGGGCTGTCGTGGAAACCGTGCACGAAGAGGCCCGGCTCGCCCGTCTTGGAACCGAGAAGTTCGCGCTCGACGGCACTCACACCGGTACCGGGGGCGGCAATCACGTCACGCTCGGCGGACGCACCCCAGCCGACAGCCCGTTGCTGCGCCGCCCCGATCTGCTCGAAAGCATGATCACGTACTGGCAGCACCACCCATCGCTGTCGTATCTATTTTCGGGTCAGTTCATCGGCCCAACCAGCCAGGCGCCACGTGTCGATGAGGGAAGCGGTGACGCGCTGTACGAACTCGAAATCGCCTTCGCCGAACTTCGTCGTCAGTCGGAACTCGCCGCCTCCGTCGTGCCGGTCGAGGCCGGCAAAGCGGGGGGCGAGGCAGCCGAAGGCGAGGCCGAGCAAGTCGATGCGCGAGCAGGTGAGGTTGGTGCAGAAGGCGCCGGCGCTGTGGTGCCGTCGTGGGTCGTCGACCGTCTACTCCGCCATTTGCTCGTGGACCTCACCGGGAATACGCATCGGTCGGAGTTCTGCATCGACAAGTTGTTCAGTCCAGACAGCGAACGTGGGCGGCTCGGAATCGTCGAACTCCGGGCGTTCGAGATGCCGCCGCATCCACAAATGGCCCTGGTGCAGGCGCTGTTGGTCCGCAGCCTGGTCGCGCGTTGTTGGGAGACCCCGTACTCCGGGCCTCTGGTGCGTTGGGGGACTGATCTCTACGACCAATTCCTGCTGCCCTGGTTCGTGCGGGCCGACATCTACGACGTGGTGGCCGACCTGAACTCGCACGGGTTTGTCTTCGACGCGGCGTGGCTCGACCCGTTTCTCGAGTTCAGATTCCCGCTCGTGGGTGAAGTCGAGATTCGCGAACTTCGATTGGAAATCCGCCGAGCGATCGAACCGTGGCATGTGTTGGGTGAAGAGGTGTCGGGTTCCGGCACAGCTCGCTACGTCGACTCGTCGGTGGAACGCTTGCAGGTTCGGGTCGACGGCCTGAACCCGGCGCGACACATCGTCACGTGCAATGGCCTTCCGGTGCCGCTGCAGCCCACCTCCCAATCGGGCACCAGTGTTGCTGGGGTGCGGTTCAAAGCCTGGGCGCCGTGGTCGGCCTTGCATCCCACGATCGAAGCCCATGATCCTTTGGTCTTCAGCATCATCGATCGCTGGAGTGAACGTGCCCTCGGTGGTTGCCGCTACGAGGTGTCGCATCCCGGTGGCAGGTCGTACGACGATTTCCCGGTGAACGCGGCGTCAGCCGAGGCTCGCAGGGCGAGCCGCTTCTCGGCGACCGGATATGAGCCGGGTCACATCGACATCGCCAAGCTCGACCATGTCGCGGCGAGTCTTTCCCGGGAGTATCCGCGCACGCTCGACCTGCGGCGTTTCGTGCACGCCTAGAGGCTGAACTCGGGCGGTGACGCCATGATCTGCGCCATGATCTGCGCCATGATCTGCGCCATGATCTGCGCCATGATCTGCGCGGTAGAGCAGCCT
>JBBREA010000115.1:0-9996 GCA_038203385.1 Acidimicrobiales bacterium | reverse complement strand
TCAACCACGAAGGTCAACCACGAAGGTCAACCACGAAGGGAATGTTCAGATGAACACCAGAAACCATGAGACGGAGTTGTCATGTTAAAGAAACCATTGGGGCTACTTGGGATCTTCCTGATCGTCGTCGGGATCGGCTATTTCGTCGGTGCCGGTGTCGCATACAGCAAGGTGCAGGGCGGTTACGGAGCGTTGCAGTCGTTCAGTGAGGTACAGAACGTAGAACTCAGTTACAACGAGGACGGTCAACTCATCGACCGCGGCGAAGTCGAGGGTGGTTTGGCCATCCGAGCGTTGCTGGAAGACGACTGGGGTTTCCCGATCGTCGAGTCGGATCTGAATCCCAACGATCCGCTCGTGAACAGTGCCACTGAGTACATGTATCAGATGGCGACGATCTCGTTTCACACGTTGAACGGCACCCAGACGGTGGTGTTGACGGAGGATGACTTGACCGGTGACGACGGTGTGGCAACCGAGTTCGACTGCAACGGTGAGATGGTTCCAGTTCCGAGTCCGTTCCCAGCGGATGGTGTGACCTGCGATTTTGAGGTCAACGGTCGGTATTGGACCGGGTTCGATCGCTCAGTTCCAGTGGAGGCCGCAGCTCGCGACATGGCATGGAGCGGTACCGCTCATGCACTCGTCGCGGAACTCGGTGTGGGTGCGGCAACGCACAGCACGCTGCAGTTGGCTCTCGGTGTGGCAGGGTTGCTCGCCGGGTTGGGTGTGGTGTGCACCGTGATGGGTGCAGCGTTCATCTGGGAGACCCGCCGCCGCCAGAAGGCCGTAGTACCCGACACGATCCCCGAATCGTTGTTGAAGGACCGGCCGAGCCAGACGCCGGTCGGTGTCTGATAGTCACGAACACATCGATCTGACCGATTGACATCGAGTGGGCCCCTTCCAGGGCCCACTCGATGTTTTCCAGTCGACGCGTCGTCGCGCAAGTACCCTGCGCACTATCGATCAGCGAAGCAGTCCCGGGCAACAGAAGAGTCCCGGGCAGCACGCGGTGGCGAGGCCGGAGTGACGTCTCGGCGGATCGCTGTGCTGGCTCCGATCGCCTGGCGCACTCCACCTCGTCACTACGGTCCGTGGGAGTTGTTCGCTTCGTTGTTGGCTGACGGTCTGGTGGCCCTCGGACACGACGTGACGTTGTTCGCCACCGGCGACTCGATCACCACGGCCGCCTTGCGGAGCTGCGTCGACCGCGGATGGAGCGAGGACGACACCGTCGATGCGAAAGTCGCAGAGTGCCTACACATCTCGCAGGTCTTCGAGGCAGCCGACGAGTTCGACATCATTCACAATGGTTTCGACTTCTTGCCGCTCACGTACAGCGGGTTGGTGAACACACCAGTCGTGACAACGATCCATGGGTTCTCGTCAGAACGAATACTTCCCACCTATGTGAAGTACGACGCAACGACCTCCTATGTCGCCATCAGTGATGCCAATCGACATCCGGATCTCACGTACGCAGCAACGATCCATCACGGCATTGACATAGGTGCGTTCCGCGCCGACGCCGAGCCCGGTGATGGCTTGCTTTTCTTCGGCCGAATCCACCCTGACAAAGGAACTGCCGAGGCGGTCGAGCTCGCACGGCGTTGTGACCGCTCGCTCACGATCGCTGGGATCATTCAGGATGCGCGCTACTTCAGCGAGCAAGTGGAGCCGCACCTCGATGAGCGGGTGCGTTTTGTCGGTGCGGTCGATGCCTCGGAACGACCCGCTGCGCTGACGCGAGCCCATGCACTCGTTCACCTCATCGCTTTCAACGAACCGTTCGGCTACAGCGTTGCCGAGGCGTTGGTCTGCGGCACTCCGGTGATCGCATACAACCGCGGATCGATGTCGGAGCTGATTGTCGATGGTGTCACGGGGTTCCTCGTGGATGATCTCGCGGGCGCCGTCGAGGCGGTCTCCAGGGTGCAGCAGCTCGATCGGAACGAGATTCGACGAATTGCCCGGGAGCGTTTCCAGGTGTCTCGGATGGTTCGCGACTACGCCGGGCTGTACGAGCGCATTCTTGCCGGCGACGCAGCCTCCTGACCGCACTGATCCTGTCACCTCGGTGTTTCATGGGCGCCAACCCCGGGTATGGTCTCACCTCCCAGGACGATTCGCCTCGTTTGGCAGGACAGCCGTAGAAGCGCTGTTGCCCCGTGCAGGCTCGACGTGTCGACCTTGACGATCTCAAGGAGGCGTTATGCCCACCCGCGCACCTGTACACCCCGTAGCTCTGCGCGCCTCGACCAGGCCCGTCCGTCATATCGGCTTGATCAGCACGTACCCTCCGCAAGTCTGCGGTCTGGCAACCTTTTCGGCAGCGCTAGCCGGACAGTGGCGGCTCTCCCACCACCGGGTGGACGTGGTCCGTATCGACGATGGCACTCGCACCGATGCTGATCCTGCGTCCGTCGCGCGTGCGTCGAAGCACCACGAAGCGGCAAACGACAGCGTCTTGGTGAACGGTTCCCACCGGTCGATCCGCGACGCGGCGGCGGCACTGTCGCGATGCGACGTTGCGGTACTCCAGCACGAATATGGCATCTACGGCGGTGCCGACGGAGACGAAGTCGTCACACTCATGACGGGTCTGACGGTGCCATCGATCGTCACGCTCCACACGGTGCCGCTGCAGCCAACCGTTCGACAGCGCATGTTGCTGGAACAGATCGTTGGGCTCGCTGACCGGGCCGTGGTGATGAGCACGACAGCACGAGACCGCCTCGGGAGCTTGTACACGATCGACCTCGACAAGGTTGCCGTCATTCCGCACGGCGCGTCAGCTCCGTCCCTGGCGTCGGTCGACGAAGGGCAGTCGATGGCCCCGGCTCCGCAGCTGTTGACGTGGGGGCTGCTCGGGCCGGGCAAGGGGGTCGAGCATGTGATCGATGCGTTGGCTCTGCTCGCCGCAACGGGGGTGCGACCCAACTACACCGTGGCCGGCGTCACACACCCGAAGGTGCTGGCTCACTCCGGTGACACCTATCGTGAGTCGCTGATACAGCGCTGCGCGGAACTCGGCATCTCCGAGCAAGTGGTCTTCGACGACGCGTATCGCACGGTTCCCCAGCTCATGCAGTTCGTGGCGTCTTCTGCAGTGGTCGTCTTGCCGTACGACTCTCGCGACCAGGTGACCTCCGGGGTGCTCGTCGACGCGATCGCGGCGGGACGACCGGTGATTGCAACCGCCTTCCCACACGCTGCAGAACTGCTCAGCAGCGGGGCGGGCATCGTCGTGCCGCACGGCGACCTGAGCGCTCTGGCCGCGGCGATTCGGTCGGTTGTCACCGACGAGGACGCCGCCGCGGAGATGACTGCATGTGCAGGCCGCTTGGCCCCGTCGTTGGCTTGGTCGACGGTTGCGGAGCAGTACTGCCGACTGTCTGATGGGATCATCGCTAGCAATCGGTCGGTCGCGATATGACTTCGCTCATCGACACACGAACCTGCACCGACATGGGCTTCGACCACCTCCACAGCTTGTGCGACGCCCGCGGGCTGTTCGAGCACGCGCTCGGAACCGTTCGCCGCGAGGAACACGGATACTGCACTGATGACAACGCCAGGCTGCTGCTCGTGGCAAGCCGCGATACCGATCGAGTGCGGGCCCTCGACGCCGCCAGGCTGTCACTGAACTTCATCCGGTCGGCGCAGCACGCCGATGGCTCGGTCCGCAACCGCATGAACGTCTCCGGCGTCTGGACTGACCTACCAGGTGTCGAAGACTGTTGGGGAAGGGCCATGTGGGCGTTCGGTTACGCAGCGGCTCATCATGCTGATCCGGCAATCACGACCGAGGCCCTCCGAGGCTTCAACCAGGGTGTCCAACAGCGTTCGCCGTGGCCCCGGGCGATGGCGTTCGCCGCACTCGGCGCGGCAGAAATCGTCATGGCTGACAACCACCATGCGCTGGCCCGAGACCTGCTGGTGGACGCCGTCGATGTGATCGGCTCGTACCGTTCCGCCGAATGGCCGTGGCCCGAGCCACGTCTGCGTTACGCCAACGCTTCCTTGGCCGAAGCGGTCATCCTGTCAGGCGCTGTGCTTCGTGACAGCGCCGTCCAGGGTCGCGGTCTGGAGATGCTGGAGTGGCTGCTCGAACTGGAGACGTCGTCCGGCAAGTTGTCCCTCACTGGCGTGTCGGGTCGTGGTCCGGGGGATGTGTCGCCTCAATTCGATCAGCAGGCGATCGAGGCTGCGGCAATGGCCGACGCCTGCTGGCGAGCCCACACAGTCACCGGTGATGATCGGTGGCTGGCTGGTGTGGATGCGGCCGAGCAGTGGTTCCACGGGCGCAATGACTCGCAGTGCGTGATGTACGACGACGCATCGGGTGGTGGCTACGACGGGCTGGAACGCAACGGTGTCAACGACAACCAAGGTGCGGAGTCGACGCTCGCACTCGTGTCGACGATGCAGCGGGCGCGCCTGGTGGCGGCAACGCGCCGATGACACTTCCGAAGATCACCGATACGGGAATCAGGCTCGCGCCGGACCTCAGCCGAGTCATCACACGCTTCTTCGTTCCCGGCCGCGAGGATTCTGGCCCGGGTGACTCGCGTGCAACGCCAGTGATCGATCGCATTCTTGCCCTCGACGAGGCAACCGTCGAGGAGACCATGGCTTCGATCGACGAACGATTCGGTAGTCGCCACATCGATCTGCATGACGAGTTCGTCGCCCACGCGGACCTCGTCGCCTCCCGAATCGGTCATGGCGTGGACTTGTCGGTCGCTCGACGGCTGCTGCTGGGGGCAACCTTCACTCACGAGTACTCGATCGAGGGTGCTGCTTTGTGCAATCCGTCTGCTGTGCTTCTCCCCGTACAGGACGACTCGGGCGACGCATCGTTCGTGATCAGCGTCCGCTGCATCGGCGAAGGCCACCGATCGTCCATCGGGTTCCGCACCGGCACCGTCACCGCCGGTGGCGACGTGACCATGGATGCACCCAGCAAGTTCTGCCGCACGGCCACCCCCCAATCCGGCGTGCACCACCGCTCGGTCTTCCATACGCGGCTCGACGAGCGTGGCGACGACAATGAGAACGCTGCTGGCGTTCTGGACTCGCTCCCGCCGACCTTCCACGACCAGCAGCTCGAGGAACGCATTGCCGACCTGATGGCAGACCAGGTGACGCGAAACTCTGCTCAGACCGTCAACAACCTGCGCCAGATCGCCGGGTTGTCGTACTCCCTCACCTTTCCCACCAGCTCGCAACTCGACGAACGCGTCCTGTGGCCGCATGCAGCGTCTGAGAGCCACGGTATGGAGGATGCGCGGTTCGTGCAGTTCACGTCGGACAGCGGGCAACGCTCGTACCTCGCCACGTACACCGCCTACGACGGTCACAACATTTCTCAGCAGCTGTTGACCACCGATGACTTCGTCTCGTTCACGTGTACCCCCATGGCCGGGTCAGCAGCGCTTGGGAAAGGTCTCGCCATCTTTCCTCGGAAGATTGGCGGTGAGTACGTGGCGCTCTCGCGCTCCGATCGCGAGACGAACTCGGTCGCGTTCTCTTCCGACCTTCGTTGCTGGCCGACGTCGTCGACCATCCAGGTGCCCACCGAGCCGTGGGAAGTGCTGCAGCTCGGAAACTGCGGCTCGCCGATCGAGACCGACCGGGGTTGGCTGGTGCTCACCCATGGCGTCGGGCCGATGCGCACGTATGCGATGTCGATGATTCTTCTCGACCTCGACGACCCGACTCGCGTCGTCGCACGTGCTACCGAGCCACTCTTCACACCGACACACAAGACCCAGGATGGCTACGTGCCGAACGTGGTGTATTCATGCGGCGCTCTCGCCCACAACGGCACCCTTGTCATTCCTTACGGCGTCGCTGACCAATCCATTGCGATCGCGACAGTGAACATCGGGGATCTTCTGGACGTCCTGACGTGAGCAACGGTCACATGAGTAGCGGTGGCACTCCGCATCACGCTTTACGATAACCACGGTGCCAGAGCAGCAGTCGCCCGCCTTCGACGACTCCCCGACGGCGTGGATCGCATTGCCGGCGTGGCTGGCAATCGTGCTCGTGGCGGGCACGTCCGCAACCGTTCTCGTGCTCGAGATCCTGGCCGGCAGACTCCTCGCCCCGTACGTCGGCGTCAGCCTCGAGACCTACACAGGCATCATCGGAACGATCCTGCTGGGCATCGCCATCGGCGCCTGGGCCGGGGGCGTGATGGCTGATCGGGTGAATCCCCGGCGGCTGCTACCGCCTCTGCTCATGCTCGGCGGGGCGCTGGCGATCGCAACGATTCCTACGGTGCGCTTGGTCGGTTCGGCGAGTGAAGGCAGCGGCAGCGGGCTGTGGATCATTGCGCTGACGGCGCTCGGCTTCCTTCCGGCCGCCACGGTGTTGAGCGCAGTTCCCCCGTCCGTCATCAAATTGCAGTTGCGTGATCTCGGCGCTACGGGAGCCACGGTCGGACGACTCTCGGCTTGGAGCACTGGTGGCGCAATCGTCGGCACGTTCTTCACCGGATTCTTCCTCGTCGCAGCGGCGCAGGTCTCCACGCTGATCGTGACGATTGGTTCGGGGCTCATCGCGTCAGGAGTCGCGCTGTGGTTGGTCGGCAGAGCCCACGGCTTCGTGGTCGAGTCGAGCCAACTGTTCAGCGTTGCGGGCATCGCCGCGCTGGGCCTGCTCGGAACTGCAACGATCGCATCTCCCTGTGACACGCAGACCAGCTACTACTGCCTGTCGGTGAGGGTTGACGCCGACCGGCCGAGCGGGCGCACTCTGGTGCTCGACGACTTGCGACACAGCTACGTCGATCTCGACGACCCGAGCCACCTCGAGTTCTGGTATATCAGGCGACTGGCCGACGTGATCGCACTCGCACCCCGTAACGACATCGTCTTCCTCGGTGGCGGTGCCTTGACGCTTCCGCGCCAGGTTCGGGCCACCTCACCAGACACGGATCAGGTCGTTTTCGAGATCGACGACGGCTTGATCGATGTGGTGAAGGCGGAGTTCGGGTATCAACCGAGTGCCTCGATCGATGTACGGATCGGGGACGCTCGTCTCGGGCTTGTCAGAGTCGACACCGATTCGGCAGACGTGGTGATCGGCGACGCGTTCGGCAGCCGGTCAGTTCCGTTTCACTTGGCGACCGAAGAGTTCATCCGTGACGTCCGTCGTGTCTTGCGACCGGCGGGTACCTACGCGGTCAACGTGATCGATGCACCCGGGCAGCGCTTTCTGGCAGCTCAAGCGGCAACACTCCACCGCGTGTTCGAGCACGTGACCGTGGTGCTCGGCCCGGGAGCGGCGGCTGGCCAACAGGGCAACTCCGTGATCATCGCCAGCGATCAGCCCATCGACGTCCTGACCCTGGACCAACGTCGAGTCGATGTGGGCGACGGTGGCCAGGTCGTCTCGGATCTGGCCCGTCTGATCGTCGATGCGCCGATACTCACCGATGATTTTGCCCCTGTCGACCAGTTGATCGCGTCAGGTTGACTAGATCTGGGCGCTGCGTCCGAAATCTCGGGTCCGTTTGCTCGGGTCGTCGTCTGCTCGGGTCCGTCTGCTCGGGTTGTTCACAACTCGGGTGGGCTGAGTCGGTCCATCAGGCTGCGGCGCGGCCTGTTGGTCGGGTCGCCCGATTCATCGGCGTCGTCGCGGTCCGCGTGCAACATGTAGGCCGCCACGACACCGCCGACGGCGCCGAACAGATGCCCTTGCCAGGAGATGCCAGGACTTGGCAGGAGGCCCCACAGCACGCCGCCGTACACCATGAATGTCACGACGCCACCCAGCAGGTACCAGACGTTGCGAGCGAAGATCCCTCTCGCCATGAGATACGTGAGGTAGCCGAACACCAGACCACTCGCGCCGATGTGGATCGTGTTCGCCGGCCCGATCAGCCAGGTGCCGAATCCGCCGATCACCGCCACGATGATCGTTACCCTGATGAATCGCTGCGTGGCGCCCAGGGCGATCGCACCACCCAGCAGCACGAACGGTACGGTATTGGCGACGAGATGGCCGAACCCGCTGTGAAGGAACGGCGCGAACACGACGCCGTCCAGCCCGGACAGCTGGCGCGGTTCGATGCCCTGTCGGTCGAGCCTCCCGTTGGCGATCGTGTCGATGACCTCGACGACCCACATGATCGCCACCATCACGACGACTGGCATCAGGCCAAGGGCGACGAGCGTTCCTGCCTTGTCGTTCGGCGACTCGGGCGACTGACCGATCGTCATAACGCTCCATCATGTCAGGATCGTCGAGCGGGCACGGACCTACCGAGTGTCGAGGAGCTCAGTGACTCAATCGTTTGCCAGCGTGAGGATTCGGCGGGCCTGAGTGGCCAGTGGCTCATCGACCATGTGGCCTTCGAAGTCGATCGCAGCGATGCCTCGGGCTGATGCTTCCTCGTACGCGGCCACGAGCCGGCGGGCGCGATCGATTTCCGCCTCTGTTGGAGTCCAGGCCGAGTTGGCCAGGTCCACTTGGTTGGGGTGAATGCACAACTTGCCGCTGTAGCCGAGGGCCCGCGCTTCGGCGGCCTCGTACGCAAATCGCCTGCTGTCGCGAAAGTCGGACACGATCTGGTCGAGTAGCGGCACTCTGGCCAGCCGTGCGGCCAGTGCGACGGCACTTCGCGCATACGCCACCTCGGCGTTGCCGGGTGTCCGCACACCGCCGATGTCGGCGATGAAGTCCTCGGCGCCGAAGTAGCCGGCCACGACCATCGGATGGCCGAGGACGGAACGGGCGTCGGCGACTCCGAGCGCCGTCTCGATGCCGGCCAACACGCCAAGATTCGGGAGTCCTGCGGCGGCGAGGGCTGACGCAACGCGGTCGAGACCCTCCACGGATTCGGCCTTGGGCACGATCACCGCTGCAAGCGTCGGCAGTAACGCTTGTGCGACATCGTCGGCGAACCACTCGGTGTCGACGGCATTGATCCGAACCACCACGGCGCATCCCTGTTCGACCAGGTCGGGTGTGAGTTCGCGTGCGTTCACCCGAGCCTCGGCCTTCGCGTTGGCAGGTGTGGCGTCCTCGCAGTCGATCACGACGGCGTCGGCGCCGCGCTGGGGCAACTTGGCAATGAAGTCCGGCCGCACCGCCGGCACGAACAACAAAGAACGCATTCGCCCAACGGGAGTAACAGTCATGAGAACATCATGCATGACGAATGGGGTCAGACCCCTCTCGCGAGACCTGACGATTGGTGTCAGACACCTCTCGTCAGGCGTTGATGATGGAGCGTTTGGCGACCTCTTCCAGCATCACCTCAGTGGCACCACCCCCGACGTTGAGAATTCGGGCGTCGCGATACATGCGTTCGACGGGGGTTTCGCGCATGTATCCCATACCGCCGTGAAACTGCATGCAGTCGTACATGATGTGGTTGATCGTCTCACAACCCCACGCCTTCACGCCCGACATCTCTTTCACGTTGTCGACCCCGGCACCCATCACGGCGTCGCCCAACCATGCCGCGTGGTACATCGAAGCCCGAACGGCGTCGAGCTTGGCTTGGTTCATGGCCATGCGCTGCCGGATCGCTCCCAGGTCGAACAAGTGGCCCCCGAAGGCGGGCCGTGACTGGGTGTGCTCCAGCGTCTGATCGATCGCCGCCTGAGCGGCGCCCACACCCATCCCAACGAGCACCATGCGCTCGTTCTGAAAGTTCTTCATGGTCTCGTAGAACCCGCGGTGCACCGTGCCGAGAACGCTGGTGTCGGGTACCCAGACGTTGTCGAGCACCAACTCAGCGGTGTCGCTGGACAGCCAGCCGTGCTTGTGGAGCTTCTTGGCAACGCTGAAGCCCTCGGTGTCGGCGGGCACCAGGAACATGGTGATGCCGTACTTGTTGCCCGGGTCGGTCTTTGCGGCAACGATCGTCATGTTGCCGTAGACGGCGTTGGTGATGAAGGTCTTGGTGCCGTTGATCCGCCACCCGTCGCCGTCTTTCACCCCAGTCGTACGAATGCCGGCAACGTCGGACCC
>JBBREA010000114.1:0-10243 GCA_038203385.1 Acidimicrobiales bacterium | reverse complement strand
TTTGGTCCAGACGGCACATCGAGCGCGAGGAGCGGTCACTCGCCGACGATCTCACTCGGCACCTTCGTGAGGGTGCCTGACGGTTTGCGCGCACGTGCGATCCTCGCATCTTTCTTTCCCGCATCGTGGAGGACGCTTCAGGTCTGCCGTGGCCGTTCTTGCGCACGGTGTAAGGCGATCCGGCCGTTCTGGGTTGTGGCTGGCGTGTGATACGTTCCGGCTGCGTCTTCGCCGTGACCGCTCAGTCGGGTTGGTGTCGCCCAGGTGCGGGAGGGTCACATGTTCCAATGCGTTCGGTTGCCAGAAGCGTTCGGACGTCCACGTTGAACGGTGATCAGTTGGGTCGGATTGCGTTGGCGTTCGCACGTGAAACCGCGAAATCGCCAACTGCTCGTCTGTGTGGAGCGTGTGTCGAGGTGTTGGACGTGTCCGGTGCGGGGATCACGTTGATGGGCGGCGACACGGAGGGGCCGATCTGCGTCTCGGACTCGAGCATCGCCGAGTTGGAAGATTTACAGTTCACGATCGGTCAGGGGCCCTGTCGTGACGCGTATCTATCCCGGCAAGCGGTGCACGCCCCCCGCCTCGACGAGTCGGCGTTCGGGCGATGGCCACCGTTCGTCGATTTGGCCCGGTCCAGCGGGATCGGTGCCGTGTTCGCGTATCCGCTGCTGGCAACCGGCGCGAACGTGGGGGTCTTGACCCTGTATCAGCAAGCTGAGGGCGAGCTGAGCGCGGCCCAGCATGACGACAGCCTGGCGATCACCCGGGTGCTCACGAACACCTTGTTGAGCTTGCAGGAAGGGGCACCTCCGTGTGTGCTCGCCCCGGAACTCGATGTCGCCGTGACGTACCGGGCCGAGATCTATCAGGCCTCCGGGATGGTCGCCATCCAGTTGCAGATCCATCCGTCGGAGGCGCTGGTCAGGATGCGCGGGCACGCATTCGCACACGACATTCCGCTCGGCGTCGTGGCGGCCGAAATCGTTGCCCGCCGACTCCGTCTGCCCGATGACCGCCCTGACGTTCCTGATGACCGCCCTGACGTTGCGGTGGATGAGTGAGCCGTGTCTGACTTCGCCGAACAGGGAAGCGTGTCCCGCCCAAGCGCTCACCGCTCGTGCGTTCGTCGAACTGGTCGACACCTTGGTCGGCGCCCAAGTCGATATGGACGAATCATTTCAACAGCTCCGCAGGTTCGCCCGTAACAACAACCCGTGGCCTCACCGAGATGGCTGAGGCCATTGCGTCCGGGGTACTCACGGTCGACGAACTCGATCCGCCGCTCACTCCCACAGTTGGCAACAGACCCTGACCCTTTCCGACCTCGAACGGGAGGTCAGGGCAGTCGTGATGGTGGCCTCCGGCCGGGTTGAAACTCGGCATGTGGTGGTCGATCTCAGCGGGATCGATTTCTTGGATTCGCGCTGGATCTCGGCGATCCGACTGTGCCGCAACGAACCTCGTGCGGTTGGCGTGAACTTCGATTGTCGTTGCGCACGCCAGCGCGGGCAATTTTGGTCTGAGCATCGGCGCACACACGTCGGTCTTGACGCAGGGCAAACTCGAGACTCGCCCGGCGCCCGAGCCGCGTTCGCGGTGAGAGGGCTGTCGGCTCGATCCACGGCCCCGCTGTAGACAACTGGTTGCTGGGTAGGCAACTGGTTGCTGACGCGCTCCGACGGAATTCGCGACCCCGCCAAGTTGCTATGTTCGTCATTGCACGGGCGTGCGAGGAGGACGAACTCGGTGGAAAAACCGATCGACCCGCCCGGCTACGACGTAGTCGGTGATGTGCATGGCTCGGCCGCGGCCCTCGAGCGACTGCTCCACCAGATGGGGTATCGAGAGGTCGGCTCCTCGTTCCGTCACCCCCAGCGCCAGGTGATCTTCGTCGGCGACCTCATCGACCGCGGTCCGCAGCAACGACGGGTGTTGCACATCGCGCGCTCCATGGTCGCAGCAGGAGCCGCGAAAGCAGTACTCGGCAATCATGAGTTCAACGCGATCGCCTATTTCACGCATCATCCGTCCCGACCTCACGAACACCTACGGCACCACACAGAGAAACACATCATTCAGCACGCCGCGTTCTTGCAGCAGATCGGCAACGGCAGCGCCGACCACGCCGAGGCGATCGGATGGTTTGCGACCCTCCCGCTGTGGCTCGACCTCGGAGACATCCGCGTGGTGCACGCGTGCTGGGATGCCGACGCTATGGCCGGCCTGGGTACTGCCGACGTCACCGCAGAGCTGATGGTCGCGGCAAGCACGCGTGGTACCGACGCATACCGGTGGGTGGAGCACCTGTGCAAGGGGCCGGAGGTGCGGCTGCCCGACGGTGCAGACTTCCTCGACACGGATGGCAATCGCCGCACCGAAGCGCGGTTCCGTTGGTGGGATCCGCGGCCGCCGAACTTCGCACACTCATGCGAGGTACCGGCGCATGTGGGCTTGCCCGACCAGACGATCGACGCACCGCCGGTGCCGGCGTATGTCGACCCGGTCCCGGTCTTCTTCGGCCACTACTGGCGCACTTGGCCGCACCTCGACGCCACGGCCCATGCTGCCTGTGTCGACTATTCCGCCGTTCGGGGCGGGCCGCTCGTGGCATATCGATGGAGCGGAGAGCGAACCACCGACCCGTCGCACTTCGTCGCCGCCCACGCGGCGTCGCACGTTGTCTGCCCAAATATTGCCAGCCCAAATATTGCCAGCCCAAATCTTGCCAGCCCAAATCTTGCCGGCCCAAATCTTGCCAGCCCAAATCTTGCCAGCCCGGTGTAACCGGCCTCGCTTCGGGGATGAGCGGACAGTTCGCTGCGTTCCCATTGAATCCACTCGTCATTCCGCTCACTTCCCCCCGCATCTGTAGGCGTCGCCAGGCCGGCAGGCTCGGCAAGCCTCGCCCCCGCTCGGTTCTTGAGTGTCAGACCGCCATGACAGCTCGGACTTCGTCGAGCGAGGATTCTCCGCCTGCACCGGTGCCTGTGATGCGACCCGACTCCAGTACGTAGTACTGGTCTGTCGACCGAAGCGCGAAGCCGACATGCTGCTCTACCAGCAGGACGGTGAAGTCGCCTCGTGCGGTGAGTTGGACGATGACTTCCTCGATCTCTGCGACCACATTGGGCTGGATCCCTTCGGTCGGTTCGTCGAGGATCAACAGCCGCGGCTTTCCGAGCAGCGTTCGCGCTATGGCGAGTTGTTGTCGTTGCCCCCCGGACAAGAGGCCCGCCGGCCGGCTCAGGAACCCGGTCAGGGCAGGGAACGAATCGAGCGCATCGTCGATCTCGGACCTCACATTCGACACCAACTGCAGGTTCTCCAACGTGGTCAACTGCGGGAAGCAGAGTTGGCCCTGCGGGACGTACCCAAGGCCTTTGCGCACCCTTCGGTTGGGACGCATCTTGGTGACATCCTCACCGTCGAGCAGGACCGTCCCCGACTTGACCGGGATCAGGCCGACTGCGACTCGCAGCAGCGTCGTCTTTCCGGCACCGTTGTGGCCCATGATCGCCGCCGCGCCGCCTTTGGCGACCGACAGATCGACGTCGAACAGAACCATCGAGCGCCCGTAGCCCGCAGTCACACCGACCAGTTCGAGCATCGGTTCCGCCATTCGAAGTGCTTCAGGCGTGGGGACTGGTTCAGCCATGGGTCGTTACCTCCGTCGCAGTTCCCAGATAGACCGCTTGCACGCGTTGGTCGGCCTGGACCACGGCGACCGTTCCCTCGGCGAGAACGGTGCCGCTGTGCATCACGGTCACGAAGTCGGCGTATCGGCGCATGAACTCCATGTCGTGCTCGATGATGACGATGGTGCGGTCGGCGACGATTCGTTTCAGGAGTTCACCGGTCTCCTCGCGCTCGCCGCTACTCATGCCCGCGACCGTCTCGTCGAGGAACATCACCTTTGCGTCCTGCACCAGCAGCATGCCGATCTCGAGCCACTGCTTTTGCCCGTGCGCGAGGATCCCGGCCTGCCGATGCGCCAACGCGGTCAAACCGATGGTCTCCAACGCTTGCTCGACCCGCTCAGGAACCTTGCCGCGGGCTAACACAGATTGGCGCGCCTTGCGGTGCACACCAGCGGCGATATCCAGATTCTGGAGCACGCTCAGCTGTTCGAACACCGATGCGGTCTGGAACGTTCGACCAACTCCGAGGCGAACGATCTTGTGCGATTTCATCATGAGGAGGTCGTGGTTCCGGAACATGGCCTGTCCACTGCCGCGGACGAGTCCGGTCAGTGCATCGACGAGTGTGGTCTTCCCGGCGCCGTTCGGGCCGATCAAGAAGTGCAGTCGCCCCTGCAACAGGGTGAGGTCGACGCCTTCGACGGCCTTGAAGCCGTCGAAGTCGACGGTCATGTTGCGAATCTCCAGGTAGTCCTCGTCGAGGAACGAGGCGGTCACGCCGACGCCGTCCGGGTGGGCTGTTCGAGGCCGTGATCAAGCCCATGATCGACCGCGAGCTCGACGTCGTCGCGACGGGGCTCGCCGGTGCTGACAGTCGCTCGTCTCTCCGTGACAGATGGAGGCCACCATGTTCTCAGCTTGGGCCACAGGGAGGCGAGACCACCCGGAAGGAACAGGATGACCAAGATGAAGAGTGCTCCGAGAAAGTAGGTCCAATTCGTCGGGTACCTCTCCGAGAGCGTCGACCGGCCGTAACCGACCGCGATCGCCCCGAGCGCCGGACCGAAGAGCGAGGCACGCCCACCTAGGGCGACACCGGCGAGCAGCATGATCGAAGCCGGCGCATCCACGTTGGACGGTGAGATGATGCCGGCGATCGGCACGAACACGGCGCCGCCGATGCTCGCCATGACCGCCGCAACCATGAAGGCGACCAACTTGATGTTGGCCGGGTCGTAGCCGAGGAATCGGATGCGCTCCTCGGCGTCTCGCGTGGCGACCAGCAACTCGCCGTACCGGCTCCGGTAGAGCTGCCAGAGGATCACGAGGAACAGGATCACCAGCCCAGCGGAGAGCCGGTACAGGTTCTTCTGGACCTCAGGGTCGTAGAGATTGTGGCCGAACACAGTCGAGAAAGTGTTCAACCCGTTGAAGCCGCCGGTCTGCTTGATCGTCGCGATCAGCAACGTCGCGAACGCGACCGCCATCGCCTGGGTGAGGATTGCAAAATAGGCCCCTTTCACCCGACGCTTCAGGATCGCGTACCCGAGCAGGAACGACACCGCTGCGGGGAGGGCCACGATCGCGAACAACGTGAACGGCCCGCTGCGAAATGGTTCCCACCAGAACGGCATCGTGCCATCTCCGTACAGCATCATGAAGTCGGGAACCTCCCCGGCCCCCGCTGCTTCGAGCTTCATGTGCATGGCCATTACGTAGGCGCCGAGACCGAAGAACACACCCTGCCCCATGACGAGCATGCCACCACGACCCCACGCAAGCCCGATGCCCATGGAAGCGAGGGCGAGCGCGCAGTACTTGCCCAGGTTGCCGAGCCGGAACGTGCTGAGTGAGCCGGGAGCCCACACCAACAACAGGAACGCCAGGACGGCGATGGCGATCAACGCGCCGTACGAGTTGAGTAGCAACGCCCCCGGCATCCGTCGCCCTGCAGCCCCGGCGTCAGGGCCGTCGGACGAATTGGTGCCTGACGAATTGTTGCCTGGCGAATTGTTATCTGACGAATTGTTGCCTGGCGAATTGTTGATGGTCGTGGTCATGCCAGCGACCTCGTTCGAACAGTGAACAAGCCCTGCGGGCGCAACGTGAGGAAGGCCACGACCATGGCGAAGGTGATGACCTGCGCCATGCTCCCGCTGATCCAGTTGGTCAGGAAGGCGGTGACCACGCCGACGGCCCACGCGGCGAGCACGGTTCCCTTGAGTTGCCCGACACCTCCCACGACCACGACGAGAAATGCAGGGATGATGTAAGAGGTACCGAGCGACGGGTTCGTACCTGAGATCAGCGCAATGGCCACCCCACCGATGCCGGCGAGGCCAGAGCCGAGAAAGAAGGTGATGCGGTCGACATTCCGGGTCGACACGCCAAGGGTCTCGGCGAGTTGACGATTCTGCACCGTCGCCCTGATCTGTCGGCCGAACATGCTGTATTTCAGTACCGCGCTGAGGGCTCCGAGCGCGCCGAGGGCCAACACGATGGTGAAGAGCTGGCGGTGGGGCCACTCGTAGCCGAACACCGAAATGCGGCCACCCAGCCAGCTCGGCGCCGTGACCGGGTCGCCTTGAGCGCCGAAGATGTCTTGCGCGAGCTGCTGTAGCACCAGGGACACACCAACAGTTGCGAGAAGTGTGTCGAGGGGCCGTTTGTACATCCATTGGATGACGGCGACCTCGAGGAGCAAACCCAGAAGCCCCGCAACGACGAAGGCGACAGGAAGCGCGACCACGATGGAGAGGCCTGCGGCGCCGACCACCTGCTGGGTGAGGTATGCCACGTAAGCCCCCACCATGAGGAACTCACCGTTCGCCATGTTGATCACGCCCATTTGGCCGAACGTGAGTGTGAGCCCGAGCGCCGCTAGCAACAGGATGGCGCCAGTGGCGGTACCGGTCAGAAGGGGTGTGGTGAGTGCATCCATCGTTCTGCTTTCGAATCGTCGTCTAGCGAGCGCCGATCGGGGGTGCGCGCTGTTGCGCGGCACCCCCGGTGAGCGGACTGTGATCAGCCGGGCGTCAGCCGGCGGCCGGGTCCCACCACGAGTAGCCCTCGAGGAACGGATCGGGCTCGATCGGTCCCTCGGAACTCCACACGATGTCGAACTGGTTGTCGGCGTTGATCTGGCCGATCAGTCCGGTCTTGGCAATGTGGTGGTTCTCACCGTTGATCGTGACCGTGCCCTCCGGGGCCTCGAACGTCACGCCGTCAGAGGCGGCATTGACAGCATCGACGCAGAACGACTCGGCCTTCTCGACCATGCCTTTGTAGAGGTAGAGCGATGTGTACGCAGCTTCCATCGGGTCCGATGTCGGGCGGCCCGGATACTTGGCCTGGAAGGCCTCGATGAACGTCGAGTTGACTGGGGTGTCGACGCTCTGGAAGTAGTTCCAGGCGGCGTACTGACCTGTCAGATCCACACCCATCGCGGGTGCTTCTTCTTCGGCGATCGAGACCGAGATGATCGGTGAGTTGTCTGCGCCCAGACCGGCCTCGTCGTACGCCTTGATGAAGCCCACGTTCGACGAACCATTGATGGTGTTGAACACGAAATCGGGCTGTGCGGCAGCGATCTTGGCGACCTGCGTCGTCCAGTCATCGCTGTCGAGCGGAACGTACTCCTCGCCGACGATCTCGATACCGAGCTCGGCCGCGTACTGCTTGATGATCTTGTTCGCGGTTCGGGGGAACACGTAATCGGACCCTGCCAGGAACAGTGTCTCGACGCCCTCCGACGCCAAGAATTCCATCGCAGGAATGATCTGCTGATTCGTGGTCGCACCCGTGTAGTAGATGTTCGGCGAAGCCTCGAGACCTTCGTACTGCACTGGGTAGAACAGCAGGCCGTTCGCTCCCTCGACCACCGGCAACATCGCCTTGCGAGAGGCCGACGTCCAACCACCGAACACGGCGGCGACGTTGTCCTCGGTGAGCAGCTTGCTGATCTTCTCGGCGAAGATCGTCGGCTCGCTCTGGCCGTCCTCCTCGATGAACTCGATCTGCTTTCCGAGGATTCCGCCGTCGGCGTTGATCTCCTCGGTGGCAAGCATCAGGGAGTCGCGCACCGTCTGCTCACTGATGGCCATCGGGCCTGAGGTCGAGTTCAGGAAGCCGAGTGTGACGGTGTCACCGTCGACGCAGATATCGCCAGTGGCCGCCCCGGTACCGACTGGAGCGTCGGTTCCTTCCGGCGCTTCGGTGCCGGTAGGGGGATCAGTCGCCGCCGATTCGGCGTCTGTCTCAGCGGTGGTGGCTTCTGTTTCTGCTTCTTCGTCGTCGCCGCATGAGGCAGCAATGAGGGATAGGGCGGTGACGCCGATCAGCAATGATCGACGCTTGGAATGCTTGCGCATGGGACCTCTGAATCTGTACGGGGGGTGGTGGTGTACGCCGCGCACAGTACGGAGACGTCGTTTCGCGTGAGGTGCAATCTGATGAACGAAGCGTTACGAGCGGGTGCTGCCAACTTGGCGTGCGGTTTGTGCTACGAACCCGCCTGCGATCGACCGACGCGCTGCACCGCAGGGGAATGAATCCGTCAATAACGGCGTGGGGAATGACTAAGTTGAGCCGCGGGATGGACAGCTACTACTCGCTGCTGGCAACGGCACCACAAGACGTGCGCGCCTACGAAGTAGGGGTCGGCGTCGGCGCGATCGTGCTTGGCTCGTCGGTGCTCGCGCTGCTTTCGCTGATGTGGATGTGGCGCGCCACCGCACCACGCAAGGTGGTCCCTGCGGCAGCCGGAATGGAACTGGGTCCAGAGCCGCCTGCGATCGTCGACTTGCTCACCGGTGGGTTCGGAGTAGAGGACGATGCTGTTCCCGCAACGGTGGTGGATCTCGCCGCACGCGGCTACTTCACCATCGAGGACCAGGGGCAACAAACCATCATTCGCACGCGCCAGCGCCGCCCGATCAACGACGCGCTCACCGCCTACGAGCAGCGCGTGCTCGATCACATCGAGCGGCACGCCAAGAACGGCATCGTGCCAACACCGGTGCTAACGCTCGGACCGAGTGGCGTGTCCAACCGGTGGGTGAAGGGCTTTCGTCGAGACGTCATCGCCCACGGGCAATCACTCGGGCTCTGCCGACCCAGGTGGAACGTCACCCACATGATCGGCGCGTGGGGTCTCGTCGCGATCGTGACGCTGTTGTTCTGGGTAGCCACCGAAACATCCACTGGCACGAACGATCTGAACGGCTGGCTCACCTTCGGCAACATTCTGCTCGCGGTGGCAGGCGTGCTCGGGCTGGTGCTGATCTACCTCGCCATCCGCGTGGTCAGCATTCACGCTCAGACCGACACCCCGGCCGGTCGCACCGCAGCGGCGCACTGGATGGGCGTGCGCACCTTCTATCGCGACACGGGTGAATTCGAGCAGAAACCAGCCTCGTCGGTCGCCGTGTGGGACCGTCACCTCGCCTATGCGACAGCACTCGGGCTGGCACCGACGGTCCAGCGTCAGATTCCGTTCGAGACCGAACACAACCGGCGTGCGTGGAGCCACGAGACCGGTGAGTGGCGGCGCGTCACCGTGCGCTACCGCTCGTTGGTGCCAGGGCGCGGACGTCACCCGTTGTTGGCGGTGCTGGTGGGCATCATCCTCACCGCGATCTTCGGTGCACTGGCTGCGGCCGGCTTCTATCTGGCGTCCGAGGGCGACTCGCTGCGAAACCGTCTGGCCGAGGCCAACATCGAAATGACCGAGAGCGCACGCCGCTGGGTGGGTCTCGGTGGACTGGTCGCAACCGTGATCTTCAGTGCGCTCGCGGTGTTCAGCGTGGTCCAACTCCTGCTCGGCCTCGCCGACACCTTCCGGCGTCGCACGTTGGAGGGGTCACTCATTCGCCGCCGCGAATTCGGTGGCGGGGAAGACTCCGAACCCAGCCGTTACCTCGCCATCGACGACGGCTCCGACGACGACGTGCTGGCGTTCAAGGTGAGAAGTCGCATCTACTCCCAAGCCAGCCAGGGCTCGCGCGTGCAGGTCGAGTACAGCCCATGGCTCGGCTACGTGAAGTGCTTGACCGTTCTCGAAGAAGCTCCCGAAGTCGCGCATGAAGCGATGGTGTTCAACGGAATCGAGTCGGCGCTGATCTCTGTCACCAACCGTTTCTCCGCGGCGGCAATGACTGCAGCCGGAGGCATCCAGCTACAAGCACTGCAGAACGCCAAGGCACCCGACGGCACGCCGATGCTCGATCAGATCGGCCCTGACGGCCGCACGTTGCGAGAAACGCTCAGCGCCAATCGCACGGAGATCGCTCAGTTGCAGAGCGACCCCCGTGTGGCCAACAGTCCGGTGCGAGGCTTCCTCGACGCCCTCGTGAGCGGCGGCGGGCTGCTCGGCGGTTTCGCAGCCGGAACGCCGAGCCCTGTGGCAACGACCGACGCTCCACCACCACCGCCACCACCGCCACCACCACCGCCGGGAGCGATGGGCGTCAGCAGTTCCTGACCACGTTGTGCCAGGCACAACGTGGTCAGCAGTTCCTAGGGCCGACCGGCGGCCTGAACGCCCACGTCGACGGTCAACAGGATCGCTTCGGTCGCTTCTTTCCGGTTGTGCTCGAAGAAGT
>JBBREA010000113.1:0-10610 GCA_038203385.1 Acidimicrobiales bacterium | reverse complement strand
GGACACCTTCGGTCGGTCTGACCCGGTGAAGCGAGCGATGAGGTCCTGGACGGCGGTCACCGTGCCCTGCGCAATGCCATTCAGATTGTCACCAACGCGGTCGACCACGCCGGTGATCGCTCCTGCCACCATGTTCGCCGGGCCGGAGTCAGGCATACGCGGGTGTGGCTTGGTCGGGGCCGACTTCTTGGCGTCGGCCAGCGTTTCGCCCAGATCGGACAGCTCGTTGCGGCTGAGCTGCTTACGGACCTTGGGGAAGAAGTCGTTCTCTTCCTCTTTGACGTGGTGACGAACGTTCTCGATCAAGACGGTCACCTTCGCATCGAAGCGCTCGTGTGCGGGGTCCATGTCCGTGAGCTCCGACAGCAACCACTTGACGATGTGGTGTTCTTCGAGGCTTTCGAGGGCGATGTCTTCGGTTCCGTCGACCGTCGCCCGGGCGACCGGGTAGAACACCTGCTCCTCGATAGCTGCGTGGACCGAGAGCTCTTCGATGATCCGGTCGACGATCTGACGCTTCTGCACGTGCGCCTTGTCTCCAGCCTTCTCGAACCGCTTGAACAACTGTTCTACGGTCTGGTGGTCTTCTTTAAGGAGGGAAATTGCATCCATGATCCTCCTTTTACCCACTGCGAGAGGCTCCCAAACACGACTGAACGACGCGCAGAGGTGGTCACAGCTACGCTCCGGTCGAATGGCGGAAGCAGCGAGTGTGATCGGTCGACAGATGTTCGAGCCCGTCGACAGGACCACTGCGCCGCGATCTTGTCGATCCGTGAACGAGGAATCGTCATGACGCTGGTCTCTCGCTCGTCGACCGTGGTTCAGGGTGGCCGTGCGGCGGCCGACAGGCTGCGCTCTAGTTTCTTCTTCTTGCCCGCGGTTGCCGTGGTCGTTGCCTTCGTTGCCGCCCGCTTGATGGTCGGTGTGGAGGCGGGCGACTGGGTCGGTCGATCAACGGTGGACAGCGCCCGAAGCGTCTTGTCGACGACTGCAGCAGCCACGATCACCTTTGCCAGCGTCGCGTTCTCGGTGTCGCTCCTGATCATGCAGCAAGGGTCGAGCCAGTTCTCGCCGCGGGTCATCCACGGTTTGGTTCGCGACCCGTTCAATCGTCGTGTCATTGCCCTCGTGGTGGGAACGTTCACCTACTGCCTCGTATCACTCCAACGCGTCCGTGGGCCACTTGCCGAAGGTGGCGAGGAGGTCGTTCCCGAACTTGCTGTCTCGATCGGACTGTTCCTCGGGGTGCTTGCGGTCCTTGCGGTGGTCGCTGCGATCAACCACACCTCCCGCAACATGGATGTGAGTGTCATTCTGAGGGGCATCGTCGAACAGTCCGTCTCCACCTCGAGCGAGCCGTCCACCGACGACCGCTTTCGAGTTGCTGCCTCAATCGACTTGTCGGGCCCCGATGGCAATCCGGTCACGATCGTGAGATTCGATGACGACGGCTGGGTGCAACGGATCGACCGTCGCAGCCTGCTCTCCATGCTGGAGCCGGGCAGCACGGTCTGGCTGGAAACCGAGGCCGGTCGCTACGCCATTCGTTCGACGCCGCTGTGCACCATCTGGCCGGCGGTCCCGGAGGATCGACTCGACGAGATCACCGACGGCCTCAGGCGACTCGTGCGTCTCGGGGCGACGCGTACGATGAGCGAAGACCCCGGCTATGGGGTGCGCCAACTGGTCGACGTTGCGCTACGGGCTCTCTCGCCGGGGATCAACGACCCGACCACCGCTCAGGACGCAATCTTCCACCTGGGAACCGTCCTCGTCCAGCGGCTCACGTCGCCGCCCGTGCCAACCGCCTACGACGATGACCAGGGCAGACATCTCCTCACACCGCACGCGCTCACCGACACAAACCTGGCAGAACTTGCATTCGCCGAACTGCGTACCACCACGACGAACCAGCCCACGGTCGCCGTCTACCTACTGCAGATGATCGGGCAGGTGGTCGACGCCACAACTGCGAACGGTGGCGGGGACCGCGTACACGCATTCTGTGAACAGGCTCGCCTCGTCGTCGAGACCGTCAACGCCGGAGACGCTCTCGACGTCGATCGACGGCGAGTGCAACAGACCTACGAAGATCTGTTCGGCGCATAGTGTCGCGCGCTCGGCGCTCGGCGCTCGGCGAGTTGCGCAAGGAACGGCTGCCGATCTCTTCGCTCATCACGTCGTCGCCTCCGGCGAGTTCGACGAGTGAGCGGTTAGCGATGTCGAGCAGTTCCACGGAAGTGTGTGGAGGAACTCAACCGGATGCGTGAAGCTGCCGACGCAACGCTGGTCGGCTCATCGGGTGTGGAACGTGAGCTCGTGAACTTCGTGCTCCCAGTCATCAGGCGTGGAGGGCGGCGCGTACCTCGACGATGGCCTCGCGCAGGGTGTTGACGATGGTGTCGACGTCGTCAGTGGTCACCACAAGCGGTGGCGACATCACGTTGAGATTGTCCATCGGGCGCACGATCAGTCCGCGCGGTTCGCATGCGTTCGACACCAGCTTGCCGATGTTCAGTTCCTCTGGGTAGAGCGACTTCGAGGTCTGGTCGGACACGAATTCCACGCACGCCATGAGATGCGAGCCGCGCACGTCGCCCACCATCGGCAGGTCGCGAAGTTCTTGTAGGCGCTGCATGAAATAGGGGCCGACCTGCTTCACGTGCGGCAGCAGTCGCTCACGTTCGAGGATCTCGATGTTCTTCAGCCCGGCTGCGCACGACACCGGATGACCGCTGTAGGTGTAGCCAACGGCGAAGTAGCGGCCGTGGCCCTCCTCGGCGATCACGTCGAAGATGGTGTCGCTGAAGATGGACGCACCGAGCGGGAGATAGCCGGAGGTGAGTCCTTTGGCGGTGGTGATCACGTCGGGTTGAATTCCGAACATGGTGTCGCTGGCAAACCACTCACCCAAGCGACCGAAGGCGGTGACCACTTCGTCACTCACGTACAAGATGTCGTGCTGGCGGCACAGCTGCCACACCCGCCGAAGGTAGTCGGCCGGAGGCGGGATCACGCCGCCGCTTCCCATGATCGGCTCGGCGAAGAACGCTGCGACCTTGTCTGGGCCTCCCACCTCATCGACGGTGGTTTCGAACTCGGCGACCAGGTGGTCGGCGAATTCCTGCTCGGTGCGGTCGCCGCCGAAGCGGTAGTAGTTGGGCGACGAGAGATGGACGATCCGGTCGTCGAGGTAGTCGAATCCGGGAATGCGGTCACCCGGCTTGCCACCGATGGAGGCTGCAGCGAACGTGGTGCCGTGGTAGGCGTCGACCCGGCTGATGATGGTGCGCTTGCCCGGCCGACCAAGGGCGTGTTGGTAGAACTGGATGAGTCGGAAGGTGGCGTCGATGGCGGTGGACCCGCCGCAGGTGTAGAAGACGTGGTTCAGATTGCCAGGTGCCAGTTCGGCCAGGCGGGCGGCCAGTTCTACCGCCGGCACGGTGGTCATGTCGGCGAACGGGTTGGCGTAGGCCAAGGCCCGCACCTGGGTGGAGATGGCGTCGGCCATCTCGTCGCGCCCGAGCCCGATATTGGTACACCACATGCCACCGACGGCGTCGATGTACTCACGCCCCTCGGTGTCTACGAGGTAGGCACCCGACCCCTCGGCGATCGGCAACACCTCGTCGTGCCGGAAGCTGTCGAACCCCTGATACGGATGCAACACATGCGCCCGATCCAATTCCACGATTGTTTCGGTATTCGGCCGAGTGGGCTTGGTGGGCACGCAGTGGAGCCTAAGGGGACGCGCGGACAGGTCGCTGCGTCCCATTGAATCCACTCGTCATTCCGCTCAACTACCTCGTATCTCTTGGCGTCGCCCACCGGGCCGGCTCGGCGAAGCTTCACCGCCGAAGCGCATTGAGCGTGTTGGGCTCCGTTCGTCGGCGATCGCAACGGCGACGTCGTCGGACTTCCACACCTCGTGCGATGATGGCGACCATGGACGAGACCACCCGTGAGCGGACCGCGATTCGAACCTGCCCACTGTGTGAGGCGGGGTGCGGGCTCGAGATCACCTTGCAACCCAAGTCTGACGGCACTGGCGAGACGGTCAAGCGCATCCGGGGAGACCGTGATGATGTGTTCTCGCAGGGCTTCATCTGCCCGAAGGGCTCGACGCTCGGCCACCTCCACGACGATCCCGACCGGTTGCGTCGGCCCGTGGTCAAGCGCGACGGCGAGTTCGTCGAGGTCGACTGGGACGAGGCGTTCGCCACGATCGAAGTCGGGTTGCTGCCCCTCCTCGAACAACACGGACGCGACGCATGCGCCATCTACTTCGGCAATCCCGGCGCTCACAGCATGGCTCAGCTGTTCTACAACCGCACGCTGATCACCGCGCTCGGCACCCACAACCGCTTCTCGGCCAGTACGGTCGACCAGCGCCCGAAGGAGATGTCGGCAGCCATGATGTTCGGGTCGGTCGCGGTACCGGTACCGGATCTTGATCGCACCGATTTCCTCCTGATGCTCGGCGCCAATCCGTACGCATCGAACGGATCACTGTGCACTGCCCCAGACTTTCCTGGCCGCTTGGAGAGCATTCAAGAGCGCGGCGGCAAGGTCGTGTGTGTCGACCCGCGTCGCAGCGAGACCGCTGAGAAGGCGGACCAACACATCGCGATTCATCCCGGTACCGATGCTCACTTCCTGGCCGCCATCGCCACGACGATCGCCATGACGTTCGATGGAGAAGGGCTCGCCGAGATTGGTCGACTCGCCGAGCACACGAACGGCCTGAGCGAGGTGGTCGAAGCACTAGCGCGCTACACGCCCGAGTCGGTGGCGAAGACCTGCGGCCTCGACGCCCACGTCATCCGCACGCTTGCCCACGAACTCGCCGCCGCACCGACCGCTGCGGTGTACGGGCGCATCGGCACCTGCACACAAGAGTTCGGCACGCTTGCCTCGTGGTTGGTCGACATCGTCAACCTCCTGTCCGGCAACCTCGACCGGGTGGGCGGCGCGATGTTCCCCACGGGTGCCACCGGGCAGCCGTCGACGAAAGGCAAGCCCGGGTCCGGCAGAGGCACGAAGTTCGGCCGAGTCACCAGCCGCGTCGGCAAACGCGCCGAATCGTTCGGTGAGTTCCCGGTGACAGCGCTGCTCGAAGAGATGGAAACTTTCGGCGACGGTCAAGTGCGAGCGCTCCTCACCGTGGCGGGCAACCCGGTCTCCTCGAACCCGAACTCTGGTCGACTCGATGCGGCCATTGCGGCGCTCGAGTTCGTGGTGGCCATCGATCCGTACATCAACGAGACCACGCGTCACGCCAACGTGATCCTGCCGCCACCGAGTGTGCTGCAGAAGTCGCACTACGACCTTGCGCTCCTCAACTTCGCCGTGCACAACGTGGCCAACTATTCGCCCGCAGTTCTCCCCCTCGATGACGACCAACCAACGGAGTGGGAGCTCATGCTGAGGCTCGCCGGGATCTTTGGGGGTGGAGGAATCGATGCGGACGTCACCGCGATCGACGACGCCATCGCTGCCGGGTACGTCGACGCAGCGGTGCGAGATGAGCACGGGCCGGCTCACGGGCGCAAGACCGAGGAGATCCACGTCGAACTCGAGGGACGAAGCGGTCCCGAACGCTTGCTCGACATCATGTTGCGCACAGGACCGTTTGGTGACGGTTTCGGGTCACATCCCGACGGTCTCACGCTTGCCGCGCTCGAGGCGAATCCGCACGGGATCGACCTTGGCGCACTGGTACCGGACCGAGTTCCCGATCTGCTGCGCACGCCGTCCGGAAAGATCGAAGCGTTTCCCGATCAGATCCGAGCCGACATGGAGCGCCTCCATTCGTCGCTCGATCGCGACCGGGGTGACACGATGGTGCTCATCGGTCGTCGCCATGTGCGGTCCAACAACTCCTGGATGCACAACATCCGGGTCCTCACCAAGGGCCGCAACCGCTGCACCCTTCAGATTCACCCCGACGATGCAGACCGGCTGGGCCTCGCCGATGGCGCACCAGCCAGGGTCACGTCCCGTGTCGGCGAGGTGGAGATCGACGTCGAGGTGACCGACGCCATTCGCCCTGGGGTAGTCAGTATTCCCCACGGTTTCGGGCAGAACCTTCCGGGGGTTCGGTTGCGGATCGCGCAGGAGTACCGCGGAGTCAACACGAACGTGCTCACCGACGAACAGTTCTACGACGAGATCAGTGGCAACATCGCGCTCAACGGGGTCGCCGTCACGGTCACTCCGGCCTGATGGCGGACGCCCAACGAATCGGTCGAACGGTGGCCGAATCCGAAGCGCGGTTCGCGGAGGCGCCGCATCCCGGAGAAGACGCCCCCAACGTGGTCGTCGTGCTGCTCGACGATCTCGGGTTCGCACAGCTCGGGTGTTTCGGGTCAGACATCGACACGCCGAACATAAATGTGCTGGCGGGCGGCGGCCTGCAGTTCACCAACTTTCATGTCACCCCGTTGTGCTCTCCGACGCGGGCCGCTCTGCTCACCGGTCGATCCAACCACGCGGTCGGGATGCGTTCGATATCGAATTTCGTCACCGGCTACCCCAACCAACTCGGGCACATCTCGAACCACGCAGCCACGGTGGCAGAGGTGCTCGCCGACGCCGGCTACGGCACGTTCTGCGTTGGCAAGTGGCATCTGGCCCCGATGGAGCAATGCTCTGCCGCCGGCCCGTTCGACCAGTGGCCACTAGCGCGCGGATTCCATCGCTTCTACGGCTTTCTCGATGGTGAAACCGACCAGTTCCATCCCGAACTCGTCGCCGACAACCACCCGATCGACGCTCCCTCCGGTCCCGACGAGGGCTACCACCTGACGGCAGATCTCGTCGACCAGGCCCTGCACATCGTCGCCGATTTCACAGGGATTCGCCCTGACCGACCGTTCTTCGGTTACGTCGCACTGGGTGCGACGCACGCCCCGCACCAGGCGCCTTCCGAATACCTCGCCAAGTACCGCGGCCGGTACGACGAGGGTTGGGACGTCGTACGCGAGCGATGGTTCCGTCGTCAACTCCAACTGGGGGTGCTTCCACCTGACACCGTGCTGGCGCCGCGCAACCCGGGTGTGAAGGCGTGGGATTCGCTGTCTGACAACGAACAGCGGCTCGCCTGTCGTCTGCAGGAGGCATTTGCTGCGTTCCTGGATCACGCCGACGTTCAGATCGGACGTCTCGTCGACGGGCTGGAGCGCCTCGGGCAACTCGACAACACGATGATCTTCGTCCTGGCAGACAACGGTGCTTCTCAAGAGGGTGGCCCGTTCGGCGTGATGCATGAGATGAAGTTCTTCAACGGGATTCTCGAGACGCCCGACGAGGCGATCGCCAGAATCGACGACATCGGCGGCCCCAACGGCCACACGAACTACCCCTGGGGTTGGGCCCAATGCGGCAACACCCCGTATCGCTGGTACAAGCAGAACACTCACGAGGGCGGCGTCCACGTGCCGATGATTCTGCACTGGCCCGATGGCGTTCCGGAATCTGAGCGCGGTTCCCATCGCGATCAGTTCGTGTTCGTATCGGACCTCGTGCCGACGGTGTACGACCTCGTGGGCGTCGAGGCGCCGACGGTGCGCCGAGGATTGAGTCAACTGCCCGTCACCGGACACTCGTTCGCCTCGGTGATTGCTGACCGGTCTGCCCCTGCCACCAATCGTGTGCAGTACTTCGAGAACGGTGGAAGTCTCGCCGTGATCGCAGAGGGTTGGAAGGCCGTCTTGAAGCACACGTCCGGCGCTGACTACGACGGCGAACGCTGGGAGCTGTATCACCTAGACGCTGATCGTTCCGAGTGCAACGATCTCGCCGAATCTCAGCCAGAACGCCTGGCCAACCTGATCGATGTGTTCGAGCACGAGGCCCAACGTCACGGTGTGTACCCGCTCGATGATCGCGGCGTGCAGTTGTTCGGGGCCCGGTTTCGCGATCGCTCCCCGCATCCGACGTCTCGCCGATACGTGTATCGGCCACCGATGTCGCCGATGCCCGGCCAGGCGTCTGCGGCGATCGCAGGGCGCAATGCCGACATCATCGCCAGAGTCAATCTCGACCCCGACGATGTTGGCGTGCTTTTCGCCACCGGCACGCAGAACTCGGGGATGTCGCTGTTCGTCCAAGGTCGCCGGTTGGTCATCGACTACAACGCGTTCGGCAATCACACCGTGCTGGAGACAGCAGACGAGTTGCCGATCGGCGAGGTGGAGTTGGAGTTGCGCATGCGTCGTGGCCCACAGATGGTCGGCAGCCTCGAACTGCTCGTCGACGGTCACACTGCTGGCGCGGTGGATGTGCCGTTGTACATGAGGATGATGTCATCGATCGGGCCGAGCATTGGCTTCGACCACGGCTCAGCCGTGTCACCTCGCTACACCGCCCCGTACGCGTACACCGGGTCCATTCACGAAATCGTGATCCAATCCTCACCTGAACGATTCGCGGACGTGGCCGATGCCGATGCCCGAGCTGAAAACGCCCGCCAATGAGGAGCCGAGCGGATAGGGAGGCTTCGCCGAGCCCGTCCGGTTGGCGACGCCAATAGATTCGGGGGATCAGCGGAATGACGAGTGGATTCAATGGGAACGAAGCGACCTAACCGCTGGTCCCCGAAGGAGACCGTCATGGAGACACTGCGCACGCCCGATGATCGTTTCGTCGATCTGCCCCACTTTGACTTCGGCCCGAACTACGCCGAGGTCGATGACCTGGATGGGGGCAGTCTGCGGGTCCACTATCTCGACGAGGGCCCGCCAACCGCACCGCCCATCGTGCTGCTGCACGGCGAACCGACATGGAGTTACCTCTACCGCCAGATGATCGGGCCCCTCGCGGCAGCCGGCAACCGGGTGATCGTTCCCGACCTCGTCGGCTTCGGTCGTTCCGACAAGCCGACCGAACGATCTGACTACACCTACGCCCGACTCGTCGAATGGACGCGACAACTGCTCGTCGATCACCTCGCCATCGACGGCGCAACGTTCTTCGGCCAGGACTGGGGTGGGCTCGTCGGGCTACGCGTTGTCGCGTCCGCCCCTGAACGCTTCGCCCGCATCGTCATCGGAAACACCGGCTTGCCCACCGGCAGTGCGCGACCATCGAAGGCGTTCCTCGCGTGGCAGCACTACTCCCAGACATCGGAAGACTTCCCGGTCGGCCAGATCATCAGCGGCGGCTGTCAACGGCGGCTCACGCCAGCTGAGATCGCTGCCTATGACGCTCCGTTCCCGGATGATCGCTTCAAGGCCGGAGCAAGGGTGTTGCCGACTTTGGTACCGACATCGCCCGACGACCCCGCCGCCGCCGACAATCACCGCGCCTGGGAAGCGTTGGAGTCGTTCGAACGACCGTTCCTGTGCGCGTTCAGCGACGCGGACCCGATCACCGCCGGAGGCGACAAGCCGTTCCTCGAACGGATCCCGGGAGCCCGTGACCAGCCACACACCACTATCGAAGGCGGTGGACACTTCCTCCAGGAAGATCGTCCCGGCGAAGTTGCGGATGTGATCAACGACTTCATCGCGGCCAACCGCATGCCCGGAGCTGAGTGATGACGATCGCTGTCACCACACTCGGAACGGGAAGCCCGCTGCCGGACCCGATCCGTGCCGGTCCATCGACACTGATCGAGATTGCCGGCACCCGCTTGCTCGTTGATGCTGGGCGGGGGTGGTGATGCGGCTTGCTGCCGCGGGAACGCTGCCGACGATGCTCGACGGCGTCTCGGGAACGTGCGTCCCCTGGATTGTCGGGGTTGGTGCTGGGCGCACCCAGTTGTGCGTTTTATCCAGCGAGGAGGTTCATCTGTTGGCACGTTTCATCGGGCCGGACGAGCGTTAGAACTGGTTGCGCTAGCGGTCAGTCGACCCGTTGGGTTCGGTTGGTTTCGTTGGGTGGTTCCGGGGCCTGCTGGCCGATGCTGTGGCCAGTGGGCCAGGGCCGACTGTGTGCTGTTTGGCGGTTCATGTCGGGTGTTGCGGTTCCGTAGGTTTGGCCGTTGGGTTGGGTGATGGTGAGGTTTCGGTCGGGTGCGAGGTGGAGTTGCCAGCCGCCTTCGTGGATGACGTGGTGGTGCCGTGAGCAAATGGGCAACAAATTCTGCAGGTCGGTCGTTCCTCCGAGTTCCCAGGGGAGGATGTGGTGGATCTCACATTTCCAGAACCCGACGTCGCAGCCGGGAAAGCCGCAACTTCGGTAGATAGCCCGTAACGCTCGTCGTTGTTTTCGGTTGGCGTGGCGCACGCTACGACCAAGGGTGAACGGGTTGCCGTTGGAATCCATGATCACCGGGGTGACCAGCCCGTTACACAGCAGCCGTTGCACTGATGCCGGTGGGAGCACGGCACCGTCAGAGGTTTCACACACCGACTGATCATGGAACTGCCCGGTGACCGCAGTCTGATAATCGATGATGACAGTGATGTCAGCCTCGATGCCACGACACTCGCCAGCATCGAAATCCACACGGTTGGGGCTGGTGCTGCCAACGTCGCGATCAGTCGTGTCACAGACACCGGTGCGGGTGTGACCAAACGTGCCGGCATCCCGATCGGTCGCCCGGCTCCGGCCCGCCTCGCTTATCGACAAACCGTCGTCCCTGCATTGACCGTCGTGCCCGG
>JBBREA010000112.1:0-10660 GCA_038203385.1 Acidimicrobiales bacterium | reverse complement strand
AACCGGGCCACGCCGGGACAATCACCCGCCCCTGGTGGGGCCACCAAGACCTGCCCCACCCCAGACACCGCCCCGAAACAGCCGATCAGATCGGCCGAGACTCACCCCACACCACAGACCCCGCTTTTCCGCATCCTGCTAATGGTCGATGCCCCGGTGTAGACCCCAGGTCCTCGTGGGTCGCGTCGTTTGCATGGTGGACGGCAACTGACGCCATAGTGGTGCCCATTCGACGGGTGCAGGGCTTTGCCGTCCTCGGCAGCGCGGTGTTGGTTCTCGCGGCGGTGGTTCACGGTGATGCCACCATGGCTGCGTACGTCCTTCCGCAGCTCGGTTGCGCCGTCGCCACCTCGAACGTGGTGTCGTATCTGAAGAACAAACAATCGGCTGCCAGTCAACGATTCGAGAACCTGCTCGACGGGATTCACGCCTACGTCGTCGAGGCCGACCTCGAAGACGGCACCCTCACGTTCTGCAACCAACAGACCGTCGACCGCATCGGTGTCGTGGAGACCCTCGGTGCGCTCTTGCGGCACGTCCACCCGGACGATGTGGATCTGGTCACTCGGGCCGTCGAGTGAGGAGCAGAAACGCTCTCCCCGGTGACGCTCGAGGTCCGAGTGATCATCGACGATTCCGTGCACCACATGGAACAACGAATCACCTTCGCGACGGTCAATGGGCGAACCAGGATTCGCAACGTGTTCTTCGACGTGTCTTCACGCAAACGTGTCGAACTGGAAATGGGGCACCGGGCCTTTCACGACGTGCTGACCGAGCTGCCGAACCGCGCGCTGTTTTTCGACCGTCTCGACCAAGCGCTGGGCCGAGCCGAACGGACCGGCTCCGCACCCATGGGTGATGTTCTCGATTTCTGTCTCGGTCGCTTTCTGATGCTGACCAAGCCACGAATACTCAGCAGTCAACGCGGTCACGTCCGCACCGCCGGTCACCGGCGTCCCGAACGGCTCGTACACGAACGGGCCGGCCGTCTTCACGCCACTGTCACCCGCGGTCGCCATGGTGTCGCCGTGGATGTTGGGGAACAACCAGGTGTCCGTGCCGGCCTGCACTGTACGGGTAACCCCACCCGGCAAACCGACATACCACTCCGCGACCGTGGCTCCGGTCATCAAACCGATCGGCGCGTCACCACCGCCGTCATACAGATCCGTCGCAACCGTCGCCCCCTGCGTCCGAGTCCGGGCCCGATCAGCCGAATCCCGGGCATAGGACACCGACACCGCACCCGAGGTGAGGGACGTGTTCCTGTCCGACGCATCCCACCCCAGCGTCACACCAGCGACGGTCGACGTATTCCCCCGACCGTCATAGGTCGGTGCAGTAGTCCCCGTCATCGACGTCAACTGGTCCTGACTGTTGTACCCGTAGGTCACCGTCGCCGCCCCCGTCTTCGCCAAACTGGTTCGGTTACTGTTCAAGTCGTATCCGTAATCCCACACCGTCGCCCCACGGGTCGCCGTATCCAAACGACCCGCACCGTCATACACATAGGACCATGTCCCCCCGGCCGCCGTGTTCGTCAACACCCGACCAGACGCCGACCGGGTCACGCATCAACAACCGCACCGCCCACCAGAGCGTGACTGAGGCTCTGCATCGCGCCAGTCCGGACGTCACGCACAATCGTCGGCCTCGTCGTCACCCCAATCCATGGTTATACACAACCGACGCCACCTCACCGGCGTCCGAATAGTTGACCATCGCCGCCAGGGCACCGTCGATCGTGTTCGCCGACAGGCGACCCGACGAGTCATACGACGCCCCAACCGTGACCGAAGCCCCCGACTTGGATGTCGTCGACGACGTCACCCGACCGCCTGATCGTAGGCGGTCGACGTCACCGTCCCCGACGCATCCTGATACTGGATGGTGCGACCTGATACTGGATGGTGCGACCCAGGTTGTCGACCGTCGACGAAATCACCGTCGACACACCCTAAATCGTCTCAGTCACCGACAACACCTCGGATTGTTCCCCACCGCATAACTCGTCGCCACACTCCGGCCACCCGCCACCCCTTGCGCCGGGCCCATCGGGCCGCCATGCCACTCCAGCAGGGGTTACTTGGCGGAGAGAGGGGGATTCGAACCCCCGGAGCCCTTGCGAGCTCAACGGTTTTCAAGTACGACTCTCTGACCTGCGCAAACACCTCCGGAGAGTGCGTTCTCCCAGGTCCGAATGCATTGCGAGCGAGCGTGCCGATGACCGTAAAACCTCACTGCAGACCCTTCTTGACCCCTGCCAGTGGCACCACAGTGGCACGGATACGGCCACGATCAGTTGACAGCGATCACGAATCCCTACCGGCCATGTTCGCTGTCGACTGCCCGGTGCTGCCTGCCGAGGAACGTCAGACACTGATGATGTCGATACCGAGCGAGCGAGCCTTATCGGCGAGAACTCCAGTCGCGTTCTGTGGATCACCAACGTAGAACGCAGACTCGTGATGCAGACAGGCGGCAACGGTCTCAGCCATCAGGGCGCTGAGTCCGCCGACCAGACCATGGGCTCGCCCTGCTGACAAGATCAGCGGCCGCGGATCGATGACCTGGAGCAACCGGGCATCTGGCTGTTCGATGAACCGTCGCCTACTCGGATCGAGCTGGGAAAGCGTGCGGCTGAGCCGCCCAGCGCCCTCACTCTTGGCAATGGCCGAAACGAGGCGCCAATGCCGCAGATACGTGAGCCCCATGATTCCGTCCGGCACGCCGGCGACTTCGCCGGAGCCGGCCAGCACGCGTAGAACAATGTACTCATCGACAACGATCACGGTCGTTCAGTTGTCGAGCAGGTCGGAGTCGGACTCGCCCAGCCGCCGAAGCTCATCTCCCCATTCTGACGTCGCCGTGAGCTCAGCAATGATTTCCTCATCGCGTTCGCTCGCCACGAGCGCTCCGGTCTCGTACAACTCTGCCAAGACTTCAGCCCTGCTCTGTTGGACGGCGTTCCGCATCGCTCCATTGTGCACCCAAAGCCCGTCGGCCGGTAGTGCGGACTCCCTGCGCCACCTGCCCGACTCCCCGACCACCGCCGCTCGACACCCGAACTGGCCCCGTTCGGTCGGTGCTTGGATGGGATGTAAGCGTCTGGAATGGAGGCGTTCTGGAACGTAGCAGCGAGATTGGCCACTGACGGCGGTGACCAGATCACATGAGAGGAATTGAGGCGCTACCTATTCGGAACATCACTGACCTCGTCCCCGGACCGGCGTTGTGTGACGCTTCTGGGCCGCCATGGCCTGGGACTATGGGGCACTCATAAGGGCTTCGCACTGCAGTGCGCTCGTCGAACTGAATCCGGGGTTCTGTGCGCCTGTTATCGGGCGGTCATCAAGTCGGCGCTTCACTTTGGTTCTTTAGCGCGCAAGAGCTCGGGCGTTGGCGAACGGGGCACTGGGGTGCTGCGTCATGCGGTTCTTCGGGGTGGTGGTGCGCTGCGGCTTCGTGACTTGGGCGCTGGGGTCGTGTCTGTTGCGCGCATCGCGGTGACGAGGGTGCGGATGCCACGGTCGGTTTGGTCGGCGAAGGTTCGGCCATGCGGGTCGTTGGCGATCTGCTCGGCGGCGAGCCCGCTGATCAAGCCGCGAATGAGGGCGACGTCGGCGGGGTCGGTGATTTCGGCGGCGGAGAGGCGCTGGACGAGGATGTCGAGGCAGCCGAGTGCAACCCGATGACTGTTGTCGCTAGGCGAGAAACCTGGGAGCGTTCGTTGCAGCATCAGGTGGTAGCGGGCGGGGTTGTCCACGCAGTAGTCGACGACGTTCACGGCCACTTCGATGATGCTGCCGATGGGGTCATCGGTCGGCGCGATCTGTTCGAGCGTGCGCCGCAGAACAGTGAAGCCATCTGCGAACAGTGCATCGAGCAGTGCCTGTTTGGTCGGGAAGTAGTGGGTCAGCGACTGCTGTCGCAGGCCGACGGAACGCGCGACCTCGCGGACGCTCAGTGCAGCGACACCCTCGCGCGCCATGAGCGCCCACGCCCCGTCAAGGATCTCTCGCTCGACCAGTGTGCGGCGTGCGGCTTGTCGAGGGCGCAGTGAATCTGTCATTGACAGGCCATGCTGGCAGTGACAGAGTGTGTTGTCAACCGGCGGCTGCCGGTGTTGGAGGGGATCAAGATGGACTGGTCGAGCGTCGAACCTACGAATGATTTTGCTGTTGCGCCGCTGACGCCCCTGCTGCACGACGCGCGGGTCGGCTGGGATGTGCTCGACGACCGCTACGGTGCGCTGCTCCGACTCGTCGACGCGGTGCTCGGGGTTGTGCCGAACTGCGACCGATATCTCGAGATCTGGCCGCCTGCGTTCCGCACCTACAACATCATGGTGCCGAACTTTCTCAACCTGCCGGTCCCTGTCCTGGGTGTGGGTGGACCGCCGGCAGGCGTCGTCGGCCTCGCGATGTATGTGGCGAGCCGCACGGCGGAGTGTTCGTACTGCTCGGCGCACAGCTGCTCATTCGCGATGCGCCGCGGCGCCTCCCCCGACAAGGTCGCGGCAGCGTTGGTTCCCGACCGTGACCGGTTCACGCGTGGCGAACTCGCGACGATCGCAGTCGCTCGGTCAGTGGCGCGAATCCCGTGCGAGCTCACACCCGTCGAGCGGGCAGAGCTGGTCGACGTCTACGGTGAGCGCAACGCCGAGTGGATCGTGCTCGGAGCCGTCATGATGGGATTTTTGAACAAGTTCATGGACGCGATCGGCGTCGAGCTCGAGCAGTCCGTCGTCAGCGAGGTCTCGGCGACGATGGGCCCCGACTGGTCAGCGGGCAAGGCGGGCACGCAGCTCGATTCCACGGCACCACTGCAGCCGGCGCCTGCCGTCGACGGCATGCGCACGAGGATGCGACTGCTCCCGCTGTTGCCCGCTGCAATCCGATTCGACCGCAAGTGGCAGCGACCGACACCCAGTGCGTGGCCGGACGTCGCCCACTTCCTGCGCGAGCGGACTGGCCACGACTTCCCGGTGTTGGAGCAGCTGCACTCTCGTCGCGCCCGCCGCAGCATCGCGTCGATCCTCCAGCAGAACCTCGATCCGTCGACCTCGGTCGTCGGCATGACCGTCAAAGTGCTCGTCGGAGCGATCTTCGCCGCGATCGTGCGCGACGAGCGCCTCGCCGCGGACATCCGGGTGCTCGCCAGTCATGCGGGTGTCGACAACGACACGCTCCGCCAGGCGACCGGATATGCCGCCGGTGACGACACGGCGTCGCCGGCGCGTAGTTGCGCCGAGCGGGCGGCACTCGGTCTGGCCCGCGCTGCCTCCTACAGCCCCGCCCGGATCGACGCCGCGACCGTCGACGCGTGTCGCGAGAGCGGCCTGTCGCCCGCCGCGATCGTCGAGATCATCACATGGCTGTCCGTGCTGCAAATGCTGCACCGCCTCACCTGCTACGCCACCATCAACCACTGAAGACTGCGAGGACACCGCCATGACAGAACGCCGAAGCCACGACTCGGTCTCGATCGACATCCCTGCCCCACCCGACAAGGTCTATGCGCTTGTCTCCGACATCACACGCATGGGCGAGTGGAGCCCGGAGTGCCGCTCCTGCAGATGGGCACGCGGCGCAACTGCGCCGGTCGTCGGCGCCAGGTTCAAAGCACGTAACAAAGGTCGCCGTGGCCCACCGTGGTTCAACACGCCAGTCGTGACCGCCGCCGATCCTGGCCGCGAGTTCGCGTTCAACCGCAGCGGTCCCGGCATCGGGTCCTACACGTGGCGCTACCGCCTCGAGCCGACCCCCACGGGAACGAGGCTCACCGAGTCCTACGACGTCGAGCGACCACTTCCCAAGCTCATGTCCAAACTGACGGAGAAATGGGTGGGCAGCACCGACCGAGACGCCGACCTGCGCGCCGGGATGACCACCACCCTCGAGCGCATCAAAGCCGCCGCAGAGACCCCGTGATGCTCATCTCGCACGCGGCCGGAACCCCCCGCCGTTTCGGGCCCGACTCGGCGACCAACGATGGTGACGCTGACCCGGCGTCACCATGGCCACCTACCAACACCTCCTCCCCGGAATGAGCGCCACCCGCCGCCCTCGACCTCGCCAGCGCCACCGCATCGCCTGACGTTGTCCGGTGGACGTTTAGCGGAACGCAATCGCGAACGACCAGGTCACGGCCAACGAGCCGCTGATCGAGGTGCCAAGTCGCCCGCAGCATGCGTCCCTGTTTGTCGGAGAACAACACGCGACCGGTAGGCAACTCGTAAACCTCAGCGACGCTTATGACAGCTCATTGGGCCACGGGGACGATGACATGCCAAGACAATTCAGCCCACGCATAGCTGCCGCTCTGCTAGGTCACGGATGGCCGACGTCGACGCAGTCGAAGGCACTCGGTAATCCCCACACGCGAAACACCACGTGCGCTCGGCTTCCGGCGAACTGCAGCGCGGTTGGCGCCCGGGAAGGATGCTCGGGACGCGTCGACGGTGCGCATTCCGTGGTTGGGGCGTAGTCTCCGGTGCGTGGTTCGCCCGTCGGGGACTGTGACTTTTCTGTTCACGGATATCGAGGGTTCAACGCGTCGTTGGGAGGCGGATCCCGGGGCGATGCGTTTGGCGTTGGCTACCCATGACGCGGTGCTGCGCGACGCTATCGAGGGCCACGACGGTTGGTTGTTTAAGCACACCGGTGATGGGGTGTGTGCGGCGTTCTCGGCGGCGGGGGACGCGGTGGCGGCGGCGGTCGACGCACAGCTGGGGTTGGGGTTGCCGGTGCGGATGGGGATCGGGACTGGAACCGCGGAGCTGCGGGGGGATGACTATTTCGGGCCGGCGCTGAACCGGGCGGCGCGGGTCATGGCGGCGGGTCATGGCGGCCAGATCCTGGTCGCCAATTCCACGGCGGCGTTGGTGGCCGGTGTAGGGCTGGTTGATCTGGGTGAGCGTCGGCTACGCGATCTTTCCGGCGCGGAGCATCTTTTCCAGGTGCGGGCGGCGGGGTTGCCGGCGACGTTTCCGCCGTTGCGGACGTTGGACGCAGTGCCGGGGAATCTGGCGGTGCAGTCCACGAGTTTCGTTGGGCGTGAGGTTGAGGTGAAGGAACTGTGCGAACTGGTCCGGGCGCATCGGTTGGTCACGTTGACCGGCGTGGGTGGGGTGGGTAAGACCCGGCTCGCGGTTCAGGTCGCGGCGGAGTTGACCGGCGAGTTCGGTGACGGGGTGTGGCTGGTCGAGTTGGCCCCAGTCGGTGACCCGGCGGCGGTGCCGGATGTGGTGGCGACCGTGTTGGGGGTGACCGCCCAGGCGGGAGTGTCGGTGACCGCGGCGGTAACCCAGGCGCTGTCGGGGCGGCGGCTGCTGGTGGTGTTGGACAACTGCGAACACGTCATCGACGCGGCGGCCGATCTGGTGGAGGCGATCCTTGCTGGGACGTCGACAGTGCAGGTGCTTGCGACCAGCCGGGAAGGGCTGCGGGTCGGCGCCGAGCACCTGTGGCCGGTCCCATCCTTGGACGTTGGAGGTGACGCGTCCGCCGCGGTGGAGTTGTTCGTGGAGCGCGCCAGGGCGGCGAACCCCGCCTTCGCTCTACTCACCGACGCCGACAGCGACGCGGTGAGCGAGATCTGTTCCCGGCTGGATGGGATCGCGCTGGCGATCGAGTTGGCCGCGGCGCGAATGGTGTCGATGACCGCCCAGGATGTCCGTGACCGGTTGGATGACCGATTCCGTCTCCTCGCCGGTGCACGCCGGGGCCTGGAACGCCACCAAACCCTGCGTCACGCGGTGGGCTGGTCCTTCGAGCTGCTCGACGCCGACGAACGGGCGGTGTTGTGTCGTTGTTCGGTGTTCGCCGGCGGGTTCGACCTCCCAGCAGCTGTCAGCCTTCAGGATGGTCTCGATGAGTACACGGTGTTGGACGTGTTGGATTCGCTGGTCCGCAAGTCGTTGGTCACGATCAACCAGACCAGCGGTCACGCCCGCTACGGCATGTTGGAAACCATCCGCCAATACGCCGAAGACCAACTCGCCGCCAACGACGCCATCAGCGACGTCCGGGACCGGCACGCCGCCTTCTACGCCGCCCAGGCCCAGACCTGGTGGGACCGGTGGGACGGGCCGGGCTACGACGCGGCGACCGAGTGGGTGGACGCCGAGTTCGCGAACCTGCGCGCCGGGTTCCGTTGGACCACCGACCGCAATGATCTGGTGACCGCCACCGCAATCGCCGCGCACAGCACCATGTTGAGCAACGCTCTGCAACGGTACGAACCGGTCGGATGGGCCGAAGAAATCCTCGACGCCGCCACCACCGCCCAGGTCCCACAACTACCCCGGCTCTACACAGCCGCCAGCGTGTGCACGAACATCGGTCGGGCCGAGGAGGCCGTCGGCTACGCCGAAACCGCCACCCGGTTGGAACCCGATCCCCGCTACGACCCCTTCGAAGCGGGCTGGACACACTACAGGGAAGCGAACGCGCACATGTACGCCGGTCGGTTCGAGCGTGCCGTGGAACTCGCCGCCGCCCTAGCCGCCCAACCCGGAACCGCCGGCCTGCACGGCCAGTGCATCTTGCCTCTGTTCCTATCGATTGTTGGAAGGCAGGCGGAGGCGATGGCCATCGCCGAGGACACCGTAACCGCAGCCCGCCGTCACGCCAACCCGTGGTTTGTCGCCTACGCGCTCCACGGGTACGGCAGGGCGTTCACCCAGGACGATCCGACGCGGACCCTGCACGCGTATCGTGAAGGGCTCGACTACACCACAACACATCGCGTCCCGATCTTTCAGGCGGTGTTCGCCGCCAATTTGGCTGGACTCGAAGCCGTGCACGGCACACGCGAACACGCCCTCGACCTATTCGACACCGCACTCGACTCCTTCCACCAAGCCGGCAACAAACCCCAACTCGCCGTCACGTTGGCCCACCTCGCCGTGTTCTTCGACCACGACGAACAGCCCCAAGTCGCCGCCACCCTCTACGGCGCCACCACCCACGACCAAACCGCCGCCACGGTCGTCGGCGACCTCCCCGTCGTCGTCGCCCACCTCCGAGCCGTGCTCGGCGACACCGCCTTCAACCAGCACACCGCCAGCGGCGCCGCGATGGAACCCGGCGATGTGGTCGCCTACGCCCACCACCAAATCCGCACCACCCGCACAGCATCCACAGCCCCATCCTGAACACAGTCACCCAACCACCAGGCACGCCGGTTCCACCCTCCCGTGCACACCACCGGGCTGGCGCAGTCTCCGATCGTGCCCGAGGCCCGCTCATAACAGCGAACGGGAAAGCGCGGACCCGCGCCCGATAATCATGCGAAGTGCAGTGGGTCACCTCTCTCGGCGGCACACGGCACTCTGGCTGTTATCGCGCTCGTGGGTGGCGCGCGTTACCGAGCGCCGCCACACCTGCCGCCGGCTTGCCCGGCGGCTACGCGCAGGCTGCGAGGAGCCGACGGTTCGACCGGTGCCGGCCGCTGAGTCTCAGTGTGAGCGGTCGTGCGGATCAGTATCCAAACGCAGGTTCAGCCGAGTCGATTGCTGCGACGAATTCGCGCGAGGGCCGGTTGGCCAGTGCGATCCACTCCTCAGCGGAGAGGCGCGAGCGGAGCCCCATTAGCTCGGGCGCCGCCTGGCCGACTGCGATTCGGAAGGGACAGCTCGGGTCTCTGATCGCTCGCGCGATCCCTTCAGCTATCTCATCCGGCGCTGAGTTCCGATCTCCTCGGGAGGCAAGGAAGGCCATTGTGTTCCGCATCGCAGGCCAGTACGGGGAATCGCGACCCGGCGCTTCGATCTTCGAGCCCATCGCCGTCATCGTGGCCCCAGTCTCGACGACGACAACACGGATCCCGTGCTGTGCCCCCTCGATCGCCAGCACCTCACTGGCCGACTCCAGCGCAGCCTTCGATGAGCCGTACGCCGCGGTGCCCGGCATGGCGACCGAGCCCGCAGCGCTACTGACATTTACGATGCAGCCGCCGCCACGGGCTCGAAGAATGGGCAGTGCAGCCCTCATGCATCGCACTGGGCCGAAGAGGTTGGTGTCGAAAATGTCCTGCCACCATTGGACGCTCATCTCTTCCGCCGACTCGAACCACACAATGCCTGCGTTGTTGACGAGCACCTCCAGGTCGTCGAGCCCTTCGAACGCTCGCCGGACCGACTCATCGTCTCGAACGTCCAGCGCTCGCAGCCGCAACACGACGCCGGCGTCGCTGGCAGCCCCGAACAGCGGTTCCCCGTCCTTGTCCGGGTTGCGCATAGTCGCCACGACGTCGAAGCCTTCCGTGGCCAGCCGGAGCGCTGTCGCGAACCCAATCCCCGTCGAGCATCCAGTCACAAGAGCAGTGGCCATCGGCGCAGCTTATGTGCTTGGCCAACTGCTCACACGAGCTCTAAGCGATCAGCTGACCCGAGTGCGACAGCTAGAGAGAATCGGCGCTCCAGCCCTCCAGTCCCGATCTGTCCCTGGTCCGATCGGCAATCCCAACCAGTGCGTCGACTAGCTCACGATACCGGCGGTCGCCATCTTCCTTAGCTTCGATCCACCGATCGGATTCTGAAGGGCGGCGGTTTCGGGGGTTGAGGGGGCGGTGATCGCGGGTGTCTGCTTTGTTGTGTGGTTGGCTCGCGTCGAAGTAGGCGTTGACGTCGTGTGCGGTTGTCGACGCTCGG
>JBBREA010000111.1:0-10729 GCA_038203385.1 Acidimicrobiales bacterium | reverse complement strand
GACCCAGATCTCGTCGACTACCTCCGAGAGGTCCGCAAGCACGTCGGCCTGATGGTGCCCGGACCCGCCCAGGCAGCTGGTGTGGTGGCGCTCGACGACGATGACCATGTCGAGGTGCAACGCAGTCGCTATCTGTCGCGGCTCCAACGCATGGCAGCGGTCCTCGAACAGTGGGCTGGCCTCGACATCACCTTGCCCGACGGCGGGTTCTATCTGTGGGCTCGGGTGGGCGATGCATGGGCGTTCACCGAGCGGCTGGCAACCGAAGGGGGAGCGCTGGTCAGCCCAGGAGAGTTCTACGGAGCATCCGGAGCCGAATATATTCGGGTCGCCGTGGTACAACCTGACGAACGAATCGACCTCGTCGCACGGCGACTCAGCGTTTCGACGTGACCACACAGCCAGCGATGGGGGAGACCTGATGGCAGGGAAATCGAGGGGCCGAGGTGTCACAGCGGCGGTGGGTTGGCTGCTGCTTTGCGCTGGCGTAGTGGGCGCCATTGCGTTGGTGATCGTTGGTGAACGTCGATTCGAGAACACGATCACCACGTTTGCGCGGGCTCAGGTCGGCTGTGCGACGACACTTCGATTCGCCGACCCTGGCACATTCTTCGTGTACGAGGAGTCTGGTGCTTCGCCCGTTGTTCCAGATGGGTCGGGCACCGCATCCGATGTCGCGCCGTGTGTTCCGGCCGGCCAACCCGGCAGCGAGTTCTCGTTCACCCTCATCGCTGCCGAGGGGCCGGTGCGGACGGTTCGTGACCGGTCGGTCACCTATCAACAAGATGGCCGCTCGGGTGAGTCGTACTCCTCGTTCGAAGTGGCGTCGCCGGTCACGGTGGACATCGTGGTGTCTGGCCCAGATACCAGCACCGTTGCGGCCGTGGGTCGTAACCCCGTGGAGGCGCGAGATGAGATGCGGCGCCTCGCCATGCTGCTTGGCATTGCAGGTGTAGTGCTCGGCGCGTTGCTCTTGGTGCTCAGTGGTCGCAAGTCTCGTCGCGCGTCCACCGCCAGCGTTCCTGACGGCCCCGGTTGGAGCCGCCCGATACCGCCCGCACCACCAGTGACGTGGCCTCCGAGCGACCCTTCGATCACAGGGGTGGTATCGACGACGCAGCGACCAGTCAACCCGCATCTTCCAGATCGGCCGGTGGGCTCTGTGGCACCTGGCGAACCGTGGCCGTCGCCCACACAAGCCTTGAGGGTGCCACCGGCAGTTGACCCATTGCCACGTCGGTTGCCAGCACCGCAGTTTGCTCCACCGGTTCCGCCACGGGCGCTCGACCGGGAGTCGGCTACGCCACTAACGCCGCCACCGTTGCACCAGCCGGCGGAACGGCTGTCAGAGGCGCCGCATGACAGTGACGACCCGACCGTAGATTGACACATCGCTCGCTGGGAATCGCATCGGCTGCAACGCTGAGTTCGCAGGGAGCAGAACCACCTCTGCGCCCTCGGGCTGGTAGGTCTTGACGGTTGCTTCGCCGCCGGGAATGCCCGCCACGATGATTTCGCCCTTCTTCGCAGTGTTCTGTTGTACTGCGATGACAAAGTCGCCGTCGAGAATTCCTTTCTCGATCATCGAGTCGCCGCGCACCCGAAGCATGAACAGATCGCCTTCTCCGGTGAAATCTTGAGGTACCGGGAAGAGCTCTTCGACGTTCTCGTGCGCCAGCACGTCGGTACCGGCAGCGACATCGCCGACCAATGGGACGTGTCGTACTGGTCGTCGTTCCAGGACTGCGCCGCTGTTCGAATCCCAGCAGACCTCGATGGCACGGGGTTTGGTGGGGTCTCGTCGCAGGTAACCGAGTTTGGTCAGCGTGTTGAGATGGCTGTGCACGGTGGACGGTGAAGTCAACCCGACCGCCTCTCCGATTTCTCGAACCGATGGCGGGAAGCCCCGGTCACGCATTTGTGTCTCGATGAACTCGAGCACCTGACGTTGACGGGGAGTGATTCGTTTGGCGTTGGCGACCATGCGGCAATCGTACTGGCGTTCGGGGGCGAGGTCAAACATTTGTTCGAAGTACGTGTGTTCGAGAATTTCTCCGTCTGACGTTGACATCGAACGATCGTTCGGGTACAAATGTTCGGCGTACACGTGTTCGCCGCTTGTTGGGAGCCCAGCCGTCATGTCCATAGCGATTTCTTCACCACACATTTCGAACAGCCGCCCCGTCGGGTCAGCTCGAATCCAACGCTTCGAGGTCTTGTCGTCTCGTCGGGTGGCTCCGGTCAACCGTCCGTCGGCTGCGGTGTATCGACGTCGGCGAGCAGTCGTCGGGTCGTTCACCGCCATCATCGCGGCGGTCACTTTGGTGGCCGCCCACGACGTGCTGGTTGGCTCGGGCGGCGTACCTGCCTCCGCCGCCACGGGCCAACTGGCACGAAGCTCCATCATCGCCCAGCCCGGCGACACGCTGTGGTCGATTGCGGGTGTGCATCGGGGCGAAGTGGCGATTTCCACGTTCGTCGACAAGTTGGTCGAGCTCAACGGCGGTGCTGCCATCTATGCCGGGCAACGGCTCGTGCTGCCGTGAACGGCTGAGCCCCGACTAACGTTGCCGTGTGATCTGTCCAGGCTGCCGAGTCGACGAGACCAAAGTGGTCGACTCGCGTTTGGCCGAGGAGGGCTCCTCGGTGCGTCGTCGCCGCCAGTGCCTCGCATGTTCATATCGCTTCACCACGTTCGAGCGGGCCGAGGAGGTGCCGCTGGTCGTGGTCAAATCCAACGGCGTGATGCAACCCTTCGACCGGGAGAAGGTCGTGAGCGGTGTGCGTGCGGCTACGAAGGGCCGACCAGTTGATCCTGAAGCAGTCGAGGAACTCGCCACATCTGTCGAAGACGAGATTCGGCTCGTAGCCGGCGAGGTGACCAGCAGTCTGATCGGCCTGGCGGTGCTCGACCGGCTTCGCCTCATGGATGAGGTCGCGTATCTGCGGTTTGCGTCCGTCTACAAGAACTTCGATGCTGCAGCCGACTTCCAGAACGAACTCGAGCTGCTCAGGAAAGCCGGCGATCGAAGCGATCGCGTCGCACCCATCGGCTGAACACGTAGTGCTCACTGTCGATGAGCTGGTGGACGAGTTCGAGCGGTCGTGCTTCCTCGTGCGCTCCGGTGACCAGCCGTTGCCCATCTCCTCCGACGAGCTGTGGCGCTGTCGTCACGTTCACCTCGTCGATGAGGTCGAGATCGAGGAGTGCACCATTGAGCGATGGGCCTCCCTCCAGAATCGCCCAACCGCCAGTGGGGATCATGCTGCTGAGCTGACCGAGGGCGTGCTCGAGGTCGACCTCGCTGGCTCCGGCTCGCAGCACTTCGATGCCAGGCGGTACCTCGGCTTGTTCATGGGTGATTGCCAACCCCGCACCACTTGCGAACAGGGGGCTCCCGGCATCGAGTTGCCCGCTGTTCGTGATGACAGCGATGCGCTGGCCAACCTTGCGGGGTGGGCCGTAGTCCTCTCGTCGTGCGGTACCTGCCCCAACCACGATGATGGCTGCGGCTGATCTCAGTGCACCGAGGACCTGACGGTCCGTTGCGTTGCCGAGGTGGCCCGATGCACCCTGCACCGCAACCGACCCGTCCAGGCTGGACACCATGTTCAGCGCCACCCACGGACGCCCGCGCACCGTGGGCCGATCGACGTCGTACCAGGACGCGAGGTCGTGAACTGGTTGGCCCAGTCGATCGTGGCCCGTCGCTGTACTCCGTGTTCGCGAGTACACGCAGCGAACAACCGGGCGGTCATCCATGACGGACGATTCGGTGGTGTCGCGCTCTGCGGAGCGTGCGCTCTGCGGGGTGGTCTGACATGGCCCGGCCATGTTCGCACGCGACGTGGTCGTCGCAGCGTTCATAGCGGTCGTGGTTGCTCATTTGGGGGTCGTGCCTGTGGGAAACCCTCGGTATGTCCACAGGGCGACGACAGAAAGTTTCACAATTCACAGTGTTGTCCCCTTCCGTTCCACAGGTGTCAACCCCTAGGTTGTCGTCTTCGTGCCGGAGGCGGCGCGATACACGGCAAAGGCTATGGAGGCTCGGGATGGCACTTGATTGGGGAGTGTCCGATGGTCTGATGCATGGAGCAGTCGCTCTGGACCTGTGTATCGCGCCGTCGCACCGGTTCGTCTGGCAGTCGAAGCGGGCTGAGTGGCAGATTCGGTTTGGTCTCATCGGGCGCGTCGCGGCAGGTCAGCGGATTGTTTAGGGTTCGGTCGTCGATGACGTTGACAGGGCTGTAACTACAATGATGTAATACCCGACCCGGGCTGCAATGCACACAACTGGTTGTGGGTGAAGCACTCGGGAACAGGACCAGCGATCTACATGTTGTGTCTATTAGGAAAAGCTTTCGCACCGAACACCGCACTGATTCACACTCGTCAACCTCGTTACTGGAGTCCCACATGTCACTGGCGCCCGACACCTCTGTCGCAACTGTTGCAACCGACACCACCGAAGGCGGCCGCGTCCGGCTCGGCCTGAATCGGTTGTTCACGTCGCCCGGTGTCGATCCGTACGACGAGGTCGAATGGGAGCTGCGCGATGCGCGCATCAGCAACTGGAAAGACGGCACGGTGGCGTTCGAGCAACTCGGCGTCGAGTTCCCCACCTCCTGGTCGGTGAATGCCACCAACATCGTGTCGCAGAAGTACTTCCGGGGCACGTTGGGCCTCCCCGAGCGCGAGCGTTCGCTGCGCCAGGTCATCGACCGGGTCGTGCACACCATCGCCCAATGGGGCGTGGAGGGCGATTACTTCGCATCGCACGACGAGGCACAAGCCTTCGCTGACGAACTGAAGTACATCCTCGTCACACAGCGTGCTGCGTTCAACAGCCCCGTCTGGTTCAACATCGGCGTAGCGGGTGTCCCCCAACAGGCCAGCGCGTGCTTCATCTTGTCGGTCGACGACAAGATGAACTCGATCCTCAATTGGTATCGCGAAGAAGGCGTCATCTTCAAGGGTGGGTCCGGTTCGGGTGTGAACCTGTCTCGCATTCGTTCGAGCTACGAGTTGCTCGAAGGCGGTGGTACGGCGTCGGGTCCGGTGAGCTTCATGCGTGGCGCAGACGCGTCCGCTGGCACCATCAAGTCAGGCGGCAAGACCCGTCGTGCCGCAAAGATGGTCATTCTCGACGTCGCTCACCCCGACATCGAAGAGTTCATCTGGTGCAAGGTCAAAGAAGAACGCAAGGCGCGCGTGTTGCGAGACGCCGGGTTCGACATGGACCTCGACGGTGCCGACTCGTTCTCCATCCAATACCAGAACGCCAACAACTCCGTCCGTGTCACCGACGAGTTCATGCAAGCGGTCGCGGAAGACGCCGATTGGGGCCTGAAGGCCGTCACGAGTGGTGAAGTGATTCGCACCATCCGTGCCCGTGATCTCTGGCTGCAGATCGCTCAGGCGGCCTGGGAGTGCGCCGACCCGGGCCTGCAGTTCGACACCACGATCAACACGTGGCACACCGCCCACAACACGGGCCGCATCAACGGTTCGAATCCATGCTCGGAGTACATGCACCTCGACAACTCGGCGTGCAACCTGGCGTCGATCAACCTCTTGAAGTACCTCGACGCTGACGACACCTTCGATGTGGGTGCCTACATGCACACCATCGAGATGATGTTCACGGCTCAGGAGATCCTGGTCGGTCGGGCCGATTACCCCACCGAGCCCATCGGGGAAACCAGCCGCCAGTTCCGTCAGCTCGGCCTCGGCTACGCCAACCTCGGTGCACTGCTGATGGCTCTCGGCCACGCATACGACTCGACTGACGGTCGTGCCTGGGCAGCAGCGCTCACCTCGCTGATGACCGGCCACGCATACGCAACGAGTGCGAAGACAGCCGCTCGCCTCGGGCCGTTCCAGGGTTTCGCTGCCAACCGCGAACACATGCTCCGTGTGCTCGAGATGCACCGCGACGCCAGCTACGACATCGCCGATGAAGCGGCCATCCCGTCTGATCTCCTGGCCGCCGGTCGCGAGGCCTGGGAAAACGCGGTCAGCGGTGGGCATCGCTACGGCGTTCGCAACAGCCAGGCCTCGGTGCTCGCACCGACGGGCACCATCGGGTTGATGATGGATTGCGACACCACCGGTATCGAGCCGGACCTCGGGTTGGTCAAGATGAAGAAACTGGTCGGTGGCGGCAACATGCAGATCGTCAATCAGACGATCCCGCGTGCGCTCACGCAGCTCGGATACGACGACCAGCAGGTCGACGACATCATTGCCTACATCGACGTCAACAAGTCGATCCTCGGCGCGCCACACCTCGCCGCCGAGCACGTGTCGGTGTTTGCCTGCTCCATGGGCGACAACACCATTCACTACGAAGGTCACGTCCGCATGATGGGTGCGGTGCAGCCGTTCCTCTCGGGCGCGATCTCCAAGACCGTGAACATGCCCGAAGACGCCACCGTCGAAGAGATCGCCCAGTTGCACCAGCTCAGCTGGGAGCTCGGCCTCAAAGCAGTTGCGGTGTACCGCGACAACTGCAAGGTCGGCCAGCCACTGTCCACTGCAAAGAAGGGCGACGCCAGCGAGGCTGCCACACCCGAGTCGTTCGCCGCTGCTAACGCGGCAGCGCAGGCTGCCGAAAAGGTCGTCGAGAAGGTCGTCGAGCGTGTCGTGCACAAGCCGATTCGCCAGAAGCTGCCTCGCACCCGGTCCGCTCGCACGTTCGAGTTCCGCGTTGCGGACTGCAAGGGTTTCGCGACCGTTGGTGAGTACGCCAACGGCCAGCCGGGCGAGATCTTCCTCACCGTGTCGAAGCAGGGTTCCACCTTGGCCGGCATCATGGATGCGTTTGCCAAGTCCATCAGCTACGGGTTGCAGTACGGAGTGCCGCTGCGGGCGTACGTGGAAGCCTTCGTCAACATGAAGTTCGAGCCTGCCGGTATGACCGACGACCCGGATGTGCGCTTTGCCGGCTCGATCATGGATTACCTGTTCCGGCGTCTCGCCCTCGAATACATGAGCTACGACGAGCGGGCCGAGATCAACATCTTCACGGTTGCCGAGCGCACTCAGCCAACGCTGCCCGGTCTCGACGAGCAGGTCATCGAGACCAACCAGGGTTCAGAGATCGAACCAGATTTCAAGAGCGTCCCGTCGGTGTCTGAACTCGCTGCCGGTATCGAATCTGGGGCGGTTGCCCCCACGGTGGAAGACAACACGCCCGCACGTGGCATCACCGCAGCCAGGCCCGTCGACTCACCGATGTGCATGCAGTGCGGCATCAACATGGTCCGCGCCGGCAGCTGCCACGCCTGCCCCAGCTGCGGCAACACCAGCGGCTGCAGCTGATGTGACCCGTCACGGAATGTCATTGGGCTGTCGTGCCCCAATGACATTCCGCCGGTCAGCACTGTCCGGATTTCGGTCAATCAATGTCCGTCTGCAATCGGCGGTCGGTGACCGGAATCGACACCGTCGACGTAGACGTCGCGGATGTGGCGCCTGAGAGTCTGCAACACTCGATACGTGGCCGAGTCGAGCGTGTTCCTGACCACCGATCGACTCGTGCTTCGACGGTTCACGCTCGACGACGCCGACGACCTGCTCGCGCTCGACAGCGACCCACTCGTGCGGCGATTCGTGGAGGACGGCGAGCCGGCAACTCGCGACAACGCGGTCGAGATGATCGAGCACTGGTTGGGGTACCACGAACGGTCCGACCTGTTCGGGTTCTGGGTGGCGATCGAGCGGGCGACCGGGCGATTCCTCGGTTGGTTCCACTTCCGGCCGGGCGACGGTCACGGCGACGACGAGCCCGAGCTCGGGTACCGCTTGATCGCGTTGGCATGGGGGAGGGGGCTTGCGACCGAGGGGTCGACAGCGCTGATCGACCAGGGCTTCTCGACTGGGCGCATACGTCGGGTGCTGGCCGAGACGATGGCCGTCAACGTGGGGTCGCGGCGTGTGATGGAAAAGGCCGGCATGCGCCTGGTGCGCACCTTTCATGCCGAGTGGCCGGTGCGCATCCCCGGCGACGAGGAGGGCGACGTCGAGTACGCGATCAGCTTCGACGAGTGGCAGGCTGCCCGAGGTTGACGGGGTGGGAGGCGATTGACGTCCGAGCGTGTCGCCCGTCGCTGGTGTGGCCAGCTCTGACCGCCCCCGCCGAATGGCCACCGCGCGCCTTGTAGGGTCGGTGCATGCCGACCCTCGACATCCTCGGTCACCCGACCTGGTACACAATTCAAGGAGCCGGTGACGAGACCGTTCTGCTGCTGCACGGCGGGCTCTCGAACAGCGACGCGATGCTCGACAGCATCGGCGGACCACTCAGTGAGCATCGGCGGGTGGCGGCGTTCGATCGCCGTGGGCACGGCAGGACCGCAGACACGCCGGAGGCGTTCCACTACGAGTCGATGGTCGACGAGACCATCGCGTTCATCGAGCACATCGGCGGCCCCGTTCACATCGTCGGCTGGAGCGACGGCGGAATCGTCGGTCTGCTTCTCGCACTCCGCAGGCCGGACCTCGTCGGACGGCTCGTGGCAATCGGCGCGAACTACCACTGGAACGTCCTCCCGGGTCTCACCGGTGCGGAAGTGGCGGACGACGCCGGTGGAGCCGGAACCCCCGAGGCAGAATCTGAAGACAGCGGCATCGTCGCGCTGATGGCGGCGGCGTACGCCGAGCGCTCGCCTGACGGCCCCGACCACTTCGCCGTCGTCGCCGCCAAGGGGTACCACCTGTTCGGCATCGAGCCCGAACTGACCGCCGAGGATCTCGCGAGAGTGTCGGTCGCCGTGCTGGTCATGGCCGGCGACGACGATCTCGTCCCGCTGAGCCACACGGCTGCGTTCTTCGCCGGGTTGCCCGAGGCCCGGCTCGCGATCGTGCCTGGAGCTTCACACGGATTGCCGATGGAGCACCCACACGAGGTCGTCGGTCTCATCGAGCGTTTCCTGGGGTCCGACGTCCCGCCAGTGACGATGATGCCCAACCTGCGCGCCTGATGGCCAGGGTCGGTTGATCTGCTGGCGCGGTCGCCGTTGGATGGACATTGGATGACCGTTCACAGCTGATCTGATCAGCCGGTCAGCACTGTCCAGATTTCGGTCAATCAATGTCCGGCTGCAATTGGGGTCGGCGGCGATCGGGGAGTGCCTCGGGTGGCGGGACCTGCGAACATGATCGAAGCACCGGAGCCAACAAGGAGACCTCGTGACGATCGCCCACCACTTGCTGTTGCGTCAGCAACGTCCCCGGATATGACTGCGATCGACGGGAGCCGCCTGCTCGACGGATTGCGCACGCTGCGAACGTTCGGTGCTCGGGGAGCCGGCGTGGTCCGGCCCACGTTCTCAGACGACGACATGGCCGCCCGTCGATGGCTGCGAGCACGCATGGTCGACGCCGGGCTCGACGCCACGATCGACGGCGTCGGCAACGTCTACGGCCGCTCTCGCAACCCTGGTCCGGCACTCGTCGTCGGTTCGCACTCCGACACCCAGCCCACCGGCGGCTGGCTCGACGGTGCGATGGGCGTGATGGACGCGATCGAGGTCGCTCACACACTCGGCGGCGACCCCTCCACCTCCCACTTGGCGATCGAGGTCGCAGCATGGGCGGACGAGGAGGGCACGTACACCAGTTGCCTCGGGGCCAAAGGATTCGTCGGCGTCATCGACGACGAAGCACTCGGGCATCGCAACGCCGAGGGCGAGTCGGTCGCCGAAGCTATCGAGCGTGTGGGCCTGAGTGGGGTGCCGCTCGCCAGATTCGATCCACAGCGCCACGTCGGTTATCTCGAAGCTCACATCGAACAGGGTCCGTACCTGGAAGAGCGCGGGAACCGGATCGGTGTCGTGTCGTCGATCGTCGGCATCCGCGGCGCAGTCGTGACATTTCGTGGCGAGCAGAACCATGCCGGAACGACGCCGATGGCGCGACGGAAAGATGCCGCAGTGGCGATGTTCCGATTCGGCGCGCTGCTCCAGGATCGAATGGGGGACGCTGCGGGGCCGACGAGCGTCTGGACGATCGGACGCGTCTCGGTAGAGCCTGGGGCAGCGAGCATCGTGCCCGGATTCGCCGAGGTCGCGGTCCAGTTCCGCGACCAAGACGAGCAGGTGCTCGAGCGCATGCTCGAAGCTGTTCTGGGAACAGCCGACGAGATCGGACGCGACACCCAGGTGCGGGCGACCGTGAGTGCGGAGGCGCCGATCGCGCCCACGCGGATGGACCCCCACCTCATGTCCCATCTGGCGGCCGCCGCGGAGCGCCGCGCAGCCGGGGCATGGGTGGAGATGCCGAGCGCAGCCGGCCACGACCCCATGGTGCTCGCCCATCATCTGCCGTGCGCGATGGTGTTCATCCCGAGTATCGGTGGCGTGAGCCACGACTTCGCCGAGGACAGCCACCATGCCGACATCGTGCTCGGCTGCCAGGTGCTCGCCGACGCAGCAACCTCGATCCTGCACGCAGCAGCCGCGGTGTGACGTCCTCGGCCCACATCGCGGAGGTCACCGGCCCCATGCGCGCTAGAGGGGCTCGTCTCCATGCGCTGAACTACGGCAGGACTATTGTGCGACGATGGAACGAGTCGATGTCTTGCCCCTACGACGGACCACCGGGGCCATCATCTTGATGACCTACCGCGGGGATTGGTGACCGTACTGCTGCGGCCAGCTCGTGAAGCTGGCATCAGAGTACGAGCGGATGCACGCCGCCGGTGCGGAACTCGCCGCCGTCAGCGTC
>JBBREA010000110.1:0-10734 GCA_038203385.1 Acidimicrobiales bacterium | reverse complement strand
CGCAGCCGAGACTGGGCCATCGAGTAACGACGCGTCGAACGTCGAACGTTCCCAGTGATCGTCTACGGGCGCTGCTTCCGGAACGAGTTCTTGCGAAGAATTCTGTCGCCACGAATCGTGAGGAAGTCGCAGCCGAGGACGTCGATACGGGTGCCGTCGAGTCGGGTTCCCGTCAGTCGCCACTCCGAGACCCCGTAGTCGTCGGCGAGGACGAAGTGACGACCGTCGCCCCAGTTGCAGTCGGGCATCGATGCGAACACCGCCTCGAACGCCGACTGCACGTGGTTTCGGCCGTCGTACCGGGTGCCGACAAAGTCAGGACCACCGGACGAGTGGAACATGCAGTCGACTGTGAACAACGCCATCAGGCGCTCGATGTCGTGACTGTTCCAGGCGTCGGTGTGCTCGATGAGTAGCAGTAGCAGATCGTCGCGGTTCACGTCGGCCTCCTGGTCGAGATCAGGCCACCGTATGCCGTTCGCGTAGTGCCGTAGCTACTCGCCGTCACGTGCCGAGCAGTGTGTCGGCGATTCGTGCGTAGAGGTCGAGACGCACTCGCTCTCGGTCGTGTACCGGTCGGTCCGGACGTCCGGCGGCGATCCACATGCCAGACGTGGGAAGGTCGGACCACAAGAGGTCGCTCGCCGTGGCGTGGTGGTCGCCGAGATGGCGGCTGCCTGCCAACAGAGAAGAGACCCAGTCGGGCGACGGAGCGGTGCCCGTGGAGGCCACCAGGTCCTGGCCGTGCACGAGCATTGCCCACGCCGACTCGGTGAGACGGTTCACTCCGTCGACCACCATTTGAGCCCGATTCGATAACACGGACTCTGCCAGTTCGGCTACGAGCGACAGTGCCAGTAGTCCCCCGTCGAGGTGATCGGCCGAAGTGGGCCGAACATGCTCGACCGAAACACCATCGATGGCATGCACCTCGTTGACCATGAGTTCCACGATCGATTGGTCCGCCAACGCAACGACCAGTTCGTCGATGACTCGACCACCGCCAGTTTCGAGAATCTCGATACCGAGCACGTCACCTTTGACCGCACCGATACGGCTCGCTACCTGACCAAGGGCGCCGGGTCGATCGGGAAGCCAGACTCGGACGACAACAGTGTGCACGCAACGCAGGCTATGGCACCCTCTGTGTCGGCCATGTGACGATGCGATCTCCTGCGAGTTTCGTGCACCGTCGGTTCAGCCGAGCTTCGTCAGACCGCGCCGCAGGTTGCGCACCGCCTGCTGGATGCGCTTTTCATTCTCGATCAACGCAAACCGGGCGTAGCCCTCGCCACCCGGGCCGAACCCGACTCCGGGCGACAGCGCCACGTCACACTCGTTGACCACCATGGAACAGAACTCCACCGAGCTCATTTCGGCGTACGGCTCGGGGATGGGCGCCCACACGAACATCGTGCCGCCTGGCTTGAGGATGTCCCAGCCGATCCGTCCCAGACCGTCGATCAACGCGTCGCAACGGCTCTCGTAAATCGCGCAGATCTCTTTGGGATAGTCAGCTGCCTCGTTGAGGGTGACCGTCGCAGCGATCTGTACTGGCTGGAACATGCCGTAGTCGAGATAGCTCTTGAGCTTCACCAGGGCCTGAACGACCTCTTGGTTGCCGACCAGGAATGCCGACCGCCAACCCGCCATGGAGAAGCTCTTGGTCATCGAGTACTGCTCGACCGCAACCTCTTTGGCACCCTCGGCCTGCAAGATGCTTGGCGGCTTGACACCGTTGAAACCCACATCGGCGTAGGCGAAGTCGTGCACCACGATCATGTCACGTTCGCGACAGAAGTCGACCACACGTTGCATGAACGGCAAGTCGACGCAGGCACCGGTTGGGTTGTGCGGAAACGAGATCACGAGCACTCGGGGCTTGGGCCAACCGACGTTGTACGCCGTGTGCAAGTTGTCGAAGAAGTCGTCCGCGAAGTTGGCGCGCTCCTCTGGGTGAGAGAGGCCCTTCATCGGCACTTGCCGTAGGTCGGCGCCAGCGAAGAGCGGCCCATACATGTGAATCGGGTAGCTCGGGCTGGGCACGATTGCCGCATCGCCTCGATCGAGCAATACCCACATGAGGTGCGAAAAGCCCTCTTTGGACCCGATGGTGTTCGTGATCTCCAACTCGGGGTCGAGCACGACGTTCCAATTGTCGAGGTAGTACTTCGCCATCGCCTCGCGCAGCTTGGGTAGACCCCGACTCAGCGAATACCGGTGGTTGCGAGGATTGCGGGCTGCTTCTGCGAGCTTCTCCACCGCGATGTCGGGGGACGGAATGTCCGGATTGCCAAAACCGAGGTCGATCACGTCGGCACCTGCGCGCCGTGCCTCGATCTTCAACGTGTTGATGATCGTGAACACATACGGCGGCAAGTTGGTGATCCGACGAAACTCCATAGGTGGAGAACGCTATCCCTTCCGACATCATGGCGACGTGAACAAAACCCCTAGTGAAGGCTGCATCTTCGTCGTCATCGAAATTCCGCGCGGGAGTCGCAACAAGTACGAGATCGATCACCACAATGGGCGCGTCTTCCTCGACCGGCGGCTGTTCACCGCCACCACATATCCGGCCGACTACGGGTTCGTTCCCGACACGTTGAGCGGCGACGGTGACCCGCTCGACGCGCTCGTGCTGCTGGAAGATCCGGTCTATCCCGGCGTGTGGGTCGAGGCTCGCCCAGTCGGCGTGTTGTACATGCGCGACGAGGCCGGCGAGGACGCCAAACTCATCTGTGTTCCTCCGAAAGAGCCGCGTTGGGCGAACGTGAACGACATCAATGACCTCACTCCGCAGCTGCGAGCCGAGATCCAGCATTTCTTCGAGGTGTACAAAGCACTCGAGCCCGACAAGTACTCATCGTCGGAAGGCATGGCCGGCCGCGACGCCGCCTGGCAAGAAATCAACTCGGCAAGAGCCAACTTCGTCCCCGTCCACCCCTGAAAGGGAGTGGTTTGTGTCAGACACAAACCACTCCCTTTCAGGGGTGGACGGAATGGAGCAGGGCGGCGCCGACGGCGCCAGCTTGTTCGTTCCATTGGGCGAACGCCACGTGTGGCATCGGCCGCAACTCCGGCTGATAGATCAGTGCACGGAACCACTTCTTGATCGGGTCGAGGTACAGATCGGAGCCAGCGGCCAAACCGCCGCCGAGCACGAACATCTCGGGATCGAGCACGTTGGTGAGGTTCACCAGACCGAGCGCAACCCATCGTCCGAACTCGTCGATCACAGCGAGCGCATCGCTGTCTCCCTCGCGAGCAGCCTGTTGCACCATCTCGCCGCGCACCGCCTCGGGGTCGCCGCCGGCGATTTGCAAGACGCGGCTGACTCTGCGCCCCACGGCGGCCTCGCGGGCGAGGCGCGCAAGCCCAGAACCAGACGCATACCGCTCCCAGCAGCCGCGTCGACCGCATGGGCATGGTGGGCCATCAGGGTTGACGACGATGTGCCCGTACTCCCCGGTGAAACCATGTTTGCCGCGCTGCAGCTTGCCGCCCGCTACCAGGCCACCGCCAATGCCGGTGCCGAGTGTGACGAGCACCATGTCGGTCGCGCCCTTGCCGGCGCCGAACAGCCACTCGGAAACGGCCGCACACGTGGCGTCGTTGTCGACGCGGACTCGGTGGCCGAGCCGGTCGCCAAGCAGCCCGGCGACGTCGAAATCAGCGACTCCATCGAGGTTTGGTGCCGCTCGCAACACCCCTTCACGAGTGACGAGACCAGGTACCCCGACGCCGAGCGCATCGTACGGTCCGAGTGACGTCGCGAGTTCGGCGAGGGTTTCGATGAGCTTTGGCAAGCTCCCTTCGCCGCGCGGTGTGGGCCGCCGATCGGTGGCGACGACGTGGCCGGCTTGGTCGAGCGCAACGGCGAGCGCCTTCGTGCCCCCCACGTCGATTCCGACGGTGATGCCAGTGTCGCCAGCGGTGGCGGTCACGCCTCGGCGAAGGCCTTCATCTCGCGAATGGCGTTGAGAATTCGACGCTCGGCTCGTCGCTTGACGAACCCGGGCAGTGGGACGACCAGTTCGATCTCGAGGTCGTACCGCACTTCGGTTCCACCAGCGCCGTCGGACTGGAACGTGAAGGTGCCTTCGATCGAACGCTGGATGTCGCCTTTGAGCATCGTCCACGCCAGCACTCGCGGCGCGTGATCGTATTGATACGCGAGTGTGTAATGCGTGCTTCGGCCCAGAGCAGACGTGCGGAACTCGACCGTGGTCGACCGGCCGTCTTCGTCGCGCTCAGCGACGATGACTTCTTTGACGTCGTGCGCCCAGACCGGGTATCGCTCGATGTCGAGGGCGATCTGCCACACCTTCTCGAGGGGCGCCGAAATCGTGATGGTGTCGGTCGCGGTGTCAGCCATGTTCTGCATTCTGCCCGATGTCGGCCGTCGAATTGCGGACGGGGGCGCGTGTGCTGAACGTGCCGTAGTTGGCCGCCCACAACCCATTGAGACCGAACCCGAGCATCGGTACCAGGAAACCGACTGCGAGTGACGAACCGGCCCCACCTGTGGGACCTTCGGGCCGCACGAGGGTGGTCACCAGTGCGACGGTGAACTGGAACCCGAGCGCCGTGAGCATGGTGCGCCGCACACCCTTCGGAATGGCGTCGCCCAGCAGCAGATACAGCTGTGACACCGCGATTTCATCGGTTCGACTGCGCTGCACCGCATTCCAGTACGACCACAGGAACGCGAAGACACCGATCGTGAACAGCACCATCGCAGTGATGGCACCGACCCACTGCGCTGCAGTCGAAAACGACCAAGCGGCGTAGACGGCGGTGACACCAAAGACTCCAGTGAGCCACACGTCGGCTTGAACGATGGCGTTACGAGCGTTCACGTGTTCAGGTTACGCCGAGTGCGACTCCCAATCGCCTCGCCAGCAAGTCGTACGAGAACTCCTCCACTGCTCGTTGGCGTGACGCTGCAGCCATCGACGCCCGCAGTTGATCGTCGTCGAGCAGGTGCTGGAATGCAGCGACGGCTGCATCAACATCGTCGGAAGGATCGATCACGAAACCCGTTGTTCCGTGGGCCACAGCTTCGGCTGCACCGCCACTCTGCCCGGCGACTTGCGGCACACCGCAAGCAGCCGCCTCGACGAACACGATGCCGAAACCTTCCTGCTCGAGCCCACCCCACCGGTTGCGACACAGCATCGTGAACAGGTCGGCGCATCCGTACACGAGCGGCAAGTCGTCGAATGGCACACGTCCGAGAAAGATCACCGGTGCGTTCCAATCGCGCGCCAAGCGACGCAGTCGTTCCTCTTCCCGACCTCCGCCGGCAATGACCAACACAGCATCCGGGTGAGTTCGGCGAAGCTTGGACACTGCCTTGATCGCGGTGTCGAAGCCCTTGCGAGGCACCAGACGCGACACAGCAGCGATGATCTGCGCATCGATGGGCAAGCCGAGATGTTCTCGCGCAGCCTGTCGTTCGGCCTCGCTGAGGGGTCGAAACCGTTCGGTGTCGACGCCGGGTGGGACGATGGTCGTCGGCAATTGCCGACCCGCCGCCAGATTTGCCTCCCGACTGGCGTACTCGCCAGCCGAGATCACGTGGCGGGCGCGCCGCAGGACGTACGACAGCGCCTGCTTGCTGCCCGGCAGACGACCTGGGATCGTGACCTCGGCTCCGTGTAACACCACGTCGTAGGGCAGTTTCAACGACGGGCCGATGAGTCCAAGAGGCACAGCGGGATCGAGGACGACGAGTTCGGCGCCGAAGCGTTCTGCGAGTTCATTGACCCGCCGCACCATGATGGCATGGGGCAGCAACGCCGGCTCGCGAACGCGCTCGATCAGGAAGGCCTGAGCGGCGTCGAACTCCTCGGTTCCTGCGTACGGGCTGGTCAACACCGCGAACGAGTCGGGCGGCAAGCGCCGCCACCACTCCCACAACAGTGACTGGATGCCGCCAATCTTGGGAGGAAAATCGTTGGTGACGAGGATGTGCTTCATGCTGCGGCAAGTGCGGAGTTCAGGTTGCGGGAGGAACCAGCCCAAGCTGGCGCGCTGCCCATTCTGCGTGTTCCCGCAAGATCTCGTGGGGATGCTGGCGATGACTCTCGATCAACCCAACCACGCGACGATCCGTCGGGTCACCGGTGTTTCCCAACACGATGAGCGCGTTGCGCCGCCACCAGGTGGGGTCGCGGTCGGCGAGGTACCAACGCCCGTGCCTGTCGATCAGTTCGTCGTCGGTGGATTCGAGGAGTTCGCAGACGTCGACCCACGCTTGCACGTCTTCACCCGAGGTGTTGCTGACGCGATGTTTGTCGCCCAAACGGACCGACGGTGGACAAACGGTCTGGCAGTCGTCACACCCGTACAGCCGATCGCCGAGTGCAGCTCGGAACTCGACCGGAAACGTGCCTGGCTTCTGTGCCAGCCAGGCGAGGCATTTGTTGCCATCCACGACGCCTGGCGCGACGATCGCGCCGGTAGGACAGCCGTCCAGACATCGCCGACACGGCCCGCAGCCGTCGTCGATCGGGCTGCTGAGGGGCAGTTCGAGCGTGGTGACGATCGAACCCAGCACGAAGAAGCTTCCAGCCCCCGGCACCAAAATGTTCGCGTTCTTGCCGAACCACCCGATTCCACCGAGGTAGGCGACTTCGCGGTCGACCAAAGAGTTGTCGTCGGCAAATGCAACAGCGCGCTCGCCGGAACGACGGATGTACCGGGCGACCTCGCGGAGAGCTGCTCGTAGCGGCGCATAGTGGTCCACCCATGCGTACCGGCCGACGCTGGCGTGAGGCCCATCGGCTGGTGGTGGCTTGGCGGGTTCGTCATCCAGCCGGTAAGGGCGCGCTGCGACGATGATCGATTTGGCTCCCGCCACTGCATGCTGGGGGTCGGTCGATCGGTCCGGATTCCGATACGTGAATCCCATGCCGGCAGCCAGCCCGGCGTCCTTGCGCACATGCAGAGCGGTGCGTGCTCGTTCCAGCACTGCCGCCGGGGCGACGCCCACATGCTCGATCCCGCGATCGCGCAGCAGTTGCGTCAACTCGTCCCACGTAGGTGTGGCAACAGGAACTGGCCGTCGTACCACCCGATGAAGCGTAGGTGCCAGCCTCGCAAACCGTGAGAGTTGCGCCATACATGCACACCGAGTGGCATGGAACTGTTCGAAATCGCCCTCCGTGACAACAGCTACAGTGTCGGCCACTTGGGGAAGGATGCGTCACTGTGCTCGAAGTACGGCTGCTGGGCAACCTGGAGGTGCGCGACGAGCGTGGCCACTGCATTCACTTGAAGAGCGACACGCAGCGTCGATTGACCACGTTGCTGGCGATACACGGCAACCACGTCGTGCGGGCGACCTTGATCGAGGACGCACTCAGCCTGACGCCAGGTGCCTTGCATACGTCCATCAGTCGGCTCCGTCGGGCCGTCGGCGCACATGTGCTGCACACGATCCCACCTGGCTATCGCCTGGACGCGTCCGTTGATGTGATCGAGTTCGAACGGCTCATTGGGGTAGCCCGGTCGAGCGAGGATCCGGCAGCACGGATTGCGTTCGAGTCGGCCTTGTCGATGTGGCACGGCGACCCGTTCGTCGAGTTCCACGACGAGCCGTGGGTCCGTGCGGAGGCGCAACGACTCGCCGACCTCTGGGCCTCGCAATCAGGTCGAGTTCAGTGTCGACACGGTGGGCAACGGATTCGCTGCAGCAATGATCACCGAACTCTCCTTCGGGAACATTCTGTCACCCGGGACCTGCGCTGCGGCTCGACGCCACGCGACACAGATCCCCGACGACCCGGTGTTCTCATTGACTGCGGCAGCGGCCATGGCCGAGCTGGCGATGGTGACCATGGATCACGCCTTGCTCGAAGACGCTGTTGCTTGGTCGCGCCGAGAGGTGCTTCCGGCCCTTCGATACCTTCCCACGCTCATCGATCTGGTGGCCATGGTGCTTGGCGAGGATGTAGAACAGGCCGCCAACCTGGCAGAGCAATATTGGAAGGAGTCTGCAGCGGTGACTGCCTCGAGGCTGTACCCGCTCTCCATCTTGCAGGAGGCGTTGATCTGTGCAGGACGCCTCGAGGCCGCCGAGGCGATGATCGACGACGCCATCGGCCTCGTGGGCGGGATGGATCCCGCTCCACTGCCGGTCTGCGCGATTCACCTCGCAAACGCTCGACTCGCTGGTGTCGCCGGCAGTCGTGCGGCCGCCAACCGGCATGCCGTCGAACTCCTCGCCTCGCCACGCAGCATGGCTTCCTGCTCTCTGTGATCAACGCACTCGAGTTGATCGCCTCAGGAAACTGGAGCCGAGATCCGCTGGCGGCGTCGCTGATTCTCAGTGCCACCCAAGCCCAACGCGACCGCATCGGATTCCGTTACCGTCTCGCTCAAACTCTGGTGACTCCTGGCTCGGCACCTCCAGCAAGCGCACCACCCGATCTCACCCACGCGATCCACGCCGCACGAAACCTCGCGCTCGGTACGCCACGCACAGTCGTGAGCTCGACGTCCCAGCTCGGTGACGCGCGGGTGTAACAAGGTCGGAGCAACAATGGCCTGGCTCGCTGGCGCCGCCGGCCAGCTGACTCGAGGGGATGTCACCATGCCGTATCTATTCAACCGATCTGGGCAGATCGCACCCGGAAACCTTCTTGACGCGATGTCGTGGGCCGTTCAGATCACCGAGAAGGTCAACGATCTCGTGGACACGCCGTTCTCCCTGTGGTCGACAGTGCTGTCACCAAAAGTGGGAACGTTGTCGTGGTCGACAGTTGTTGCCGACCTCGCCGATCTCACCGCCATCGACGCAAAGATGATGGGCGACGGCGGCTATCTCGAGCTGGTCGAGAAAGGCGGAAAATTCCTCAACGCAGACGGCATGAACGACTCCGTCGTGTCGATCGTTCACGCCCACCCGTACGAGCGCGACACGTTGGCGTACGCGGCGATCACCACGACGACTTTGGCCCCTGGGCACATGGTGGACGGAGTGCAGTTGGGCGTGGAGATTGCCGACAAAGTGCGCGCCCTGTCTGGCTGCTCTGTCATGTTCGGCACCTCGCTGACGGGGCCATACGGGGAGGTGGGCTGGATCGTCCTGTGCGAGTCGATCGAACAGGTACAACATCTCAACACCTCGATGTCAGCAGACCCAGAGTGGTTCGAGATGCTGGACAATCGGGCCAGCAAGGCCTACTCCACTGGCTCGGGGATGCGCACGATCACCCGCAAGATCGCCTGATGTCAGCGCCTGCCGGCGAGCAGCTCTCGTGGCTGTTCTCTAACTGGCGATGTGGAATTTCAGCAACGGCACCAATCCGGCCCTGCTGAACAGTTGCACGACACGTTCTTGATCGACATCGAGATCCAACTCGACACCATCGGTATCGGCACCCAACACGAAGGTCACCACGCAGTCGTCACACGCTGGCGTGCCGTGCATGGTGCAGTCGCTGCACGAAATGGACAAGCTCATCTGTCCCATGATGACGAAGGGGTATCACAGCCATGCCCACACACCTGACGAGAGGTGTCTGACCCCGTTCGTCAGTACTGACGACTGGGGTCAGACACCTCTCGTCAGGTCAGGTTGGGTGCTGGTTCTGGAGACGTTCGAGAAATCGCACCGCTGCATGGGCGCTTTCGCTTCTCCACTGCATCACCGGATCGAGCCGCTCACCAACCGATGACGCAACACTGAGTGCGTCGGCCATCGGTCGAGTGTGTTCGAGTTGGGCTACGAGCATGGCGTCCATCTGGATTCCACAGTGTTTCGCCAATACCAGCTTGAGGAGCAACTCACTTCTCAGGTCTCGCAGATGTTCAACGGGCTCGCGCAGCCATGCCCGCAACCGTGATCGGCCAGCTCTGGTAGCGGTCAGCAGTGTCCGGTTCGGACCAGCTGAGCCTCGCTCCTGCGCAATGGGAGCGATGAAACCACGCGCCTCGAGTTGGTCCAGCGAGCGATACGTCAACGGCCGCGACAACGACCACACGCGACCGATGCTGGCTTCTGGCGCCAAGAGCGCGGCCACTGCGAATCCGTGCATTGGCGACGAGTACAACACCCCGAGACACGCCCACTCCCCCAGCAACAAATCGTCGGGTTCGCTGCGCTTCATCGCCGATCCTTTCACGGGAGTTCACACCGGGTAGGTGCGGATGTCGGTGGCTTTCACGGACGCGACGACTGCATCGCCGGATTGCAGATGCAACGTCTCCAGTGCGTTGATGGTGATCTCGGCAATCAGCGGCAGCTGACCGAACAACGTCACTCTTACCCGCTCACCGAGACGATCGATGTCACCCACGGTGCATTGCCACGAGTTGCGCGCGCTGGTGCTCGACGAGTCGCGCGCGACCACGATCGCTTGTGGCCGAATTGTTGCGAACGATCGGCCGGGCTCGGCGTCTGCGACCACGATCTGCGCCCCACCCGACGTGTGGAGCACCTGGCCGGTGACCTCTCCCCACACCAGGTTGACGCCCAGCAGGTCGGCGACAAAACGAGAACGGGGATGAGCGGTGACCGACGCCAGTGTTCCGCTCTGGACAACACGACCGTCCTCGATCACGACGACCCGATCAGCCAGTGCATACGCATCGATCGGATCGTGCGTGACCAACACCCGGGCACCACCGAAATCGGCCAGGTATCGCCTCAGATCCCGACGAACAGTGGTTCGCGTGCTGGCATCGAGAGCGGCCAACGGCTCGTCGAGCAAGAGAACCCGC
>JBBREA010000109.1:0-10860 GCA_038203385.1 Acidimicrobiales bacterium | reverse complement strand
CTAAGGAGCCGAGCTTGCCGGCCGCTCATCCCCTAGGCCGAGAGCGTTCAGCCCTCGTACGGCAGTTCGGTGAGCGCGTCCAGGACCGATTCAGGTGTGGGCTGAACGCCGGCTGACAGCCTCTGGCGCAGCGCTAACGAGAAGCAGCCCAACGCGACTGCGCTCGAAACCACTAGCCCGATTTCGATACGGCGGAACACCTCGTCGCTGGAAAGCCACGTGCCGAGCACGAACGCCACGACACCAATCGCCCAACCCAAGGCCACGGCAGCGTGGCCGTGGAGAGCGATGACCGCTTGAGCGGTAGCGATGCACGCCATGTAGAGCGAGCTTGACAGCGCCAGCATCGCCAAGGTGCGCCCGCTGAGCTCGGCGTCGTACATCAACTCCACTGCGAATGGGCCAAGCACGAACGCCCCGAGCGTTCCGGCGACGCCGACGCCAGCAACCAGGACGAGCAACTTGCGCAGACCGCTTCGGAACTCGTCGAACTCTCCACGGGCAGCCAGACGTGCCAGTCGAGGGAGCAACGCTGCTTGCACCGCTTGGAACAGGAACAGCGGGATACGAGCGAGGAGGACTCCGTAGCCGAATCGGGTCACGAGGTCACTTTGGGACCCGTCGGCCAATATCGCAGCGGCCACGGGGCCGGCATTGAGCAGCGCCGCTGAACACACGGTGCCGCACAGGAGCCAGCCCAGGTTCTGTGTGACCTCGGACCACGGCGCTGGCGGGCCGTCGTCGGTGCGCAGCTGGCCTCTCGACCAAACGATTGCCACCGGCACGAGCGGTGCAAGCGCCACGGCGAACCCATACGGCCCCGCTGCCTTGATTCCGATGCCAGCAAGAATGAGACACAGCGCGATCCGAACGACCCCGTCGGACCCGATGATCAGCGCATACGACCTGAAGCGGCCGGTGCCCGCTGCGATGCCACGTGCAACGTGCGCAGGTGCATAGGCGGCGAAGGAAGCGACGAGCGCTGCGACCATCCACCAGTCGCCATCGAAGAAGTTGGTCGCAATCAGCGGGCTTGCGGTGAGCAGCGCCACCAGCACGATCGAGGTGATGATCGCACCGAGGGTGACGACGCGCCGCACCACAGGGCGCCCACCCTCCTCACGGGCGCGACGGCTGGAAACAGCTCGTCCAAGTTCTTGCTCGAGCGGCAAGAAGAATCCTGGAGCGAGAGAAAAGGTGAGGAACCACATCGACACGATGGGTTCGAACTCGGCGTCGCCGCCGAGCGCGAGCTTGCCGACGATGAAAAACGAATAGGTCGCGAGACCGGCGATGATCAGCGCGCCACCTACAGGCAGCGTGCCTTCAGGGAGTGCGAAGCGGCGGTCTGCCGTGGAACGATCTGACGACACGAAGAAGTGAGGCTAGCTGTCGCACGGCCTGGGGAAGCGCTTGCGTCGAAAACGGCGATCGTCCCGCCTGGGCGGGCGGGACGATCTTCGTAATTCTCGGTTCGAGCGACAATCAGTCGGTGGTGCCGACAACCTTGCGGAACTGGCCGGTGATCTGTCCGGTGATCTGGTCGGTGATCTGTTCGGTGACGGCGCGGCGTCGCTCATCGGCGGTTTGTACCGAGACAACGACAGCTCCGACGCCGATGTAGGCGGCATCGCGAGCAAAATCGGTGGCCCGGGATATGTCGAGCTTCGACAGGTCGAACTTCGGCAGCTTGACCCTTTCCAGGTCGAGGTTCGTCAGGTCGATCCTGGGCAGGTCGAACTTGGGCAGGTCGAACTTGGGCCGGTCGAACTTGGGTAGGGAAAGCTTTTCGGTGATGTCGTTGATCTTGATCATGTTGATGTCTCCTGATGGTTGTCAGATGGCGGGTGCGATGGTGCGATTGCAAGTGTGTCACCGAGTGCTTGCATTTGCAAGCACTCGGTGACGCCGAACTCTGTGACAGCCGTCACCAGTAGGTGCTGCTGTCGCCGAGCTAGTCGGCGACAGCATCATGACGGCCCGGTTGCCGGTGGCGCCGCTAGCCTCGTTGCATCGTGGAGGCCGACCAACAACTTGCGCCGTCGGTTGTGGCCGTCATGGTGGTGCACGAACCAGGCGACTGGTTCGATGAGACGCTCAACTCTCTCGCCGACCAGGACTACAACAACCTGCGCACGCTCTTTCTTGTCACGCCGACGGGCGATGATCGCGCGTTCGCGCTCATGACCACACGTATTCGAACGGTGCTGCCGGCTGCGTTCGTGCGTCAAGCTCCGTCGAACGACGGTTTCGGCATGTCGGCAAATGAAGTGCTGCGTCTCGTCGAAGGTGACAACGGCTTCTTCCTCATCTGTCACGACGACGTAGCGCTTGCACCACACACGGTTCGCACCTTGGTCGCCGAGTTGTTCCGATCGAACGCTGGCATCATCGGCCCGAAACTGACCGAGTGGTACCAGCCAAGAGTGCTGCAGCACGTCGGGCGCGGGCTGGATCGTTTCGGCGAGTTCGAGGAGTTTGTCGAGCCAGGTGAGGTAGACCAGGAGCAGCACGATGCCGTCCGCGACGTTTTCGTCGTGCCGTCGGCTTGCATGTTGGTGCGAGCCGACTTGTTCCGGGCGCTCGGTGGGTTTGATCCGGCCATGTCGTTCCATGGCGAGGACGCAGAACTGTGTTGGCGGGCTCACCTCAACGGCGCCAGAGTGATCGTGGCGCCCGACGCCTCGGCGCGGCATCGCGAACTTCTCACCGAACGACGATCCGACCTGTCGCACCTACGGTTGCAGAGCCGCCACCGCATGCGTGCCGTGGCAACACTCACCGGCGGCTCGAGACTGTTCGGTCGGTCGCTGCAGCTCGTCGTACTCACCGTTGCCGAACTCGTTGTCGGACTCTTCACCGGCCGGGTTGGCGAAGCGCTGTCTTCGTTGCGTGCTCTCGTCGGCCTGATTCCACGCACACCCAAGTTGATCGCGCGGCGACGTGAGATCTTGGGCCAGCGAGCGGTGCCCGAACGCGAAGTACTCGGTTTGCAGAATCGCGGCAGCAGTCGTCTCACGTCGTACCTGCGCGGCCGCGAGACCGCCACGTTTGTCGGGGCAGACACCACGGTGCGGCGCTGGCGTCAAGCCTCGCTCGGCCCGCTGCTCGCGTGGTTCTTGGTCATCGTGGCCATGGTCGTTGGTAGCCGCCACTGGATTCGCGACGGGGTGCCAGCCGTTGGCGAGCTCTTGCCGTTCCCCGGTGCCGGCGACCTGTGGTCGGGTTACCGGTCGTCGTTCGACCCTCGCGGGTTCGGCGCCACCGTCCCGAATCCGACGGGTTGGGCCACTGCCGCTGTGTTGAGCGGGTTAGCGCTCTTCCGGATGCCGCTGTTCATGACGATGGTCGCACTCGGCATGTTCTTGTTCGGTGCGATGGGCGCGTGGCGGCTGTGCACGGTCTTTCCTCTGAACCGTGCCCGGGTCGCAGGAATGGTCGTGTACGTGGGCACACCTCTGGTCCCTGGGCTGTACCAAACGGGCGATCTGTCAGCGCTGGTGTGGTTCGCTGCGCTGCCGTGGCTCGTGCACGAGACACGCCTGGCGGCCGGGTTGGCCACTGCTGACCCCGAGGCGATCACCGTCGACCTTCCAGACGGCATCGCCGCGCTGCATTGGCGGGCGCGCCTCCGATCCATTGCCGCCGCAACCGTCATCCTCGCTGTCGCCGCGTCGATGGCGCCGGTGACCTTGGCACTGTGGATCGTGTGTGGGCTCTTGCTGGCGGTCGCCACTGTCATCGCCGGGAGTTCGTTCCGGGTCGCAGGATGGCTTGCGGGCGCCACGTTGGTCTCGTCGGTTGCCGCGTGCGTCTTGAATCTGCCATGGGCAGCGGGATGGACCTGGGAGGAGTTGGCAGGAGGACAAGGCCTCGGTGCCGACGGCCGATCCCTTGCAGAACTGGCTTCGCTTGCTCCGAACGGTGATCGGTTTGCGGTGCTGGCGCTCGGTCTCTACCTGCCCGTCATCGCCGCCGTGACGATCGCTCGGGCGTGGCGTTTCACGTGGGGAGTGCGTGGCGCACTGCTGGTGCTTTTCTTTGGGGCAGGAATGGTGTTGTCGTCTCGGGGCACCCTCTCATTCGCCCTCCCATCCTCGGCCTTCTTGGCGGTGCCTGTCGCCCTGGGCCTCGCGTTGTCGGCCGCATCGCTGGCGGGCGGTTTCGGGGCAGACGTTCTCAGCCGTGGATTTGGTTGGCGCCAGCCAGTGGCACTCATCGCGAATGCTGCGATGGTGGTTGGCCTCGCTCCGGCCGTGCTTGCGATCGGTGACGGTAGTTGGCATGTCGACAGCACCCCTCTCGCCCGACTGGCCTCGACGCAATTTCGCGCCGACCCGACGGTGGGCGATTACCGAGTGCTGTACGTAGGAGACCCGCGTGCGTTGCCCGTGCCCGGGCACGAGTACGCGGCCGGCATCGGCTACGTGGTCACCGACTCGGGGGATTTGAATTTCACCCATCGGTTCTCGTCCGACATCACGCCAGCCGACGAGGCAGTGGAGCGGGCCATTGGTCTGATCGCGGACGGCTCAACGCTGCGCGCCGGTCGTCTGCTTGCTCCACTCGGTATCCGGTTCGTGGTGGTTCCTCTCACAGACGGCGCTCGCTCGACGGTCCGCCATCCGATCGAGGCGCCGCTGGGCATCGTCTCGTCACTACGGTCGCAGCTCGACCTCGGCGACTACCAGGGGCATCCATCACTCGAGATGTTCATCAACCGAGCGTGGTTCCCCGTCGGCGCGCAACTCACCGGTGCCACCGCTGAGGCGTCACGGGAGGCCGGCGATCAAGTGTTGGTGCGTGCCGACCTCGCCGGAGCGGTGCCGTCGATGGTCGGAATCGACCGCGGCACGTTTGTCCCGTACGAAGTGCTGCCGGGGGTCGTTCACCTGGCAATTCCGTTCGACGATCGTTTCACGCTGGTCGCCGACGAAGCAGCGTTGCAGGCGCGTCCGAGTTTCGGTCTCACCACCGCCTTCGACATCGCCGAGCCTGGAGTTGGCAAGATTTCCTATGAGCAGGACCCCAATCGCAGTTGGTGGCTCGGCGTGCAAGCGGTGCTGTGGCTGCTGGTGTTGGTGCTGGCGTCGGGAGCTCGCTATCCGTTTGGGCGACGGCGGACAGCGAATGTGGTCGACGAGACACTGATCGATCTCGACGAACCGTTCGGCGACTCGGCCGGAGTCGCTGGTGAAGCATTGCCGAGCGGTGGATGGGCAGACGAGTTCGACACCGACGACGATTGGTCGGTTGACGGGGCCAGCGACGATCTCATGATCGCGAGCGCCGGGGAAGACATCGATCGCTCAGAGGCCGACGCTCCAGCGCCCGGCCCAACGGAGGATGACCGATGAGGCGTCGATATCTGGGCTTGGTCACCGTCGTGCTGGGATTCGTCGCGCTGTTGGTGCCAACACGCTCAGTGCTTCCGGCCGAAACCGCCACGTTCCAGGTGCAGATCCCTGCCTGGATGCCACATGCATCCACTGCCGACGTGATGACCGAGACGTGGTTCTGCCCGGGGGTGCCCGCCACAGGGCAGGGCGAGGTCGCTGGGGAGATCGTCATCGCCAATCGATCCGAAGCCCCACTCATCGGTGTTGCCACGCTCGTGAACGAGCGTGCTCAGAATGCGCGCGTCGAGCTCGATGTTGCCGGTTGGGCCACCACGACGATCGATCTCGACGCTCTCCTCCCCGGGGCGATGGTTGGTGCCATCGTCGAGATCGAGGGTGGCGGCGGGTTGGTCGAGCAACGTGCCCTGAACCCGTCGGGCAACAGTCAAGGTGCCTGTTCCACCGACACGTCGGGTCAATGGTTTCTGGCCGACGGGTTCACTATCGAGGGCAGCCTGAACCAGGTCATCCTGATGAATCCATTCGAGCAAACGGTGGTGGCGAGCCTCGAATTTGCGACCGGTGCCGGTGCCCGGGCTCCGGGCTCGTATAGCGGTCTCACGGTGCCGGCACGGAGTATTCGGGTCATCGATCTCGGTGCTCCGGGGGCCGGTGCGCAGAGTGAACCCATGCTCGCGGTCCAGGTCACTGCGTCGCAAGGGCAACTGGTCGTGGGTCGATCACAAACGTTTCTCGGTGGTGGCCGGCTGGGCACGCAGTCCACCGTCGCTGCGCCAGCGCTGAACAATCAGTGGTGGTTCGCAGGTGGCCGCCACGACGACGGTTTCGACGAGGAGTACCTCATCTACAACCCCACCGACGACGATGTCGAAGTCGACGCGGTCTTTCTCGGCATCTCCACCATTGCGACCACGGATCCGATTCTGGTGCCTGCCGGCCGGGTCGTCCGGTTCGAACCGGACACTGTCGCCGACTTACCAGCAACTCGCTATGCAGCGGTCTTCGCCACCCTCACCGGCCCATCCGTCGTCGTCGAGCGAGTGACCACGCAGAATCTGGATGGCACGGTTGCCACCAGCGTGCTGCTCGGGGCGACGGCGCGCCCCGACGGTTATCTGGCTGGAACGTGGCACGTGCCGATCAGCCCGAACGCAGCGGTGCCCGGCGCTCTAACGATCTACAACTACGACAACGCCGAGGGAATCGTCTCCGTGCTTGCGGTGGGCCCTTCCGGTCCCGTTCCCATACCCGGGCTGACCGATCTTCCACTACCGCCACCGTCATCGGTATTGGTCGTCGACCTCACCGATCCGGCTGCGGTGGGCCGTGAACTCATCGTCGTGTCGCAAAGCCGCATCTTCGTCGAACGTTCGTTTCCCACCGGACGCGATGACACCCGCTCGATGTCGTGGGCCATACCGGAAGGTTGACCATGGAACGTCTGATCATCGCGCTCGTCGTCGTAGCAGTCGCAGCTGTCATCGCCGAAGCGCTCCGCAGGCGGCGGGTTGCTGACCCACCGACCCAAGCCCATCACGACCTGCCGTCGCAGCTCGATCGTGGGGACTTCGACGGTGCCAACTGGTTGGTCGCCGTGTTCACGTCCGACACTTGCAGCTCGTGCGCCGACGTGAAACGCAAAGCCGACGTGCTCAGCTCGTCTGACGTGACGGTGCAGAACGTGTCGTACCAGGCCCGTCAGGACTTGCACCAGCGCTACAGCATCGATGCGGTGCCGAGCCTGGTGATTGCCGACGCAGAGGGTGTCGTGCACGCCGGCTTTGTCGGCCCAGTGACGGCAACCGATTTGTGGGCCGCGATGGCCGAATGTCGTGAACCAGGGTCAGTAGACCGCGGCACCTGCGAACACTGAAGTAGGAGCTTGGGCTCTCTGACTCAGTCGGGGATGCCGAGCACGTTCATTTCGAAGACCTCGCTGTCGCCGGTCTCATCGAGACCCTTCTGAATCAGCTTGGCCACCGCAGGGCCGTCGATGGTCTCGAACTCCAGCAGTGCTTCGGCGATCAGTTCCAAACCACGTCGATGGCGCTCGAGGAGTTCGTGAGCTCGGGCCTCTTGGCCCACCAGGATCTTGGCGATCTCTTCGTCGAGGAGCTTTGCCGTGTCGTCGGAATACTCGCGCCCCGACGACATGAGGTCTTCACCAAGAAACACCTGTTGCTGACCCGCCCATGCCATGGGGCCAACGGCGTCGCTCATACCCCACTCGCGCACCATCCGGCGGGCGATGCCCGTTGATTGCTCGAGGTCATTGGCGGCACCCGAGTTGAGATGACCGAAGATGATCTTTTCGGCCACTCGCCCACCCATCGCCTTGCAGATGGTGTCTTCGAAGTATTCACGCGAGTACGTGTGTCGCTCTTGGGGAAGGCTCCACGTGACGCCCAGCGCCATACCGCGCGGCAAGATCGTCACTTTGTGCAGCGGGTCACCGTGGGGTAGCACCACCGACAACAAGGCGTGGCCGCTCTCGTGGTAGGCGGTTGCCTTACGCTCTTCGGCGTTCATGATCAGTGACTCCCGTTGAGCACCAAGCACCACGCGGTCACGAGCGTTCTCGAAGTCGATTCGCTCGATCTGCTTCGAATTCCGACGCACTGCGATGAGTGCGGCTTCGTTGACCAGGTTGGCGAGGTCGGCACCCGACATGCCAGGAGTGGCGCGAGCCATGGTCTCGAGCTCCACATCGGGCCCCATGCGCTTGTCGCGGCAATGCACTTCGAGAATTGCCTTGCGCTCTTCGTACTCGGGCAATGGCACCACGATCTGACGGTCGAAGCGACCGGGTCGTAGGAGAGCAGGATCGAGAATGTCGGGTCGGTTGGTGGCTGCCATGATGACGATGCCTTCAGACGTCTCGAACCCGTCCATCTCCGACAGGAGCTGGTTGAGCGTCTGCTCGCGTTCGTCGTGGCCGCCGCCGAGGCCGGCGCCGCGCTTGCGACCGATCGAGTCGATCTCGTCGATGAAAATGATTGCCTTACCCATACGGCGAGCCTGCTGGAACAGGTCTCGAACGCGACTTGCGCCGACGCCCACGAACATCTCCATGAAGTCCGAGCCGGTGACCGAGAGAAATCCCACGCCGGCTTCTCCGGCCACAGCGCGAGCAAACAGCGTCTTGCCGGTACCAGGAGGCCCAACGAGCAGAATGCCCTTCGGCACGCGTGCGCCGATCTCCTTGAATCGTTCTGGCATCCGCAGGAAGTCGACGACCTCGTTGATTTCGGTCTTGACGCCCTCGTAGCCCGCGATGTCGGCAAACGTGGTGCTGGGCTGGTCGGTGGAGTACGCCTTGGCACGGCTGCGGCCGATGGACATCACACTGCCCATCTGGCCCTGCGCGCGGCGCTGCATCCAGACGAAGAATCCGATGATCAGCATCACGGGCAACAACAAGCCGATGACGCTGAGGAACCAGTTGCTACTGGGGTTCTTGAAGTCCACGTCGACGCCCGCACTGTCGAGCAATGCTCGGTCGACCTCGCTGGGTCCTTCGCCGCTGCCGGTGGTGACGTACTGGTCTCCGTTGGTCAACTCGCCGGTGATTTGGCCCGTGCCGTTCTCGATGTCTGCTGTACGCACGACACCCTGGTCGACCATGGTCATGAACTCGCTGTACGTGATCGGTTCGCCCTCGTCACCGCCGAGCAGCGTGGGCACAGCGAAGATTGCAAGAAATGCGCCAACAACGACCCATGGCCACCAACGTTTCCAGTTGGTACCCGTGCCTTCAGGTTTGCGTTCACCGTCTCCCGCGTCAAAGCGCGGGGTGCTCCGGCGACCAGGAGGAGAGCCGGTAGGCCGTCCTCGCCCCGGGGGCGGGGGAGGGGGCGGCGGGGGGAGCTGATCCATGTATCCATGCTACGGCGCGATGCGTACGTTGCCAGGTCAGCTTGGGTCCGCGAGTAGCGTGTTCTCCGCGAATAAGTTGCCCCGGGTGACGAGGCAATGTACGCGAACCGGCTGCAGCGAAACAGCGGAGGCAACGCTGTCATATCAATACGGGCAGGCCCAGGTGTGGCTCGACCCTCTGACCGCGGAACGCGACCCCCATTTGTACGACCTGTGTGGGCGACACGCCGGGCGCCTCACCGCACCGCAGGGTTGGCAGGTCATCGATCGACGGGTGCCGGTGAGTTTGCCGATGCACCTCATCGCGGTCTGACTCGCCAGGACGGTCTGAATCGCTCGAGGAATCGGAAGATCCATCTGAAGATCCCGTGATGCTTTACCATCGACTGGGCGTGGTGGGTACTCTGCCGGGTCGTGGTGAGCATTGCCGACATACCTGAGAGCACCGCCGTGACCATCCCGATGGGGGTGGCCATCGGCACTTGGGGGGCCAGTTGGGCACTGGGCATGCTGGTGCTGGGCCCGCTCGCGATCGTCGCCATGGGCGCCGATCTCGGCGATGACCTGACGGTGCCACAACTCGCGGTCGCGACGGCGGTGGGATGGGTGGCGTTCTGCGCAGCCCTGGTCCTCGCCAGCCATCGGGCGGGTACCTCACAGCTCAGGCGCGACTACGCCGTCGCGTTCCGGCCAATCGATCTCGTCGGGATACCCATCGGTATCGTGTTGCAGGTTGGTGTGATCCCACTCATGTACCGTCCGCTGCGGGCGTTGTGGCCAACTGCGTTCTCCACCGAAGAGGTGGAACAGCGTGCCAATGACCTGGTGGATCGAGCGGGGGACCGTTGGGCGTGGTTGCTCGTGGTCGTCGTCGTGATCGGTGCGCCCGTCATCGAGGAGCTGGTGTATCGGGGCCTGTTGCAGCGATCGATCTCGCGCACGGTTGGTCTCACGTCGGGTCTGTTGCTCACGTCGCTGTGGTTCGCCCTCATTCACCCGAGCGCCGTCGAATGGCCCGGTCTGACAGTGGCGGGTCTCGCATTCGGTATAGGGGTGGTGCTGACCGGTCGGATCGGCATGGGAATCGCCACGCACATGGCCTTCAATGCGGCGGGGCTCGCCGTCATCTACTGGTGGTGAACCCTTGAAGAGACGTGTCGACGACAGTGTGGTTTCGCCGACCGTTGTCGAAACATTTGGATCTCCCGTTCGAGGCGACACTCGGCGCCGTGTTCGGGCTGACAGACTAGGAAATTCATGACTGATCGCCTCGACGAAACAGAGCTGGGCCACGGGCCGGTTGACGAACCGCATCGCAGCGTCGGCGACGACGTGCTCGAGTTCGATGGTGCGACGAACGACCTCGTCGACGGCTTCGACGGTCACGCTGACCGAACGGGGGCGGCGGTGGATGTCGGCGACGATCGCCGAAATGAAAACGACGTCATCGACGACAGCGACCGCGACGACAGCGACCGCGTTGGCGACGTGCCTCTTGGAACCAGGGTGTGGCGCCGCATCGTTCGCCGACCGACCGAGTGGTATCGCCGCCCCTGGCCGGCAGACCGAATCGTCAAGTTCGCGTTCACGTCGTTCTCGTTGATCGCTACGACGTTCGTCATGA
>JBBREA010000108.1:0-10882 GCA_038203385.1 Acidimicrobiales bacterium | reverse complement strand
ATCAGCGGCCAGCGCTGCTGCGCAGGCCCGTTGTACCGAACCGGCGGTCATCAACGTGCCTCGCGAGCCGGTGGTCTGGCCGAAGCCGAGGTCGCGAGTGGTGTCGACGATGACGTCGATGCGGTCTGGGCTGATGCCGAGCTCTTCTGCTGCGACCTGCAGGGCGACGGTGTGAACACCTTGGCCCATTTCTGTCCAGCCGTGGCGCACTTCGACCCGGCCGTCGCTGGAACGGAACCGGACGACGGCTCCGGACACTTCGCGGAACCCGTTGCCGAGACCCGAGTTCTTCATGCCGAGCCCCAACCCCACGGCCTTGCCAGACGCCATCGCCGTTTCGTACGACTCGCGAATTTCGTCGAGGCACGCTTCAGCGCCGCGTGCTCCGTCGTCCATGATCTGGCCTGGCCCCCATTCCTGCCCTGGCTTGATGACGTTGCGCTTCCGAATCTCCCAACCCGAGATGCCGACCTGCTCGGCCAGCCGGTCGAGCACACCTTCCATGGCGAACTGGGCCTGGTTGGCGCCGAACCCGCGGAACGCACCGCACACCAGGTTGTTGGTGCGCACGGCGACCGTTTCCACGTCGATGCCCTGCCACGAATACGGCCCGCACGCATGCCCGGCCGCGCGCTCGAGCACTTTCATGCCAACGCTGGCGTAGGCGCCGGAGTCGCCGATGCCGCGAACGTGGAGCGCGGTGAGCTTGCCGTTCGCATCGCACCCGGCGGTGTAGGTGAGGGAGATCGGATGACGTTTGGCGTGCATGCGGAAGCTCTCTTCACGTGAGAGCGTGCACTTCACCGGCCGGTTGAGCAACCAAGCAGCGAGCGCCGCGTGGGCTTGGTTGCTCATGTCTTCCTTGCCGCCGAAGGCACCGCCGTTCGACACGAGTTCCACGGTGACTCGCATGCGTTCCGACTCGTCGAGGCCGAGAACCGACGCGATGTCGTTGCGGTCGTCCCACACACCTTGACCCCCGGAGTACACGTGCAACAGGCGTCGAGAGCCGTCCTCTTCTTGTTCGCCGGACGGCACCGCCAACGTGGATTCGGGCTCGAGGAAGGCGTGCTCGATGCGTTGCGTGTGGAACGTCTCGTGAACGGTGAAGGCACTATCGGCGAGTGCGGCTTGCACGTCGACGCCGCGCTGGTAGGCGCTCACGGACAGCGTGTTGGATGTGGTGCCCCACACCGAGAGTGGGGCGTCGGCGGCAAGGGCGGCTACCGGGTCGGTGTTCGGCGTGTGGACCTCGTAGAACACCTCGACGAGTTCGGCCGCCGCACGCGCCTGTTCTCGAGTGTCGGCAACGACGATGGCGAGCACGTCCCCGGCGCACGACGTGGTTCCACCAACGGGAATCATGACCGGCCAGTCTTTGTAGATGATGCCGACCCGTAGATCACCGGGGATGTCGGCCGCTGTGAACACCGCTGATACACCGGGGGCGGCCAACGCCTCGGTGGGGTCGATCCCGACGATCGTTGCCCGAGCGTGGCTCGTGAGGTGCAGCGCTGCGTGGAGCATGCCCGGCACCCGGATGTCGTCGACGTAGCCACGATCGCCCAGGGTGAGTTCGGCAGCCTCGTACTTGGCCCCGCGCCCACCGATCTCACCGGACAGCTGAGGTGCACACACCGTGCCCTGTGCGACTGCTTCGATGGCGTCCAGAATCTTCACGTACCCAGTGCATCGACACAGGTGCGCACCCAGGTGCGGCTTCATTCCGTCACGTGTGAGGCTGGAACCCTTCTTGTCGATCTGGGCCTTGGCGCGCATGACGATGCCCGGAATGCAGAAGCCGCATTGCAAACCCCCACAGGCGGCGAACGCATTTGCGAACGCATCGCGTTCTGCCTGTTCGACTCCCTCCAACGTGGTCACGTTTGCTCCCGCCACTTTGTCGAGCGACGTTTGGCACGACACCACGGCTTTCCCGTCGATGATGACCGTGCAGCAGCCGCATTGGCCCGACGGCGCGCAGCCGTCTTTCGGTGACGTGACGTCGAGTTCTTCGCGGAGCGCCGACAACAGGTGTGGGTGTCGCCCTCGCACGGTGACCGCGGTGCCGTTCAACGAAAACGTCGTCGTCGCGCCGCTGTCGCTCTCGGTAGCGGTGTCGTCAGCCAGATCGGTCATCTTGACAGTTTGTCAAAGACGGGCGGTTCTGTCAGCCCTGGTACGCCGGTGTAACCCAGCGTTCACCAATAGCACGAGCTTCGGAACCAGGTTGGTGTTCCATGCGGTGCAACGCGTCGGCAGAACCGACCCCCTGAACCGACCCTGACCCCTTTCGTCAGGGCCGTTCGTCATGAGCTCTATCCGGCTGCTCCGGCCCGGCTCGCAGAGCCCGTCGTCATAGGCGATGCATACCACGGTGCGCCGGCCGATGGACGGTGCTTCAGTGGGTCGACGGTTCGGTCATCAGGTGGGGGTTTGTTCGGTCTGACGGAAGAACGTGAGTGAGTCCCACGTATCCACTCGTCGAGTGACGAGCTGATCGCGCACGCCAAACCACATCACACCAGGAATGTCGATGCGGTAGCCGGACACGTCGGCGCCAAACCGGTAGCGCACGGCCACGACATGCTCGCCAGCGTCATTGAGTGCGTCACTGTCGCCAGCGTCGCCACTGTCGCCAGCGTTGAAGGTGGACGCAACCGGGGCGGTCTCGATCACGGTGTATTGGCGGTTTGGGAACATGGCCATGAAACCGGGCAGGCGCTCGCGGTAGGCGTCGCGCCCGTCGCAACCGGAGCCAAGTTCGCTCTGGTGCTCGTTGCGGAAGTCGCCGCTCACGTGCGCCGCCACCGCGTCAGGGTCGTCGGCACCCAAAGCCGTGAGATACGACAAGGCGACTTCGAGCGGCGTCATCCCCAGACTTCGCGAGCTTTTTCGTAGACGCCCTGGTCGTACGAGAACTCGACGAGGTTGCCGTTCGGGTCGCTCAGCATGCAGATGTAGCCGATGGGTGCAGGCATCCATTTGGCGGGAAATGCCAAGCAGCCGGCGGCTTCACCGCGTGCCGCGATGTCGTCGACGTCTTCCTTGCCGGGTAACTCGATGCCGAAGTGGTTGAACGGGGCGAGCTTGGCGATCGGCGACGGCGCAAACGGGTCTTTGTCCGGGAAGAACTGGGCGAGCACCAAGATGAACGGATGCTCGGAGTTGTCCGAATGACCCAACCATGCGCCGTAGCCGTCGTCGTCTTCGCGACGCTCGAGCAGTTCGAGCGGTGTGTACTCGAGGTACCACTTGATCGTGGCGTCCATGTCTGCCACCCGCAGTGCGAGGTGGGTCCACCGTGCGGTCTTGGGACGCTCGGCATAGACCGGAGAAACCTCTGCGTTCGCCACGGCGTCACTCACCGGTGAATCCTTCGGGGAGTTCGGGGGATTCGCCACCCTTGAGCCAGAGCACGAACGTGTTGCCCCACGGGTCGGTGAAGGCTCCACTGAAGCCGTTGAACTCCTTCCAGTAATGGTGACGCCAGAGCTCGGTCGCCCCACGCGACACTGCCTCGTCGAGGATGCGCTCGAGGGAATCGTCGTCGCTGACCAGAATCCATACTCTGGCGGTCTGTCCATCGGTGGCGACGTGGCGTGGCGCAACGCCGTCGGGGTTGGGGTGCGGCCGAGCGTTGGCAGCATTGAAGATCCCCATGTGCAGGTTCCCGGTGGGGCCTTGGGAACCATCGTCGATCTGGAAGTTCTGGCCGGGGACGATGCGGTGGAACACGTTTTCAGGTCGTGGTTCGACCTCCCATCCGAAGACAGCAGCGTAGAACTCGGCGGAGGCGGTGGGTTCTGCCGAGGGAAAGTCGACGAAGATCAACGTGTTCGGGTAAGGCATGCGGCGTACCGTATCAAAGGTCAGATGGTCTGACCATAGGACCGAGTGGTATTGTGCGGGAGTACCCAGGAAGGGCGACGTCACACTCACGAAATGGACTCCACCATCACCGCCGACGACACGAAGATCGATAGCGACATCGCAGCGCGACCCGCTCTTCAGGTTCCGTTCGAACCGCTGGCCCGAGAGACGCTCAGCGCGCAAATTCGTGACCAACTGCTCGAGCGAATATTGAGCGGAGTACTTGCGCCAGGGGCGCGCGTGCCATCCGAGCGCGATCTGTCCGAACAGTTTCGGGTGGCGCGCACGTCGGTTCGCGAAGCGATGCAGGGCTTGCTCTCTGTGGGAGTCATCGAGCGGCGGGGCAATCGCTCATACGTCGTCGAGCACCTCCCGGACGTCAACTTCGATCAGCTCGACGATCGCAAGGAGTTCGTGCGTCAGCTGTTCGAGACCCGCCGGCTCCTCGAGGTTCCCATCATCGAGCTGGCAGCCCAACGGGCGACTCCGGCGCAGCGTGAAGAGATTCGACGCTTGGCCGAACGTTTCAGCCCGGGCATGGCACTCCAGGAGTTTCGCGAGCTCGATCATGCGTTTCACGCGTTGATCAGCAGGGCTTGTGCGAACCCCCTCCTCGTCGAGGTGTACGGCAAGGTGCTCGGCCGATTGTTCCGTTCGGAGGGCATCGAAGCGCTGCTGTCAGACGATGCGAATCGCACGGAGGTGCGCCAGATCGTCGGTGACGCAGCCGCACAGCACGCTGCGTTGGCGATTGCGGTCGCGGCCGGCGACGTAGAAGGCGCAGTGGCCGAGGGCACCAAACATCTTGCTGCCGTCGAGCGCGGCATGATCGACCGCCTCGTCTAGGGCGCGTTTCGAGGCCTCGCCAAGTTCGGCTGGCTTCGTGCTGTGGGCCATGTTATGGTCTGACCATCAGACCGAAACACCTTCGATTCGACCTTCGAACAACTGCGAGGCAGCGATGATCACGGGGATGAACCATGCGGTGTTGTACGTACGTGACGCACGCACCCAGCAAGCCTTCTATGCAGATGTGCTCGGCTTCGAGACGATCGTCGCCCACCCAGCCGGAGCCTTCGTCTTCATGCGCGCCCCTGCCTCGACAAATCATCACGACATTGCCTTCTTCAGTATCGGTGAGGCAGACAACTCGAGTGCCGGACGCATGCAGGTGGGGCTCTACCACCTGGCGTGGGAAGTCCCTACGCTCGACGACCTCGAAGCACACCGTGTGCGCCTCCAGGCCGCCGGCGCGCTGCACGGGTCATCCGACCACGGTGTCAACAAGAGCCTCTACGCCAAAGACCCCGACGGCATCGAGTTCGAAGTGATGTGGTTGGTGCCGCCGAACGAATGGGGAGACGCCGAACACCAAGCCATCGTGCGACCACTCGACGTTGCTGCCGACCGAGCGCGGTTCGGCGGAGACCGTGTCTCGACCACCCACCGCACTGCCGAACGAACGACCCCCTCGCCCACCTCGTCGCCCGCCCCGGCGACCGATACGTGATGGAGACCCAGTGAGTCCCGATCAGCTCGCCAACAACTATTGCTACTTCCTCGAAGACGATGCCTTCAGCGGCACCGGCCGCGAGGGCTTTCGCTATCGCATCATCACTGGGGAAAACCTTCAGCTGTGTTTCTGGAGAATCAAAGGTGGTTCGACCGGGTCGTTCCTTCATTGCCATGAAGAGACCGAGCAGCTCGGCATCGTCATGCGCGGCGCTCTCGACTTTCGCATCGGCGACGTAGACGACGAGCGCCGAACGGTTCTGCGCCCGGGAGATGTGTATCTCGCACCCACCAACATCTGGCACGGTGACTCGGTGTTCGTCGGCGACGACGAGTACGGCGAGTGCTGGATTCTCGACGTGTTCTCGCCGCCGCGCACAGACCCGATCGGTGAGCCGAAACAGCCGGCGTCAGCCGACGCGATGACGAACGGAACGGAGCCACAGGCATGACTGCTGACTGGAGACTCGCCGTCGACATCGGCGGTACGTTCACCGATGTCGTACTGGTAGACGCAGCAACCGGCGACGTCGTCGTCGACAAGACACTCACGACGCCTTCGAATCCACTCGATGGTGTGCGCACCGGGGTGGGCAACCTGCTGGCCCGAGCTGGTGTTCGTCCGGCCGATGTGACCGCTCCGATCGTGCACGCCACCACGCTGATCACCAATGCGCTCATCGAGGGCAAGACCGGACGTGCCGGGCTGGTGACCACAGCTGGGTTCGGCGACACCTTGCTCATCCGCGACGAGCACCGCTACGACATGTACGACCTGCAGATCGAGTTCCCTGCGCCACCGATTCCGCGCAATCGCACCGTGGAAATCACCGAGCGCGTCGCCGCCACCGGTGAAGTGATCACGGTGCCGAACGACACCGACTTGCGGAGGCTGGCCGACGAACTACGGGCGATGGACGTGGAGTCGGTGGGAATCTGTTTGCTCAACTCGTACGTCAACGGGTCCAACGAGCAGCTCATTGCTGACTACCTGCGGCGCGAGCTCGGCGTACCCGTATGCATCTCATCAGAGGTCTCGCCCCAGATCCGCGAGTATCCACGGATGGTGACCACTGCCTGCAACGCAGCCACCATGCCAGTCATCGGGCCGTACCTCGACGAGCTGCAGAAGTGGTTGTCCGGTGAGGGCTTCGGCGGTTCGGTCTTGATGATGCTCTCCAACGGTGGCGTGGTCTCAGCAGACGAAGCGGCGCGCATTCCCATCCGGCTCGTCGAGAGTGGGCCTGCCGCAGGAGCGTTGGCTGGCAGCTGGTTCGCTCGCCGCCTCGGCGAGGATCGCTTGCTGTGCTTCGACATGGGTGGCACCACCGCCAAGGCGTGCCTCATCGACCAAGGCGAGCCTGAACTCACGAACGTGTTCGAGGTGGCTCGTGCGTATCGCTTCAAGAAGGGGTCCGGATTTCCCTGCTCGGTGCCTTCGGTCGATCTCGTGGAGATTGGGGCTGGCGGCGGGTCGCTCGCCCGCACCGATCAGTTCGGCCTGTTGAAGGTTGGCCCGGAGTCGGCTGGCGCCGAGCCCGGGCCGGCTTCGTATGGTCGAGGTGGTACCGAACCTGCCGTGACCGACGCCGACGTGGTGCTCGGCTTGCTCGACCCCGACTCGTTCCTCGGCGGTGACATGCCGCTCGACGCCGCGGCGGCACTCGCAGCCAACGCGAGCGTCGGCGAAAAGCTCGGCCTCGACGCCGTGCAGGTTGCCGCCGGCATCCACGAAATCGTGAACCAGAACATGGCGGCGGCGGCCCGTATGCACGCAGTGGAGCAGGGTGTCGACCTCCGCGGGGTGTCGCTGTTGGCGTTCGGTGGTGCGGGCCCAGTGCACGCGTGCGGCGTGGCCGAGTTGCTCGACTCGTACCGTGTGATCTTTCCGGTGAACGCCAGTGTGCTCTCGGCGTTCGGCACGCTCGTGTCACCCGTGCGCACGATCTGGCCCGATCGATGCCCCGTCGCATCGACCGAATCGACCCGGCCGAGCGTGAAGCGTTGCTCGATGACCTCCGCACCGAGGGTCGCCGCGTGCTTGCTGCTGCGGGCACTGCCGCTGAGGCGGTTCGTTTCCGCTACGGCATCGACGTTCGCTATGCCGGTCAAGGCAACGAGGTGACGATCTGGGTGGGTGAAGGCGACACCTGGACCCTCGCAGACAGCGACGTGCTCGCAGCGTTCGAGGCCGAGTATCGGCGCATCTACGGCCTCACCATCCCTGACGTGGCGATCGAGATCGTCACCTGGCGCTTGTCGGTGTCTGCCGCCGCCGATCCCGTCGAGCCAGACCCGGCACCCTCCGGTGCCGGCGCCGAGGTGCACAGCGTGCGGCCGGTGGTGTTCGGTCGTGCCCAGGCGCCCATCGACACGCCCGTCTACAAACGAGCCACGCTCGGGGCGGGTGACCGTTTCGACGGCCCCGCCATCGTTGAAGAACGCGAGACCACCGCCGTCATCAGACCCGGCTGGACCGTCGAGGTCGGCCCCGATGGAAGCCTCATCGCCACTCGTAGCAAGTCTGGAGGAGCATCATGACTGACACGTTGAACCCAGCGACCACGTTGAACACCCGGACGTTGGACCCGATCGAACTCGAGATCTGTTGGCAGAGCCTCATCGCCACGGTGAACGAGCAGGCGCGCGCCTTGCAGCGATCGGCGTTCAGCCCGATCGTTCGCGAAGCCGGCGACCTCGCCAACGCCGTGTTCGACCGCCGTGGCCGAATGGTCGCTCAGGCCGTCACCGGCACGCCGGGCCACATCAACAGCCTCGCCATGGCGGTGAGCAACATCCTCGAGGAGTACCCGATCGAGTCGCTCGTGCCGGGCGATGTGCTGATCACGAACGACCCGTACAAGACCGCAGGACAGTTGCTCGACGTGACCGTGCTGGTGCCCACGTGGAAGGACGGGCAGCTGATCGCGCTGTTCGGCTCGACCATTCACCACACCGACGTCGGCGGGTACGGCATCGGTGCCGGTGGCCGCGACGTGTTCGAAGAGGGCCTCTGGATTCCGATCTGCAAGTTGATGAAGGCGGGTGAGCGAAACGACGACGTGTGGAAGTTCATCCTGTCGAACGTCCGTCAACCCGACCACATGGCCGGTGACCTCCACGCACAGATGGCGTCGGGCGAAGTCGGAGCGCAGCGTTTGCTGACACTGTGCGAGCGGCACGACCTCGATGGCATCGAGGAACTCGCCGACGAGATCATCACTCGTTCGGAGGACGCCACCCGGGCCGGCATCCGCGAACTCGAGAGCGGTCGGTACGAATCGTCGGCGCTGCTCGACCTCGCCGACGGCAGCGAGATCCTCATCAAATGTGCGCTCATCGTCGATGCCCAGACCGGCACGATCACCGTCGACTACACCGGTTCGTCCGACGCCAGCCGATGGGGCATCAACGTCGTCAAGAACTACTCGCACGCCTACACCACCTTCGTGGTTCGTTCGGTGCTGAGCCCCGACATTCCCAACAACTACGGCAGCCTGGCGCCGATCGAGATGATCGCCCCCGAAGGCTCGATTCTCAACGCCGTCTCGCCGCAGCCCTGCACCGCCCGCCACGTGGTCGGCATGTTCCTGCCGAACGCGCTGTTGAAAGCACTCGCTCAGGTGCGACCCGACGCCGCTATGGCAGAGGGCTCTGGCGCGGTGTGGACCATGCAGGTCAGCGGAAACCACGACGATGGCAGCCCGTTCATCACCGCCATGTTCACGTACGCCGGCGGTGTGGGTGCGCGGTCGGCCAAACCCGGTCTCGACGCCTGTTCCTACCCGACCGGCGTTGCTGCGGTGCCGATCGAAGTCGTCGAGGCGTCGGCCCCGATCCGGTTCACCACCAAGGCGCTTCGTCCTGGCTCCGGCGGCGGGGGTCGACAGACTGGTGGGCTGGGTCAGACGATCGAGTTCGAAGTCGACACCACCCGCGAGTGGCAGCTCAACGCAGTCACCAGTCGCTTGGCTGAAGCGCCACAGGGAATCTTCGGCGGTTCGCCGGGCGCAGCGGGTGCCTTCAGCGTGAACGGTGAAGCCGTGAAGACGCAAGCTCGCATCACCCTGCAACCCGGAGACGTGGTTCGCCTCGACCTGCCGGGCGGCGGCGGTTACGGAGCCACCGGGTCATGAGCGATTCGGCGACGACGACGCTGCGCGACCTGTGGGTCAGCGCGGTCGAGTCGGCGCCCTCGCGCCCGTTCCTCGCCTTCGAGGCGCCAGACGGGTCGGCTACCCACTGGTCATACATCGAGTTCGACGCCGCAGTCGACCGTGTGGCTGCTCGATTTGCCCGGCACGGTGTGGGTGCCGCCGGCGGCGTACACCTTGCGATCACCAACACGCCGTCGTTCGTCGCCGCCTGGCTAGCCGCCATGAAGCTGGGATCGTTCATCGTTCCGTCGGACCCGATGGCGACGGCAAGCGAACTCGCTGACCACATCTCGCGCACCAATCCGGCCGTTGGTGTTTGCGCCACCACGCGTTCGGCCGTGTACCGCGATGCCATCGAGGCCAGCTCTGTTCGGCCTGAGGTCATCGAAGTCGACGAGACGTCGACTGACGTATTGCCAGGCGACGAGGTGTCAGGGTTGGCGGTCGCCTCGCAGCCCCGCCCGCTCGACCGGGCGGCGATCATGTTCACCAGCGGCACCACCGGGCGGCCCAAAGGCGTCGTCATCACCCATGCCAACTACGCATTCGCCGGCACCACGATGGCGGCCGCCGCCGATCTCGGACCGAACGACCGCCAGCTCGTGGTGCTGCCGCTGTTCCATGCCAACGCCCAGTATTACTCGTTTGCGTCAGCCATCTCGGTCGGAGCGTCGGTAGCCCTGATGCATACCTTTTCAGCCTCGGGATTCCTGCACCAGGCCGCTCGGCATGGAGCGACCCACGCCAGCTTGTTCGCTGGGCCGATGCGAATGATTCTCGCTCGCGGCGGCCCGCTCAATGGTTCGGACAGTGACGACGACGCCCCGCTGCGGTTGCGTCACTGTTGGTTTGCGCAGAACCTCGCCGCCGATCAGTACGACACGCTGGCCCGGTGGTTCGGCTGCCGCCCGCGCCAGCTGTACGGCATGACCGAGACGATTCCGGCCGTGCTCACCGATGATCGTGATGACCCTCGCTGCGACTCGATGGGGTTCGTCACCGCTGGTTGTTCGGTCGACATTCACGACGGCGTCGGACGTCCGGTGGTACCCGGCGTCGTCGGCGAAGTCGTCGTCGCAGGTCGACCGGGCATCGAACTCTTCAGTGAGTACCTCGACGATCCAGACACCACGGCAGCGTCTTTTCGCGACGGTTGGTTCCTCACCGGGGATCGTGCCTGGCGAGACGAGCACGGGCGTTTTCACTTCGATGGTCGCCGCGCCGACGTGCTCAAGGTGTCTGGTGAGAACGTGTCGGTCGTAGAGGTCGAGGCCACGCTGTCTGCGCACCCTGGCGTGCTCGATGTGGTCGTGGTCGGGGCACCCGATCCCATCCGAGAC
>JBBREA010000107.1:0-10904 GCA_038203385.1 Acidimicrobiales bacterium | reverse complement strand
TCGTCTGCGTGGATGCTTCTCCGTGGTAGGGCAAGGGTGGAGTCGATGGCTGCCCAGGTACGTTCGGCGCAACGACGCCATGTGTGGTGCTGAGCTGCTGCGACGACCTGGTCGACAAGCGATCGGGATGCCTCGGGGCTGCGAATGACCGCGTTGGCCCGGGCGGCCCAGGATGCCGGTGACCACGTCGACATGACCGCCGAAGTACCCCCGAGCAACTCTCCGGGCGCGGTGCCCGCGTGAGCGAGGGTTGGCGTGCCCACGGCCGCCGCCTCGAACGGCACCAGCCCGAAACCCTCGACCACCGACGGGTAGAGCACCAACTGGGCCTGTCGTAGCAACCACCACTTCTCGGCGTCCGACACGTGGCCCCACCGGTGAACCCGTGCGGCAGTTGCCGGTGACAGCGTTGACAAGAGATCGGTCTCGGCTTCGAGCGATCGCCCGAAGTACGGCTCGGGACCAACGAGCACAAGGTGGCCGTCGTAGCCGAACTGTTCCACCATCGAGTCGAAGGTGGCGATGGCATGAGCTCGATTCTTGTGCCAGAACGTCGAGGCCAGGCATACGAGAAAGTTCGTTCGGGCGTCGATCGGCCGGTCGTCGCCGATCTCGCCGGGTTGTGGGTGGGGGTCCGCTCCGCATGACACGACGTGGAGTCGAACTCGATCGAGGTCGGGAAGCTCGCTGTAAGTGCTGTCTCGACCGAACTCCGAGATGAACGTGACGCCGTCGAGCGTACGCATGAGATGCCGTTGGAGATTCCGAGCGAAAAAGAACAGTTGGTCCGACGGATGATACGACGGATTCGAGAATCCGATCATGTCGAGCTGACCCACGAGGGCTCGCGGCGCTGAAGATTCCACGAATGGCAGCTCGCTGGCGTAGAGCATTTGGTAGGGCCGGTACAGCACATCGGCTGCCACGCTCGACGAGCGCTCGACAACGGAGACCGCTGATGAGCCGAGTTCGATTTGCACGTCGCTCATGGCGTTCGGCGGGACCGCCAATGCAACCGACGCGGATGGCCTGAGTTCCGCCATGTGCCGAGCGACTTCCAACACCACATGCTGCGTCCCCGTGTACGGCGATGCGGACATACACGCCCCGTCGAGAACCACTCGCAGTCGAACGAGCCGAGACGAAGCCCACGTGCAATGCGCCTCGAGGCCTGGGTTGGCCGGGCCGACGATCGATGCGATCGATACGGCGTTCCAACCGGCGACAGGATGGATCGATGTCGCCTCGTCAGGCTTCCAGGCGATCGCAACTCCAGGTGCAGCGACATGGCGCCAACCGTGGTGCAGAAGCTGTTCAGACAACAACAACAGCGCATCGGCAACACTCCCGCGATGTTGTGATTCTCTGGGCAGACTGGCGATCGAGTCACTGTCGACGAGGCACAGCAGGGAACACGGCAGCGCCACGGTGGGAGCGGGCGGCGCCAGCGGGTGCAACTCGTACCTCGAGGCGGTGAGCACCCCGGGAACGGGTACGGGCGACGAGGTGGCCACACCTGGCGCGCTCGCCGCCGATTGCAGAAGGTCGAAGATCGACTCATCGTGCGTGGTTCTGTGTGCCACCACTGCTACGAAGCGCGCTCGGGTCAGGGCGTCGATCAAGACTTCTGACGGATCGCTCGCCGAGACGATGATCCGCTGCGTCACATTGCCTCCGCGAACCGATCAGAGCGGCGTGAGAAAAACCGAAGACCGAGGAAGAAGACGAGAGACGACCAGAACGTCAGCCACACCATCGTTTCGAATCCCGGCAGCCGCACGTCGTACAGAATGTTGCGGAACGCCATCACGAACCGAGCCATCGGATTCATCAACGCAATGTCGCGGACGGTCAGACTGCCGATGACCGGCGTATCGGGGATGAACTCAGGCGCGTACAAAACGGGCGTGAGGTAGAAGTAGGCAAGCAGGAAGACCGACATGAGGTACTCGACGTCTTTGAACTTCACGTTGCACGCAGCGAGCCACATGGCGACACCTGCGGTGAACATGATTTCGAGCAGGCACACCAACAGCAGGATGGGCAACAAGTGCAACAGCATCACTTGATAAAACACGGTGACCGCGAGCGCCAAGACGGCGATTTCGATGAGCATCGAAAAGCCGAGCGCAAGAATCGATGACATCGGCAGCAACTCGCGTGGGAACCAGACCCGCGTGATCAGGCCTCCCGCACCCGCCACCGAGCCGACGGCTGCGCCGAGCCCGCCTGCGAACAGGTTCCACGGAATGACTCCAGCGAGCAGGAAGAACGCAAACGAGTCGATACCGCTCGGGTCGCCAGTGGGCGGCAGGACTTTGAAGAACGATCCGAGCACGAGTGCATAGACGGCCGTCATCATTAGCGGCTGCATGAACGACCAGCCCCAGCCCAGGAAGCTGCGACGGAACCGACTGCGAAGCTCGCGCCGGGTGAGATTGAACAGCAACTCCCGGTATTGGTACACCTCTCGGCTGGCGGTGCGAATGCTGCGCTTCGCCATCACTGAACCGTCCATGCTCCGCCGAGATCGATGGCACCCTGGAGCTGTTCTCGGCCGACACCCGATGTCACATCGAACTGAGCGATGTTGGGGCTGTGATCATAGACATGGCCGGTATTTCGATCGGTGATGGCGACGGCGAGATGGTACGAGCCGCTCAGTACGGGGAACGACGGAATCGCGAAGTCGATCTGGCCGCTGCCTGGCCCCACCGTGGCATATCGATCGTCGTAGATCGTAGAGTTGCCGGCAACCGCGTAGCCGTCGGCGGCGCGCAGGACGAACCCGAACACAACGTGCTCCATCCGCGTTTTCGTGGTCCAGTGGAAGCGAATGGTCAGCGGATCGCCGGTGGTGAGATGCAACGGGTCGTCATCGCTGGTGATGACCTCGACTTCGAGTTCGATGTCACCGCTCCCGGTGCGCTGACGACCCTGATCGTCGAGGCGATAGGCGGTGGTGACGCTGGCCAAGTATGCGTCGACTACCTCTTCGGTCGACCCGCTCATCTTCATCATGCCGTGGTCGAGCCATGCGGCGTGATCGCACAACTGTCTCACCTGAGCGAGACTGTGGCTGACGAGGACCACCGTTCGGCCGCCGGATCGAAGCTCGTCCATCTTCTCGGCGCATCGACGTTGGAACTGCTCATCGCCTACGGCCAACACCTCGTCGACGAGCAAGACATCCGGCTCGACGGCGACAGCAACCGAGAAACCGAGTCGCGAGAACATGCCGGAGGAGTACGTCTTGACCGGCTGATCGATGAAGGTCTCGAGACCGGCGAACTCGACGATGCCGTCGAACTTCTCACGTAGCGAGGCCTGCGACATGCCGAGGATGCTGCCGTTGAGGTACACGTTTTCGCGGCCGGTCAGCTCGGGGTGGAACCCGGCGCCGAGTTCGAGCAGGGCCGAGATCCGGCCATGCACAGAAACCGTTCCTTTGTCTGGCACCAAGATTCGGGCAAGCACCTTGAGCATCGTGCTCTTGCCCGCACCGTTCGCGCCGACGAACCCGAATGTCGAGCCGGGCGGGACGGAGAACGACACGTCTTTCAGCGCCCAGAACTCTTCGAACTCGGCGCGTCCACGGCGAAGCAAGGTCTGTTTGAGGGTGGTGTTCCGATTCTGAAAGATGCGAAACGTCTTCCAGACGTCTTCGACCTCGATATGTCCAGTAGCGGTCATGGTTGCAGCTTCATCGATCAGGGAGAGGCGGTGCGACGTGCCGGGCGTCTGTTGACCACCTGTGAAATGGAATGCCACGGTCCGCAATTGAGCCTGAAGGAATATACCGGCGGATCGCCACCGAAATCGGGACGATCGGTGGTGGCCTCTCTCAACGGTGGCGCGTGAACCTCTCGCGCACGCGACCTGCGGCGGTGCGCCCGAGTAAAGCGCCACGCTGACCGCACCTCAACGCACTCATCAGTCTCCCGTTCAGCAGACGATGTTCAAGAGCCGTCTGGTGTTCTACCTTCAGAACCCTTTCGGAGTAACTGTGGATCGTCACGTCCGTTGAGGTGTTGTCGACGTAGTAAATGTTCAAACCGTCGAAGAACTCGAGCCGGTAGTCGGCCGGGAACAGAATGGCCTCACAATCTGCGGCCCGCATCGCTTCGGCGATGATGACGGACGGTCGGATACGGGCGAGATCGAGGCCCCGAAGCACCTCGGGCTCCATGCCTTCTACGTCGATCTTGAGAAAGTCGACTTGGGTGATCGCGGCCTCGTCGAGCACCTCGGTCAGTGTTCGAATCAACACCGTCTTGTCGACGAACGGATAGCCGTTCGCTTCGTGCGCCGACTTGATGACATCGTCGAACGTTGACAAGCCGTTGTGACGGTCGTATTGCCGAAATGTCAACTCGCCTGCCTCGGCTCCCACGCCTGACACGACGAACCGGTCGCGCGTTCGGACAGCGAAACCTGCGGCGAATGAATCGTTCGCGTCGATGTTCAGCCCGGACCAACCCTGGTCGTAGAACAGCTTGGTGACCGAGTGGACACACTCATCGTTGCAGCCCACATCGACATACGTGCCAGCCGGCCGATGGCCCACGAGCGCCCAGAGATAGAGGTCCTCACGATTCTGGGCATACGAGACGAGCATGTGAGCAGGAGGTTGCTTTCGTTGGTCGCGAATTGACTTCACGTTACCAGTGGGCACTCTGGGGTGGATCCGTGGATCCCGACCAACTCTCGTGTGGCTCGGGCGGCTAGCGCGAGATAGCTGCGCTGCGCTCCGCCGCGCCGTCGCACTCCATGAATCGCCGCCCGAACGATCGAGTCCGCCACAACATAGCAACGGTAGCCAGCGACCGGGGAGCCATGGGCGCGGTGGAATCGCACCGCCGATTCGTACGACCACATGAGTGACATGCCGAAACGACTCGATGTGCTGTGGGCACCGGAGTGCCGAACCATGAAGCGTTCGTCGACGAACGTTCCGATGCCTGCAGTATTGGCACGTAAGCAGAGATCGATGTCTTCGTAGAACAAGAAGTACCCCTCATCGAATCCGCCAATTCGTTCGAAATCTGAGCGGGCGATCAGCAGGGCGGCACCACTGACGAAGCCTTTGCCAGTGGGCCGCTGCGCGCTGCGACGAAACCAACTTCTGGCGATCTCGTCTCGAACTCGGTAGCGCACTCCGTAGTGCCGCGCCGGATCCCCAGAGTCCACCATCAACGGGCCAACCAGGCGGCCTTCAGTGGGCAGCGCGTGTTGATACGGCCAGCCCACCAATTCCGTGTCGGGGTTCAGGAAGAGCAGATGTGTGGCAGTCGATGATGCGGCCAGTGCGTTGCAGCCGGCTCCGAAGCCGGGATTGCCGACGTCCACGCTGACACGTACTGGTGTTGGGTGGACAGCGGCGATCTCCTCCAGACGTCGAATAGCCCCTGGGGAACTGCTGTGTTCGCGAATGGCGACGGGCGTTTCCGGCAGATGGTCCGACAATGACGAGAGCAGGCGCTCGATCACCACCGCACTGTCGTACGACAAGATCAGCACTTCGAGCGCGCCGGTGTTCGGTTCTTCGCTGCTCGTGGCCACGCCGCGGACGATACCGCACAAGCTGACCGGTGCTGCGCTTGGCTCGGAGCTGCCATTAGCGTCTCACCAATGACGACGCTGGGTCACGTGATCGTGCCGTACCCGGCGAGCAACAGCACCGTGCGAACCCGAGCGTTGCACTGGATCGACCGAGCCGTCGCCGCTGGTCAGGTGAAGCACGGCGACATCGTGGTGCATGGCCCCGGGCTTGTCGAGGCAAAGGTCGAACCGGGCCGGCCGACATTGCTGATTCGTAACGCCCGGCGCATCACGCGTGGACGTTCCGAGGCTCAGTTACTCCGTGCTGCGAGCCCAGGTGTGTACGACCTCGATGACGGGTTGCCGTGGGACGACGGCAACCTGCCAGGTTTAGGACACTGGACGAAGTGGCCGTTTCCTCGGTCGATGCTGGCCAGGCGCGCCGCGTCCGGATCCGATCGCGTGATCGCCGGGAACCAGGTGCTCGCAGACTGGGCATCAGACCACTGCAGCGACGTTCGCCTGATCCCTACGTGCGTGGAACCACGTGATTACACAGTCCGCACGAGCTGGGAGATCGGCGGGGCGCCTCGCCTGGGGTGGATCGGTTCGCCGGCGACCGAGGGCTACTTGGTCGACCTTGCCGCTCCGCTCGCAGAGGTACACCGCCGCACCGGCGCTCGGCTGGAAATCGTCAGTGGGCCCGGTGATGTGCCTGACGTACTGGCACCGTTTGCTGAGCGCACGCAATGGTCTATGGAGTCGACTCGTCACATCGCGGCGTGGGACATTGGGTTGATGCCGCTGCGGGACGGTGTGTACGAGCGGGCGAAGTGTGGCTACAAGCTCCTGCAATACGCGGCAAGTGGAGTTCCGGCCGTTGCGTCGCCGGTTGGGGTGAATCGTGAGCTGCTGTCGGCGATGGACGGCCTTGCGCCGGAGACGGAAGCGGAGTGGGCCGACGCCGTGTGTTCGCTCATCGACGAATCGGTCACGCGCCGCGCAGCGCGCGCTGAAGCTGGATTCGCAGTGGCAGCGTCGTATGCGTACGACCGTTGGCACGATGCCTTCATCGACGCCGTGGGGTGGCTCGAGTGAAGGTCGCTCACGTCGTCACCAAACTCGATGTCGGTGGCGCCCAAACGCACGTCGCCGAACTCGCCGTCGCACAACGAGACAGTGGCATCGACGTCCGCGTGATTGCAGGCATCGATGGGCCGGCCGCAGATCGTGTTCGAGCAGCCAACATCAGCGTGGCCATCATCGATCAGTTGGGCTCGGCTCATGGGCGCCTGTCTCAGCACGCGGCGTTCAGCGCCGTTCGGAACGCACTCGCGGCTGATGCTCCCGACATCGTCCATTCTCATTCCTCCCATGCCGGGCTGATGGCGCGCCTCGCCGCCCGTCGCGATGGGTATCACTCGGTGTACACGGCGCATGGATGGCCGTTCCAGGCGGGTGCGGCGTGGAAGCAGCGGGTCGCTTCGTTCGCCGGCGAGTTTCTGGGCGGACACATCGGCGATGCCGTGATCTGTCTCACCGAGGCCGAGGCCGAACGGGCGCGGAGATCGCGGGTGGTGCCGAAAAGTCGCATCTGGATCGTGCCCAACGGCATCGCCGATGTGCCTGACGCGCTGCGTCGGCGGGGCCCGGTGGGTGCTGTCGAAGGCCCAGTGATGGTGATGGTGGCGCGCTTCGCCCCACCAAAGTTGCAGCGCGAACTTCTCGCGTTGGTGGAATCCCTTGGAGAGCGTGCTTGGACGCTGCGGCTGATCGGTGACGGTCCCGGGTTGGACGATTGCCGGTCGTTGGTATCGAACTCGGCGCTATTGGCGGCTCGTGTGGAACTGCTCGGGCATCGCGACGATGTGCCCGAGCTACTCGGTTCATCCGACATCGGGTTGCTGTGGTCACGATACGAAGGGCTGCCCATTTCGGTCATGGAACAGATGCGCGCCGGGCTCGCCTGTGTGGCAAGTGATCTTCCCGGCACTCGAGTGCTGTTCGGCGACGAGCTCGCTGGGGTGGTGGCAGCGTTCAACGACGACTTGTTGCAAGTGCTCGTCGGCTTGTTGGACGATTGGACTCGAATCGATGACCTGGGAGCGGCTGCCAGGCGAAGATACGAGGCGGCCTACTCGGCCGAGGCGATGCTGGCGGCGACGAACAGGGTGTATGCCGCTGTCACAGGCTGTGCGCGGCAGCAGTTCTGAACAACCGCTCAGGTGACGACATCAATTGCTTCAGGGCCTCACGGCGCGTGATGCGACCCGCGCCCAGTTCGGTGCGCATGTGTTCCCCGCCGTCTCGATCCGGCTCGCGGTTGAATGCAACGCGGTAGATGTGATCGACGAACTCATCGATGCTCATCGAATCGGTGTCGACCAGGCAGTCGGTCCACGACGAAGTCTTCGTGCTCTGCGCGGCCAGGAGCCAGTGGTCTTCCAGCCACATGCCGTCGATCTGCAGTCCAGCGGCCAGCAGATGAACCGTGAGGGTGCGATGCGTGAATCCCGTGAAGTGGAAGTCGCCGGGGTGCGCTTGCGTTCCGAAGAGACACTGTGTCCACCCGTGCTGATCAGCGTAGGTGGGGTTCGCTGCCAGCCGTTCCGCGACGCCTTCGATACTCGAGGTTTGTATGTGGAGCAGGCCGCCCATGCTGAGCATGTCGACCCATTCCAAGACGACTGCGAGCGTCATGGTGCGCGGGATGTGTTCGAGTACGTCGCGGGCCAGAATCTCGTGGAAGTGATCGCGCGGGAGGGCAGAAAGATCGTTGTCGACCAACACCAAGTCTGGCTGGCAGTAGGGGTCGCTGTCGACGTTGTAGTAACCCTCACGCTTGTCGTACCCACAACCGAAGTTGAGCTTGCGAGGGACTTGGCCTGGTTGCATGGCCGACATCGTACGGCGTCGATCAGCACCGATGGTGCTCACCCGTCGGCGGATCGAACCGTCAGTATCATCGGCGACTCTGCCGCAACCTGGGCGAGTTCGAACGACCTACCTGTGAAGAACTGGAGCCAGTCCATGCACTCTTGCGAGGTCGGCCATGTGCAGGCCACGTTGAACTCACCGTCGGTCGCAAGCGCTGCATCGATGGCAGCACCGACGTCGTCGCGCCGCGGGTCGAAGCGATACACGATTCCCTCTAGATCATCTCCTTCCATGCGGCCGAGCACGACCACCGGCCAAGCGGACCAATAGTCCCCGAGCACGAACTGGGCATCCGCCGCTCGCGCGGCATCGACGACGGGGTGGGCCGCCACCAGCACGTCGATGCTCGACCGGGTGAATCGCCACACCGTGAACGCGGACAACACCAGCGTCGTAGCGACGATCGCTGCCACGGCTGACCTACGGCTGAGGAGCGACCGGGTGGCAAGTCGCCTGCGCTCCACCGGTACACGTTCGTACACGATGTCGACGATTTCGCTGATAGCAGCGGTGACCAGTAGATGTGTGGCCGCGAAGGTCGGGAAGAAGTAGCGCTCGTTGAGACCATTAGCGACCACCCATGCGTTTCCGGTGAACAGCACTGTCCAACCGATGCCGAAGACCGCCGCGCCGACGAGGGTGATCCGGCGGCGCCGATCGAACGAACGCCACCGTAGGGCGACCACGCCGCACGCAAACGCCATGACGATCACAGCCAGGGTGAAGTTCATGGAAGTCGTGATGCGATCGAACGACGTGCCAAGATTGCGAAGCGAAACCCGTGGCGAAAAACTGCTGTAGCTGGCCGTTGACCCCGAAGCGGTGCCAAACGCTGCGCTCGCGATCGAAGTCAGCACGAAGGCGACGAGCATCGTCGCTGCGGCAGCAGCAGCGCGTCCCCGACGTGTCGCTGAGCGTTGAGGAAGGACGAGCACGACCGGTGCGAGCAACAGCAGCGAAGGGTTGATCATCATTGCGACGATCACGACGCCGACGCCGGTAGCTCGAACGCCGACCCGGTCCCGCGTCAGCCCGATGAGACCTGCGAGCAGGAGGACAGTGCTGAACGCGTAGAGCTGCTCGAATATGAGCACCCAACGCGTGCTCGGTTTGAGGAGCGCCAGATTGAGCGTGGCGCTGACGATCAGCACAACTGTCAATCGCATCGGCGTGATCTGGCGATCACTGCGGTACTGATGATTCGCAGCGAACAAGGCGATCAGCGTGAACCAACCGAGACCAATGAAGAAGAGTTGCAATGCAAGGTTCCACCGAAGATCTTGCACCGGGGTGGCCAGCAGCGGAAGAACATTCGCGAGGCGGTCTTGTCCCCAGTAGAACCAGGTCATTTCTTGGGTCGAGAAAAGCCCAGGGAGCAGCGCGTCGGCATTGGCGAGCCGGAGTAATCGATGCCCGGCGAGGGCTGTCAAACCCACGATGACGAGTGGCACCAACAGCCACCCGGCGTTGTAGCCTCCGTCGGTGGTCACTGCAGCCGACGCGGAGTCGTGGGCGACTTCGGTCACTTCCGGCAACGACACGTCTCGCTCCGGGTGCTTCACCGGCCGCCGTCGAACAGGAGGTGGTGGAAGGTGAGCCAGATGATTCGCACGTCGGTGACCAAGGATTCGTGACGCACGTAGTGCAGGTCGAACTGGAGCTTCACGTAGGCGTCCTCTTCGGACGCGGCGTATTGGTACCGCACCTGCGCCCAACCGGTGAGGCCGGGTCGCACCAGGTGGCGGGCGTTGTAGAACGGCAGCGCCTCGGCGAGCTTCCGGGCGTATTCCACCTGCTCGGGACGCGGGCCCACAACCGACAGTTCGCCACGGAAGATGTTGATCACCTGCGGTAACTCATCGAGGTGTGCGCGCCGGAGCAGCTTGCCGAAACCGGTGATGCGAGGGTCGTCGTTCGACGTCCATCCCGATATGTCGACTGCGCCGGGCCTCATGGAGCGGAACTTCAGGATCTCGAACTCCGAGCCGTGGCGGCCCACCCGGCGCTGCGAGAAGAGCAACGGCCCGCGGTTGGCGATGAGGTTGCCGACGATGACGAACGGCAGCGCAATGCCCAACGCAATCATGCCGATGAACGCCAGCACGAGATCGAGTGCACGCTTCAACGGCGCGTAGGCGCCGTGCAACGACTCGATGTCGCCCATCAGCGCGAAGCGGTCGAGCGTGGACAAGGGAAGGCGACCGAGCACCTGGTCGTAGAAGTTGTCGAGGCTGCGGACTCGTGCTCCGGCTTGATGGAGGGCCTCGGCCTGGCGGACCACCACCGGGTGTACCGACGCCGCTGGACCAAGTACCAGCGTGTTCGCGTGGTCTGCGGCGAACACATCCGACAACGAGTCGAAGTCACGCTCGTCGGTGATCACGGCGATGAGGTGGAAACGCTCTTCCCACGGCCCTTCCGCCGAG
>JBBREA010000106.1:0-11084 GCA_038203385.1 Acidimicrobiales bacterium | reverse complement strand
GTGCGCCGGCCAGCTGGTGCGCCCGGCGAGCCGATGAGTCTCAGTGGAAGTCTCAAATCGGCTCAGTGGCCCGATCGCGAGCGATCTATCTGGGCTTACGCGCGAGTGAGCGGATTCCCGTCCACCTCCGCCAAGGCGTCTCTGGACGTTCAACCCGTTGCGGCTCTGACCGGACGTGCTCGACGATGACCGACTCCGAGCGCTCGGAAGCATCCTGGCGAAGATCCGAACGTCGCTCGGCGACGACGTCGACGTCGCTCTCGGGAGCGGGACCGACCGTTGACGCGAATCGGGTGAGTGGGGATAGAACCGGTAGCGGCAGCAGATACATCGAACAGTTCCGCACGGAACCATCCCCCACCCATTTCGGCCAGCTGCCGACAAGGAGCGCACCATGCACGTCGATTTCTGGTTCGATCCGATCTGCCCGTTCTGCTGGGCCACCTCACGATGGATCAACCGCGTCCGACCTCATCGCCAACTCGAGATCAACTGGCAGCCGATCAGCCTGCTGTTCAAGAACGAGATCACCGATCCCGACCACCCGTTCTTCCCTTCGGCCTCGCGTTCACGAGATCTGCTCCGGGTGGTCGTGGCCGCACGCTCGGCCGGTCACGGCGACCGGATTGGTGACCTGTACACCGAGTACGGAAGACACATCCACCACCGCAAGGAACTGGACTTTGACGTGTCGGAAGTGCTGCAACGCGTCGGGCTCGATCCGGCGTTCGCGACCGCATTGACCGACGACTCCCGCGACGATGCGATCCGGGCGTCCATGGCCGACGGCCTCGGGCTCACTGGGCCCGACGTTGGCACCCCGCTGATCGCCATGCAGACGCGCCATGGCCGGCGCGGGCTGTTCGGACCCGTCATCACCGAGTTGCCCGAAGACGACGATGCCTTGGAACTCTGGGACGGTGTGATGGCGATGTTCAATGCCCCCGGGTTCTTCGAGCTGAAGCGCACCCGCACCGTCGCGCCCACGTTGGCGCCCGAGTCGTTGCTCGATGAACAGCTCACGGAGTAACACCCTCGGGCCGCTGCCCAGGTCGTGCGCGAGTCTGTGGCGAAACCGAGGTTGTCGGCAGACATGGGACGACCGCTGCCGGTGGTTTGCGCCAATGCGATCTGGCGTCATTCGGGGTAGCAGATCAGTTGTGAATGTCGGGGTGATGTCATGAGCTCGACGAATGCTTCGCCGGCGAGCGCGGATGCGATGACGCCGGGTCCGTCGACGCCGCTGCTTTCACGGAGGACACGTAAATGGAACGCAGCCTCTTCCGTTCGATCAACCGATTCGCCACCGCACCGGCTGGGAACACGGATTCTTCACCAACTACGCCAAATTTGGCGTCGTGCTGTTCGCGGACAGGTTCCAGAACGCATCCGTGAGCCCGAGATCGTTCAGGATCGCCTGGTTCTGCTCACGGCTGCGTGGCCGCCAGTTCGGGTCGAGCCGATTGCCCCACCAGGCGTGTGCCAACTCACACAGCTCCGTGACGCTGATCGTCGCGCCGGGAGCTCTCGAACCGAGCCAGCGACCAAGGTGCTCTTCCGACCGGAAGAGGTTCATCGTGCCTCAAGTGAAGACGATGTCGTCCCACCATCGAACAGCTGGGACAACACAATGGAACAGCAAGCCTTCATCGTCCGGCCGCTCGTCGCGCACGTGGACCGTGAGCGGCTCACCGCAGTCGGCGCACGACGTTTCTATACGGCCATCAACATGTAGCGCAGCGCAGACGCCGAACGCATCCCACGCACAGTTCGCGTACCACCAACGGTCGTCCGCAGACACCCGATAGGCAGTCGGAACTGCGGAAAACGGATTGGCCATTCGGATCTCTCGGGTGTGCGACTGCAACACCAATGCGTGCTCATCGTGCAGCCGTTGCCAACCGGACCACACGGCGTCGGGGGTCGCGCCGGTGGCTGCAGCGATGTCGTGGACCGTCGGCGCATGACCCAGATCCACGAACTGGCGGTACGTCACGTTGCGGAGCGCAACATCCTCGTTGTCCATCACCCAACGGTACCGCATGGCCGATGACTCAGCGTCCGGGCGGGGCGACGCATCGGACGCAGCACATCAACGCCGTCGGGAGTGGGAGTCTCGGCGACAGCTACGAACCTGGTCACGTGGCGAGCGCGACGCCGGTTTTGCCTTGTAGTTCCTCCAGATCGGTTCCTTCGGCGAGTTCGACGACTTGCAGGCCGGCGGGAGTCACATCGATGACCGCAAGATCGGTGATGATGCGGTCGACCACGCCCACACCGGTGAGCGGCAACGTGCACTGCGGGACGATCTTCAGATCGAAGGTGCCGTCTTTCTTCGTGGCGACATGTTCCATCAGCACGACAACCCTCTCGACTCCAGCGACCAGGTCCATGGCCCCACCCATGCCCTTGACCATCTTGCCCGGAATCATCCAGTTTGCGAGGTCGCCGTTTTCGGCGACCTGCATCGCTCCGAGAATGCTCAGATCGATCTTGCCACCGCGGATCATGGCAAAGCTGTCGTGGGACCCGAAGATCGACGAGCCCTTGATCGTCGTGACGGTTTCCTTGCCGGCGTTGATCAGGTCAGCATCAACCTCATCATCGAACGGATACGGGCCGATGCCGAGCATGCCGTTCTCGCTCTGCAACCACACCTCGATGTCCGCCGCGACATGGTTGGCCACCAACGTCGGCAAACCGATACCGAGGTTGACATAGAAGCCATCTTGCAACTCCTGCGCCGCTCGCGCCGCCATTTGTGTCCTGTTCCAGGCCATCAGCTAGACCCCGACCCGCTCGGTGATCGTGCGCTTCTCGATCCGCTTTTCCGGATTCTGGTTGAGCACGATTCGATGCACGTAGATCCCGGGAAGGTGCACCGCATCGGGATCGATACTGCCCGTCTCGACGATCTCTTCCACCTCGACCACCGTCACCTTCCCCGCCATCGCCGCGGCCGGATTGAAGTTCCGGGCGGTTCGCCTGAACTGCAGATTTCCTGAGCGATCAGCGACGTGCGCCTTGACCAGCGCCACATCCGGCACGATCGACCGCTCCATCACGTACAACTCGCCGTCGAACTCGCGTGTTTCCTTGCCTTCGGCAACCAAGGTGCCGACGCCGGTCTTGGTGAAAAACGCGGGGATTCCTGCACCGCCAGCCCGTAACTTCTCGGCCAACGTTCCCTGCGGAGTGAACTCCACCTCCAACTCGCCGGCCAGGAACTGCCGTTCGAACTCTTTGTTCTCACCGACATAGCTCGAGACCATCTTGCGAATCTGTCGCGTCTCCAACAGTCGGCCCAGCCCGAACCCGTCGACGCCGGCGTTGTTCGACACCACCGTCAAGTCCTTGCAGCCTGTTTCGCGCAGGGCTTCGATCAACATCTCGGGGATGCCGCACAGCCCGAAGCCGCCAACCGCCAATAACGACCCATCGTGCACAAGGTCCTGCAACGCAGCCTGTGCATCTGAATACACCTTGTCCATCTACTCATCCTTGCTCGCGGCGTCGAGGTGGTTCGAACTCTTGAATGAGCACCCACGTCTCGGTTCGTCAAGGAGTAACGCTACATCTCACGGAGTTCATCGAACCTATTGCGAATCGGATCGGCAGCGGTGGTGGCGTCACGAGCGGAGCGTCTGGCGCAGCATCACCGTTGGACTGGTGGTGCCTCCAGCGACCGCCCGAGCCACCGACCCCGAGTGTGGGCCCGCATGGTGCACTCCGCCCGTGACGAGGAGCAACAGGTCGGTATGGAACTCTGGGGTTACCAACCCGTGTACCGTCCCTGCACTTCTTCGAGGGTTTCTGCACCTCTCACGAGATCGCGAAGATCGCGAGCATCGACGTCGAGGTGCTGGCCGCCCTGATCGATCCCAACGCCATATCTGCTTATCGGGACCGCTCGGCAGCGGGTCAGCGGACCGCCCCCCGCCCGGTAACACGCACCAGGCGTCAGCGCCCTGCCAATCGTCAGAGCGCCACAACCTCTGCAGAGTCGACTACGTGGAACCGTCGCCCGGTGACCAGCTCTGGATCGATCCGCACGAAGTTCGGCATGGGATGTGCGAGCCACGGATAGAGGGGCAGATCGTCGGCGGCGAACCGTTCGTCCATCTGGTGGATCTCGCGTGCCCAACCCTTGACGACGACGCTCCAGACCGAACGCTCGTCCGGCTCAACCCCGTCGATCTCGAAGGCGACCGCACGTCCCAGCACGGCTGCGGCGAGCTTGGTGCCGGCGCCACTGCGGAACACCAATGACTCTCCGTCGACGATGAAGTTCACCGGGAAGATGTCTGGGTGACCGGCGATGTCGACTGCCAGCCGGCCTACCGAGGTGTCGCCGAGCAGCTGCCAACACTCGACAGCGGAAAGCTCCTCGACTGGTTGCTGTGCGTAAGTGGCCATACCCACATCGCAACACGTCTGGCCCGCACGGGCAAGGGTCAAAGGTCCCAGGAGAGTGTGCGGAGGACCGTTCGACCGCTCGGCAACGTTGTCTTCAACGTTGACCTGGCTGCCTCGATATCGCTGCCATCGGTGCCGGCTTCGGTGACAGCGTCAAGATCGGCGCCGAGGCGGGCGGACTGCGCGAGTGTGGCCAGGTCGGCGGCGATCTCTGCGGTCCACCGATGGATCTCTTGCCAATCGCGGTAGTCGCCTTGCGGAGCGTGCACCAGCCGGACGGCGAGTCGTTCGATCGGGTTCAGGTCGGAGCGGACGAGTCGACCGAAAAAGGTTCGGTGTGAGCGGGCTCCGGTGAGCTCGGTGAGAGCGTGCAGATGACCAGTCGTCACGCCCGCGTTCGGTTCGGTGCCGAGGGGGCCCGAGCTGAACATCCAGACTGGCCGGCTCGCAAGGATCGAAGCGTTCTCGGCGACGAAACGCTGTGCGCCGCGGAGCCACTTTCCGTAGTAGACCGCGCTGCCGATGACGTAGCCGTCGTGCTCATCGTCCAGCCAGCGGCCCGGCTCGGCGGTGGCCCGGTCGACCGAATGCCCTGCGGCACGGAGATCTACCGCGATGCGGTCGGCGATCCCGTCTGTCGACCCGTGTCGACTGGCACACGCCACGAGCACCTTCATCGCCGGCGCGCAGTCTCGGCGCCGTTGCCTACGCAGTCGTTGGCCTTGGATTCTTTACCCATGACTCAACAGTGGGCTCGAGACTCCATCATCAACAGAGTCGTTGGTCCCGAGATAGCGCCGCGGCGGAGGAACCAATGATGCTGCGTTCCCTCAGTTGGCCGTCGCTCCGTTGGTGGTCCACACCTGGTCGATCACGGTTCGCAGGGCCGCAGCGCTGGCACCGAGGCCGGCACGCTCGCTGTCGTTGATCACCAACGGCATCGTTGCCAGCACCCCAGCGCGGCCCACCACGCTCGGTACCGACAGGCACACATCCATACCGTCGATCGTGGTCCTCACACTGACCGGCAGCACCGCGTGTTCGTCGCGGGAGATCGCCCGGGCGATGCGGCCGGTGGCCAGCCCGATTGCCAGGTTCGTGTTTCCCTTGCCGGCGATGATGCGGTACGCGGCGTCGCGCACCTCGCGTCGGATGGTGTCGAGATCGTCGGCGAGCACCCGCTTGCCTCCCGGCCCGACGACGTCGAGCAGCGGCGTGCCGCCGACAGTCGCCGACGACCACAAGACGATCTCACTGTCGCCGTGCTCGCCGACGACGAGCGCGTGAATGCTCGTGACGGCTACGTGAAGCCGCTCCGCCAACGAGTGTCGCAGACGAGAGGAGTCGAGCACGGTGCCACTTCCGATCACTCGGCCGGGCGGCAAGCCGGAGATCTCTTGGGCTACGTACGTGACCACGTCGACCGGGTTCGTGACGATCAGGTACACCGCGTCAGGAGCTACACGCAGGAGTTCCGGCAGCAGCTGAGAGACCATGGTGACGTTGGCCCCGGCCAGTTCGAGCCGGCTGCTGCCAGGGCGTTGCGCTGCCCCGGCGGTGACCACGACGAGGTCGGCTCCGGTGCAGACCCCGATGTCGTCGGAGCCGCTCACGCGCCCGCCGCCGACGAACTGCAGGCCGTGACTCAGATCCAGCGCCTCGGCGGCCGCTCGCTCACCGTCGATGTCGTACAGGGCGATCTGGTCGGCGAGCCGATCGATCGTGGCCGCGTACGCAACTGCCGCGCCGACGCTGCCGGCACCGATCACCGCCAACTTCTCCAGAGCTCCCATGGCGCCAGACCCTACGCCGATCGGCGATTCCGAGCGACAACCTCGCTCTGCTCCACCGCAATCGTTGGAAGGGCTCCAGGCTGACAGGTACGCCAGCTCGTGTCCTCCGTGAGTTCCGGCTGCGTTACTGGAGACGAAAGCCTCTATCGGTGTTCCGCAACGATGGGTTGACTGGGTGGTAGTCGACGGGTTGCGGTGCCACTTGCCCGTCCCGGAACAGCACAACATTGGAGCACTTCATGGACACACGCCAGATCGACGGACTGCTCACGGCAGCCGAAGCGGCCCACCGCCGGGAGGTGGCCGAACTCGAACAGTTCGCGGGCATCGGGAACTCGCCGCGTGACCTCAGCGGGGAACTGGACGACGTCGGCCAGCATCCTGGTGACGCCGCCAGCGAGACCACCGAACGCGAGGTCGACCTTGGACTGTTGGAAGACGCACGCACGGTCCTGGCCGAGATCGGAGCCGCCAGGCAGCGGCTCACTGCGGGCACGTATGGTCGGTGCGAATCATGCCATGAACCAATCCCTGATGGTCGCCTCGAGGCGGTGCCGTGGGCACGTCGTTGCCGCGATCACCAAGCACACCTCGAACGGTCCGCGACGTGGCTGACGAGCAAGTCAGGGGGATCCGACGGAGGCCCGGACGAGACCACGTCCGGCTCGAGCAACCCTCTGTGGGACCCCGAAGACGACGATCAGTCGCTGTCGGCCGAGGAGTCGGCGATGCACGAAATCGAGGAGCTTGCGCCCTGACCGCTCAGCGGCCGAATTGTTCGAGCGTGTCGACGAGGAGCCTCCGAATCCGCTCACGGTCGAACAGTCCGACCGTGTCGACGAAGAGCCTGGCTCCGAATCCGCCCCTGCCTCGGGTTCGCCAGCCTTTGGGGCCGACCGTGGCGGCGACGCCAGCGATGCCGATGTGGTCGATGATCGAGCTCGAGCCCAGGGTTCAGACCTGGTGATCGGTCTCGCGGCGTTCGCGGTGCCTGGGTCGATCACCGCGCTCGGCGCCATTGTCGCCAAGTTCGCGGGTGGTCGGCGGGCGGGGAGGCGCTGCTCGATTCGGTTCGCCAGTTCATGATCGACAACAGCGTCGCCATTTCCGTGCTCATTCTGATGCCGTGGCGCCAGCGTCCTCGGCGGCTCACCGGTCTCGGTCGCTGGGGAACTGACGGAGCTACAGCAAGAACTTCACCGCCGCGCTGAGGCCGAAGACGATCACGACGACTCGCAACAGCTTCGGATCGAGCTTGCCTGCGATGCGCCCGCCGGTGATCCCACCGACAACGCTGGCGACCGCCATGACGGCAGCGGCGTCCCAGACCACGTAGTCGCTGAAAGCGAGAAAGGCTGCAGCCACGAGGTTGATCACGAGCGACAACGCCGACTTCAGTGAGTTGATTCGAGGGAGCGGATCGTCTAGTGCGATGCCCAGAACGGCGAGCAACATGATCCCCAAACCCGCCCCGAAATACCCGCCATAGATCGCTGCCGGGCCGACGAGCAAGCACAGCACTGCTGTGCTCGTTCGTTGTGCATCGGTGCGGTCGAGACCGCTGGGATCGGCGCCGACACCAACGACACCATCGACGGCAGCGGTCGCACGGCGTTTCATGATCTGCTTACGGATGCGATCTTGGAAGCCGAGCAGTGCGCAGGCGAGCAGGATGAGTATCGGTACCAATCCGTTGAACAAATCGTCTGATGAGTTGACGAGCAGGATCGATCCGAGCAGGCCACCTGCCGCAGCGACGAGGACCAGCGAGCGCAACCGTGTCAGATACGTGACGAGGTCGCGTCGTTGCGCGTAAGCGCCACCCAGGTAGCCGGGCACCAACGCAACGGTGCTGGTGACGTTGGCACTCACGGCAGGAATGCCGAGCGCGACGAGTGCCGGGAACGACACCAAGGTGCCACCGCCAGCAAGCGCATTGATGAGACCAGCGGCGAACCCGCTCAGCGCAATCAACACGTAATCGAGAGCCGACACACCTCTACTTCTAGTGGAGTGGTTTGTGTCAGACACAAACCACTCCCTCCTTGGGGCTAGAAGAACGTGCCGCAGTGGGGGAGTGGATGGGTGGCGAACAGGGTGTCAGCCATCACGAGCGCTTCATCGTTGAAGCACTCGACTCCGGCGGTGACAGCCAGCACCTTCCACGAGCGGCCGCCCAAGTACGCGGCCGAGATCGCTTCGATCGGTGCGATGAGGTCGGCGGGCTCATCGGTGCGATGAGCCCCCTGGGCGCTGATGTGCCATCGACGGTTGTTGTTCTCGAGGTCGCCATCGACCACCGCGACCACCACCGATCCGTTGGCCGGACCGTAGGTTCGGGCCTTCAGGCATCGGTCCACGTCGATGAGTCGTACCCACTGCTCGTCTTCGATACTGCGTTTGTATTGATACGCCCGGATGTCGTTGCATGCCCAGCGGATCAGGTCGTCGACCGGCCGTTCGTCTGCGAACCACTCAGTCACCAGATCGATGTCGAACAGGAACTGCCACAGCGCCAACTCGCCCGCATCGGTGCCCGAAAAGATGTCGTGCAGTTCGCCGCGCATCACCGTGAAGTCGTCGTTTGCCTTCAAGGTGTAGGAAAGGAAACCATCGGCCTCACCATCTGCATCGAAGTGCACAACGACGTACGAGGGAGATTTCAGGCCGATGGCGTCGTCGTAGATGAAGTTCTGATCGAACTCGATCGGGCGCGTGATTCGTCCGGGCCGACGCATCGCAACCTTGGCGTACAGCGGCGGAATCACGGTGAGGATCTCGTCGGCGCGCAGCAAACGGAACGAGCCGGTCGGATCGGCTCCCCGAACCGGGGTGGCTGCTTTGGGGTCGATGTTCACGAAGGCGAAGTCACCACCCGCCCCAAAGCCGTATCTGCCGTAGATGGTCGCTTGGCTCGCCCGCAGGCTCATCAACGCAAGGTTGCGTTCGACTGCATCGGCGATGAGCCCTCGAAGGAGACCCGACGCCAAGCCACGCCGCCGATGGGTGGGTAACACGCCCACCCGCGTGACCGCGCCGGTCGGCAGCATTGCCCCGCCGGGCACCATGGTGTCCACGAGGAAGTGGGCGGCGTGGCCGACACATTGGTCACCGTCCCAGGCGCTGAGTGAGGGGGCAATCGCGTAACTCGTTCGGAATGGTTCGAAGGCCTCGCCAACCGTAGGGGTCTGCAGCAACGCAACCGCTTTGGCGAAGGCGGCAGCCTCGTACTCGTGAGGTGCGGTGGGCCGTATCTCAATGTTGTCGATACTCATGCGTGAACTCCTTGTGATACTCGACCTCGCGAACACTCGACCCGTACGCGTTGAAACGATCGACGATTCCGGTTGTTGTCCAGCCGTGCCGTTCGTAGAACCGACGGGCGCGCGGGTTGTCGTCGAGTACCCACAGCACCCCCTCACCGAAACCATCCGAGCGCAGCCGGTCGTCCACGGCGTGTATCAGGTCGTTTGCCACGCCCGTACCCCAAGCGTCGGGGTGAGCGTAGAACGCGTAGATCTCACCTCGACCGCGCCGGATGTTACTGCGGTCTCGTTCCAACCCGAACGAGGCAAACGCCACGATCTGCTCGGCCTCACCGGACGTATCGACACCGACCATCACTCGTTCGCCAGGACCGAGACGCCATGCGGTCCAGAACTCGCGACGTGTGGAGTCGAACTCCGGTGCGCCCAGCGCCTCAGGTGCGAAGATGTGGGCGTACCCGGCACGCCACGAGGCGACCTGCACATCGGTGACCTGCGATGCGTCGGCCCGCGTTCCCTGGCGCACTTCGAACATCATGCGCTCAGTGTGGCAGCTCCGCGCCACCTGGGCCTGGCGTGTTGCGACGAGCGGTGTGAGTGCTTAGACGGCGAGGAGGTCGCGAGCACCGGTGTCGCTCGACGGGTGCCGCAACTTCGACATGGCGCGAGCTTCGATTTGGCGAATGCGCTCTCGAGTGAGATTGAAATGCTCACCCACCTCTTCGAGGGTGCGTGATTCGCCTCGATCGAGGCCAAAGCGAAGCTTGAGGATCTCGCGTTCGCGCTCGTCGAGCGGTGCCAGGAGTCTTGCGATTTCGTCTGGCAGCAATGCGGTGGCCGCGACTTCGAACGGCGATTCGGCCGAACGGTCTTCCACGACGTCGCCGAGTTCGGCGTCGCCATCTTCGCGGAGGGGTTCCGACAGAGACAACGGCTCGGCGGCGAACCGAAGCGCCTCTGTGACCTTGTCTTCGGGCATTTCGACTTCTTTTGCCAACTCGGACAAGGTGGCTGGGCGGCCGTACTTGAGTTCGAGTCGTGAGCGCGCCTTTTGGAGGCGTGCCAACGTATCGCCGGCGTGAACGGGCAGGCGGATCGTGCGACCGGTATTGGCGATGCCACGCGTGATGGCCTGGCGGATCCACCACGTGGCGTACGTGGAGAACTTGAAGCCTTTGCGCCAGTCGAACTTCTCGACCGCATGCATGAGGCCCAGGTTGCCCTCCTGAATGAGGTCGAGCAACGGCAGGCCCGACGCCTGATACTTCTTGGCGATCGACACCACGAGCCGAAGGTTCGATTGCACGAATTGACGCTCGGCCTCTTCGCCCTTACGAGCCGTGCGGCGGAGTTCACGCTTCTTGGCAGCCGTGAGATCGCCTCCACCAGCATCGAGTGCCGCGATGGCCTCTTTGCCGGCTTCGATCGCTTTCGCGAGCCGGACTTCGTCGTCCTTGGTCAACAGCGTGTATTGACCGATATCGGTCAAGTACAAGCGGACGAGGTCTTCGTCGTCACGATCGACGCGATCTTTGGCCACGTTGTTGGCTCCTTCGGTCCGATTTGCATCACACCGTTTCCGGCGATCTGGGCGTCTCCCTCAAACGGC
>JBBREA010000105.1:0-11100 GCA_038203385.1 Acidimicrobiales bacterium | reverse complement strand
GCATCAGCGCGATCCGCTCACCGAAGAGGCAGTCGAGGAACTCGTCGACGGTGTCCGTGACGCCCAGACCAGGCTCGCCAACGAGCAAGCCCGTTATCAGATCGCCTTCCGCGAAGACCTCGCCACCCTCGCCGAACGGCTGAGGCGCCCGAACACCTGAGACATTCAGCAACCCTGGCCCTCCGATCGCTCGTGTCCGAGACGGTTCTCGAAGCTGCGTCATGCTGCGTAAGGTGTGCCAGGGAGCGTCCCCTACGCCCCGATGGCGAAGGAGTCACGTGAACCCGCCCGACATTCTGGCATTGACGGCCGAACACCCCGCCGAGCTGGTCGAAGGCGGGGTGTCGTTGCTCACCGAAGGCGTGCGCACCCAATCGCTGTTCGTCTTGGTTGAAGGCGAACTCGAAGTGCGACGCCGCGGGCGAGCGGTCGTGCGAATGTCCGAGGCGGGTTCGATCGTCGGGGAACTCGGGCTGTTGCTCTATTCTCCGGCAAGCGCCGACGTGGTCACCGTTGGCCCCGCGACGGTTCGCCGTATCGACGACCCCGCCCAGCTCTTCGATCTCTCACCCGACTTCGGCCGCTACCTCGCGACGGTGTTGGCGCGCCGCCTGTGGCAGGTCTCCACCTACCTCAGTGACATTCAAGAGCAGTTCGCTGACAAGGGCGAGGTCTTGGGATTGGTGCCGCAGGTCCTCAGCGAGTTGCTCGGGTCTGCACTTCCCAGCACCGACCCGGGTTCGGAACGTGAAACAGAGAGCCCGTACTAGCCAGGCGATCGGTACACCGACGGCCACGGGCACCGCGCCCGCATCACGTTGACCTAGAACTGGACCGTTTCCTGTGCCGACGACGTGCACCACGTCGCAATCCGCTCGTCTGTGTCGACGATGATGTGGGCTGGCACCGGACCCGATTGACGGCCGGCATTGAGTATCAACGTGTCACCGATGACGTCATGCCAGGAACCGCCAGGAACGAACGGGGCTTCGTGCACGTGACCTGTCAGCACGACATCCGGCTGGTACTCCAGCGCGAGCCGGTTGAGCACGTCGTCGCCGAAGTGCCGGTTTCCCGACCATGACGTCGGCGATTCACTGGGCGGCGAATGGTAGACCCAGATCCAAGTGCCCAACTCATCACGTTGCGACGCATCCGCTGCCAACTGTCGTTCGACATCGGCCAACGTCACGGGGCCTTCCCACCAGGCACACACCGACACCAGATCGTCCCCCATTCGGCGCGACTCGCCGTCGGTCGCCACCCGCGGATCCAGGCGAGCGAGCCAAGTAGCTGCTTTCTCCCCATGCTCCTGACGAGCGTCGAGATCGTGGTTCCCCGAGTTGGCGAACAACGTGGTCAGGTCTGCAAGCCTGCCGAACAGCGCCGACAACAGGACGATCTGCGCACCCAGTTCAGCTCTACCGACGATGTCGAGATGATCACCACCCAGGACGACAGCGTCGAACGACCTCGCCTCATCGGCTATCCACTCGAACTGTTGCAGGCCGTAGTGCAGATCGGAGGCCACGAGGTAGCGCACCGGGCAGAAGCTACCCGCGACGAGCAGCAGCGAAGTCGGACCCTGATCGGTCGGGTCGATCACACGGCGTTTCGATGAATCTGCCTTTCGTCACCGTTCTCACTACACGTAGCACAGCGATCACGCACTGCGAACAATTGCCGAATTTAGGTGAACAGATTGTCGCGAAAGGGTCCGGCCTTCGCACTTCGGCCACAGATCGTGGCAGAATCGCGGACGCTGCAAATAACGGCTTGTGGGCAACCGAAGGGATAAGGCATGTTGACAGTTCGACGTTTACTAGCATTGGGAGTCGTTGCCACGACCGCCGCGTACGTGGCGATCGTCGCGCCAAATGCCTCAGCGGACGTGACCATCGAACCATTTCCTGGTTCGGTCACCGACGAAGGCCGGCTCGAAATCGAGACCACCTCGACGTCTTTGACGGTACGGCGGTACCTGGCCGGGGCTTCCACAGCTCATAGTTCGCTGACCGTGCAGAGAAACAACAAGTGTCTCGTCGACGGCACCGCGCTGGCACCTCTGCTGGAGATCACGCCAACCGCAGGAGGGGCTCCGCGGCCGATCGGCTACGTCAGCAACGGTTTGGGAACCCGAGACAACAACACCTGTAACACAGCCAACGGAACGGTCGGTGATGACGAGACCATGGATCTCACCCTCGGTGCGACGTTGCGCAGCCAGGGCATCCTCATCGACCGGGCGCGGTTCGACCTCGAAGGGAAGTTCGGCACCTCCTTGATAGTCACCACACGAACCACCGTTGGTGGCGCGGTGACGACTGTTCCCACCGCCAGCCCGTGGTCTGCCAGCGACAACGGTTCTGACAGCGGGCCGAGCGACAACCGCGACGTCTTCGTCGGCACCAGCAGCCCCGGCGACAACTTCGTGACAGTGTCGATCAGGCCGGACAGCGTTGATGACCGAGGCCAGATCAGCCTCGAAAGCGGCGGCGATTACGGAGCGGGCGCACCAGAGCATTACACCACTCTGTGGCTGGTCCGACAAACCGCCAGCTTCGAGTACTCCCTCACCTGTGGGGGACTCTTCAGCGAAACCGCCGGCGGCTCCGGGAACAGTGCCGACTTCGCCGCCGTCCCTCCTGCGCCAACCGCGGTGTACCCGACTGGCGCCACGGTCTCTCGGTACGACGAAGGTCCCACTGCGGGCTGCGAACCGATCGGGGTCAACATCGGCAGCAACACCGGCAACGTTCTGCTCCGGAAAACGACCACCGACGTCGACCTCGTCGAGCAGAGTCCCAGGATCCGATTCGAGCTCGTGTGGGCGGTGCCGACCAGCATGCTCGGCGGCCCTACCGATCCGTTCAAACGCCTCATCGACCTGGATGGAGAGTCCGGGATCTTCGCACCTGAGCCCGCGCAATACTGCTCGTCGTACTCGCCTCAGGTCGGCGCCCTCGATCCCAACCTCAACGAACTCGACGGGTTCATCGACCCAGCTCACGCCGGCTACGCCCTGCACCCGGAAGACGCTCGTTTCCCAGCGCTTGGGGTCCTGCCTTGGTGTGTCATCGCAGACGTGCGCACCCCGGGGATGGTCGGAACGACACCAGTCATCTTCCAACGGGTGGTCTGGGACGGCTACGGCGACCCGAAATTCTTCTGATCCGATGACCTGTCGGGCTATTTGCCCGACAGGTCGCGGACGCCTAGTCGGCGGAGCAGGAGTGTTGCCTCTTCCCGAGCGGTAGCGCCATCGGAACCGGCCGCGGTTCCCACAACTCCCGACAGCAACAGCAAGCGGGCCAACTCGTAGTTCAGCTTCCGTTGGCGCGCCAAGGTCACGCCCACCTCGACCGTGGCAGCGGCCTCACCGACGCGACCCAGTGATTTCAATGCGGTCGCCACCACCAACGCGTGGGTCGGCTCGAACATTGCGCCGTCGGGTCCCGCGGCTGCCGCAGTTCGCTCGATGACTGCGAGCGCTTCCTCGGCGCGTCCGACGCTGGTCAGAAAATCACCGAGGTAGAGGGCTGCCTCATATGCAGACGCGGCGCTTCCCATTGCGGTGCTGTTCTCGATGCAGCCGCGCAGAAGCGCCTCCGCCGTATCGTGGTCACCACGCGCCGCATACACACGACCGAGGTGCATTTCAGCGAACGTCGCTCCCCACAGGTGGCCTGACGAACGCAGCGCTCGAGCGGCTACTCGAAGTCGAGCTTCGGCCTCCTCGATGCGCCCTTGATTCACCAACACTTCCGCAGTGTTGGCGCTTGCGAGCGCAGCATCGGTGACATTTCCCATCCGAGAGCAAGCATCCTCGCTGCGGGCATACCAGTCGAGCGTCGCCGCCCAGTCGCCGGCAAAATAGGCGTAGCCACCGAGATTGTTCGCCATGTGGGCCTGCCCGACGAGGTCACCGATCTCCTCGAACAACTGCAAGGCACGCAGTGCTGGCCCCTCAGCGTCTTCGTCGCCCCGAACCATCCTGACCCACGCGACCACGCCCATCGCACGTGCCAGAGCAGCGGAATCACCTGACACTTCTGCGTCAACTGCTGCTGCGTGCGCCAACTCCAACGCTTGATCAACCCGCTCTTGCCGTTGGCGAATCACGGCCCCGAACGCCGCAGCACGTGCGCTCAGTCTGCGGGCGGCAGGATCGTCAACCCGTGCCAACCGATTACGAACGGTGCTGGATTCTCGGAGTGCGACAGCAAATGCTCCGGACCGCTCACGTACTCCAGCGCGCCGCAACACGAGGTTGTCTTTTTCCAGCTGATCGCGGGTCAACCGGGCGGCCTGACGATATGCGTCGATTGACGAGTCGAGCAGCCCGGCGCGGTCGCGTGCCTCCGCTAGCCGCGCCCACAGCGCCGCTGTGTCTTCGGTGGTGGCGACTCGTCGAGCAGCGTGCAGCGCCCGCTCGAGGTGCGCCGCGGCGTTGGAGTTCGCGTAGGCAAGTTCAGCGCGCGTAGCTGCCACCAACGCATACTTCAATGCACGTTCGTGGTCACCCGCCTCAGCGAAATGCAGTGCCAGCGTGTCTGCGTCGGACGCAAGGTCTGCCGACATCTGCTCGACGGTGTCGCCAGCCTCGAGATGCAAGTGCATTCGCAAGTGGTAGCCCAAACCGTCGTACGTGATGTCGCGCACGATGCCGTTGCGAAACCGCCACCGGTCAGGGCCATCAGGTTCGATGAAGCGTTCGAGCCGCTCCAAAGTGGCATCGTCGACGTGGATCTGCTCGCGCCGGAGCAACTCCGTGAGTACTGTCCGACGGAAGCTCCGGCCGAGCACCGACGCATACGCCAGAACGCGTCCCGCAAAGGGATCGAGTGCATCGACCTGTGCGGCGATCGCCCCCTGCAGCGAGACCGGCACTGCCTCGAGTGAACCGAGTTGCCGAACGGCGCGACACAACTCGCCGACGAACAGCGGGTTCCCACCGGATCGTTCGACGATTTGCTCCATCTCGTGCGGCCGCAGCGGGTTGCCGTCGGTGATCGCGGCTATGAGCTGATGTATGGCGTCACGGCCGAGTGGCTCGATGGTCATTTGCAAGGCGTCGGCGATCACCACACCACCCGGGTCATCGCGGCGAATGACGACCACCAGCCACGGGCGCGAGCGCGAACTGACGGCGAGACGCTCGATGAGGTGCGAGGAGCTGTCGTCGACCCACTGCGCATCTTCGATCAGGAATACCACCGGACCCTGAAGGCGTCGTTGCAGCACATCGATGACGATGTCGGCGGTACGTTGCGGCCGATACCGCGACAGGAGTGCGTCGACCTCTGCCGTGGACGGCATCGCAATCTGCAACACGTCGCCGAGCAGCGGCAACATCGTGTGGTGGTCTGGTGCCCATCTCTCGACTGCCTCTCGCAGCGCCGACCCCATCGCCTCGGGCGTGCCGCGCTCGATGTTCAGTAGCGATCGCAGCGGGTCGCGCAACACGCGATATGCGCTGGCGAGCCCATACGGCTCGGCGCGCATGGCGACGACTGGAATGTCGGGTGCCCCCTCGAACACCTCTTGTACGAGCCTCGACTTGCCGACGCCCACCACTCCGGTCAACACCACCGAGCCGCCGACGGCATTGCCACCCTTCGGCGTCGCACGCAGTCGTTCCATAAGATCCCGCAGCATCGCTCGCTCCGAATCGCGCCCGACGAACGGAAACACCTCTTGAATCGCTGGGTCTTGTCGGCCGAGCTCCTCGCCTAGGGCGTACAGCACCTGTGGTTGTGATTTCCCTTTGAACGTGAACGAACCAGCCGACTCAGCGACGTAGCGCACCCGTGCGTTTTCGAGAACCGCAGGGTGGACGAAGATGCTGCCAACCGACGCCTTCGCGCAGATGCGCGCCGCCGTGTTGGTGGTGTCGCCCATCGCCGAGAACGCGGCGCGCATCGGCACACCCACCTCTGCGGCGAAGACGTGCCCGCGTTGCACCCCGATCTGAAGAGGCAGGGGCAACTCCGCGGCCATGATCGCCGATGCGGCGCGCAACATCCTTCCCTCGTCATCTTCATTCGAAAGGGGAACACCCGACGAGCAGAACACCTTTCCTCCGTCTTCGTCGCAATCGACGCAGAGCAGCGCAACGTCTTCTGCTTCGAACGCCGCTTGAATCGTCTCGAGCGTTCGATCGAGGCGTTCAGCGAGCCGTTCGGGGCCCTCCTCGGCGAGCAGGCGATCGGTGTCAGAGAATCGCATGAACGCGATGGTTGCCACCCGGTGCGAAGGGTCGGGGCGGCGCTGGTCGAGATGGCCCACCAGAATCTTTGGCAGGAGCCGCCGGGCAAGAAGGTCGTCGCCTGGCCGACGGCCCGAGAACAGTGGCCTGGAGGAGCGGGGATGACGCCACCGCAGCAAGAATCGCGCCGCATCGGAACGAACCGCCTCAGCAGGTAGCCGTTCTGCGGTGGCCGCGCTCACCACGATTTCGCCACCTGACGCGGACTTCTCGCACGCGACCAACTCCGACACACCCGGCCCGAGCAGAACAAGTTCCCGGTGTGAGCCGCCGACGAGGAACAGATCGAAGTTGTCTGAGTGCACGCCGATGGAGATCGACAATGTCAATCGTCCCACGCTCGTGACGACGTCCGTCGACCGTCGGAGTTGGCTGCGCATTTCGACCGCCGCCGAGCACGCCTGCGTCGCATGGTCGTCGGATGTGAACAAGAACAGCAAGGCGTCGCCACCGAACTTGAGCAACTGGCCACCGCGCTCGGCAGCCGTGGTGAGCATCGAGCCAAAGACGCGACTCAGTGTCTCGACCAATTCCTCGGCGCCGATCCTGCCACGTTCGGCGAGACGTTCCGACAACGCCGTGAACCCGGCGATGTCGGCAAACACCATCGTGCCAGGTACCGATCGCCAGCGCTGCTCCGGCGTCTCGGCCAGCCAGTCCAGCGCGATACGGGGCACGTGACGTCCCAGCGCGAAGGTGTCGACGTCGGCGGACACGCTGTGCCTCTACGACTTGCCGTCGTGCGTTAAGACGTCGTGCAGTTGGTTGGATCGAGGCCACGCACGGTACGGGCAGGTCATAGTTGATACACAGCACCTTCTACCGCGAAGTCGATGGGAACCTTGGAGCCGATCGCAATGTCATCACGCATCGCTCCCACCGCAGCATCGGTTCGCGTTGGATCGTGATGAAACATCAGCAGCTGACCAACGCCACAATGCGCAGCCAATTCGGCGCAGTAGTCGGCGGCCGCGTGACCCCATAGGAAGCGGTCAGGAAGTTCTGACTTTGTGTACTGCGCATCGTGGATCAGCAGATCGACCCCCATAGCCAACTCCTCCGCCGCCCGATGCAACTCACCGACTCCGTGAGCGCCCGGGCCAATCAGATGCGGCGCATGGTCGGGAAGATAGGCCAACGAATGAGTTCCGTCAGAAACCCGCAAGCCCATGGTGCGCCCAGCCGAATGCGGAATCTCACGAGCAGTGATCTCGAAACCGTCTCGCTCAAAGGTGGACTCTTCGTAGCAACCGAACTGCCAATCGCCGCGCAACTTCGCGGGCGTGATAGGGAACAACGGCGGTGACATGGCACGGCTGATCAGATCGAGCGCAGATTCCCCTTGAGATGGCACCAGCAACTCGACCAACGAGCCCGGACGGTCAGCTCCCGCAAAGAACGGGAGGCCCATCATGTGGTCCCAGTGAAGGTGGCTGAGCACGATCGAGCCGTGAAACGGCTGGCCGCGCAACAACGGGGTGACTTCACGAACTCCACTGCCGGCATCGAGCACGAGGGAGGGCACAGAGTCATCGTGGGCAATTGCCACACACGACGTGTGTCCGCCTACTCCACTGAACGCCGCACCGGAACTGGGAGTTGAGCCACGAACGCCGCACAGTTGAACACGCATCGGCCCCGAACCTACCGTGCTGCGATCGGGCTTCGCGCGACCCGACCCTACGAGTCGGCCGGGTCGGCTGGATCAGTCGTTGCGGGAGTATCGGCCGTACCAGCCGTGCCTTCTGCGTCGATGAGCGCAGCGGCTTGATCCAGCAGCTCGCCCACCCGGTCGATCGCCGCCTGGTAGGCCCCGAGGTCGCCCTCGTCGAGTGCCAGTTGCGCCTCGGCGAACACTCGGTCCGCCTCGAGCAACAGCGACGTGACATCGTCGGTCAACACGACATCACCCGAGTCGCCGGGCTCGGGATCAGTGGACGTCACCTCCGGAGCGAGCTCGCCGTCGAAGCCAGGAAAGAGGTCGACCAACGCTTCGTCGAGATCCTCTGCCAACACGGCTGACCCTTCGTGCGACACGATGACGAAGCGGTATTCGGTGACCGTGTCGGTAGCGACAAACACCGGCCGGATGTAGATCAGACCACCAGACACCGGAAACAGCTGGAGATCCCCGAACCGTACGCGCGTACCTGTCTCGGTGTTGGACTGCAACGTCAACTGAGGGCTGATCGCCTGCTCGGTCTCGGCTTGGTCGGCCACCCTGGCGGGGCCAGCTGGCAACGGGTTGTTCGTGACCACGTACGAGATCAGCCTCCCGTAGTTGTCGCCATCGCCCGTTGCCGTCATGTACGCCTGCAGCTCGGTGCGGCGGTCATCGGTGCTGAAGGGCACGAACGGCCGGAGGAGGACGAACTCTTCCTCACCGGTGAGCTTGTTGCGGAACATCGTGTAGTAGGGAATGAATCGTTGCGATGCCGACTCTGTGGTGAACGTCTCGTCGGCGGCCACACTGTTCGGGTCGGTGGCTCCTACAGAAGCCGACGGGCTGTCCTGACGGTCGATCGAGGGGGCTTGCGCCACCGACCATGCGCCCTCCCGCTGGAAGAAGTCTTCTGCGCCAATCTGGTACTTCGAATACAACTCGGTCTGCACTCGGAAGAGATCTTCCGGGTACCGAAGATGGTCGCGCAACTCTTCGGGCATGTCCTCGACCGGTGTGAACAGGTCTGGAAATGCACTCTGCCATGCAGCAACGATGGGATCTTCGGTATCGACGACATAGAACGTGACGTCGCCGGTGTAGGCGTCGACCACAGCCTTGACCGAGTTGCGAATGTAGTTGGAGTCTCGCGACAAGCCCGTCTCGCTGCTGAGTTGCACGTTGCCGATGCGCTGGGAGTACGGAAAACGATCAGTCGAGGTGTAGCCGTCGAGCACCCACTGCACCGCTCCGTTCACCACCACCGGGTAGGGGTCGGTGTCGTAGTTGAGGAAGGGCGCCAACTTGTTGACCCGATCGGGCACTGACCGCACCCACAACATCTGAGAGTCGGGCTCGATCGCACCAGAACCCACCACGTTGTAGTCGAGAAACGCCAGCGCAAACGCCGCTCGGCGCATGAAGCCCGACATCTCCACGCCCGCTTGACCTTCGTACGCCCCGTCGTCGCCACATCGACTTTCTTGCACGTTGGTACCGGTGATGGCATATCCACCGATGGAATCGCCAAAGTACAACTCGGGTCGATCGAGGTCGACGGTGATGTAGTCAGGGCGGTCGGCCGGAGTGACACGACCCACGGGAGCCATCACCAGACCGCAGCCGCGCGTGCTGACGAGGTGTTCGCCCTGCCAGCTCGAGTTCGGAATGGTGCTGATGTCGAGTTCTCGCGCCGCAACCAACACCTGTTCCGGGTCGTCACCGCTCAGCGAGTACCTGTCGACATCGAGGTCGGTGATGCGAAGACCGGCGGTTTCGCCGCGATCAAGGGCGAAACGCGTCAGCATCTGGTTGGGATTGAGCAACCGCACATTGCCGATTGGGTCTGGGTCTGACGCCACATCCGCTGCGGTCAGGGGAACGAACGACACCTCCTCGGTGACAACGTCGTCGATGCCCATAGCGATCCGGGTCGCCGCAACGTTGCGCTCGATGTACGGCGCCTCGCGTTCTTCCTGGTTCGGACGAACGATCAGCGACTCCACGATCGAGGGGTAGATCAGGCCGCCAACGATGGACACCACCAACCAGAGGGCAGAAGCGACCACCGGGTAACGCCACTTGTTGGTGCGAATCGTACTGAGGTACAACACACCCGTGAGCGCTGCGATGAGGGTGAGCAGCATCATTGCCGGTAGCTGGGCGTTGACCACGGTGTAGGTGGCGCCTTGCACGAAACCGCGCCGTTCGCTGGTGAGTTCGAAGCGAGTGAGCCAGTAGTCACCGGCTTTGACGCCAGCGAGAATTGCGATGAGGACGGCGAGGTGGATCTTGGTTGCCGACCGCACGGTCGGCACCGATGAAGTGAACAACACACCACCGTTCAGCAAGTGCGCCGCAAGCGTGAGCAACAACACGATGAACAACGCAGCGAACATCCAATCGACGGCGAACGAAATGAACGGCAGCCGGAACACATAGAAGCCCACGTCGACATTGAACTGCGGGTCGGCAATGCCGAACGACTGGCTGTTGCGGAACAACAACCACTGCTGCCAGTTCGACACTGCCGGCAACGCCAGAATGAACGCCAGAAGGAGCCCGGTGCCGTAACGCACCAGCCGAAGCCTGTGGCCGAAGACTTCGTGGAACTTCTCGACATACGGGTGCACATTGGCGGGAAAGGCAGTGGGCGCCGTGCGATCCGCGATGTAGAGGTTGATGCCAGCCATCACGACGAAGGCCACGAAGAACATCACGAACAACGTGACCTTGGCGGTGATCTGACCCCAGAACACATCGTCGCGACCAAGCGCGTCGTGCCACAAGGCGTCGACATAGAACGCCGCGATCGCGCGGCCGAACACCGCGATCAGAAAGAACACCGACCCGGCAGCGATCAGCACTGCCCGCCCGGTAATGCGCGGTACGCGCCGTTGACTGGAGAGGTCTGAGGAGCGCCGCATGTCGGCGTTCAGACTACTGCGATGCTGGCAGCGTGAGGCAGCGGCACCCAGGGTGAGCCGGTGCAGACGAATGACCGGTGGGAAACGCGCTGCCAACGCTGATCGCATCTGCCAGCGAGTTGTCTTCGCAGTCCGCACACCCAGTGGCGTCGGGATCGACCGACCAGATCACCGAGGTCCCCGGTTCGATCATGGCCGTGAGACCGCCGGAGTACGCGAAGCGAAAGACATCGTCGAGTTGATCG
>JBBREA010000104.1:0-11148 GCA_038203385.1 Acidimicrobiales bacterium | reverse complement strand
CTCGCATGCGTGGAGCCGCATGTTGTTCGGCACCACGCAGTACAACCCGCCATCGCGGTTCCTCGATGAGATTCCGGCGGAGTTGGTAGAACAGCGGGGCAACGTCAGCGGTCGATCGAGCTATGGGCGCCAGAGCTACCGTGCCCGCGACAGCCGCGGAAGTCGAAACGGTGACGAACTTCCGCCATATCGACGGCGGTCGGACCAAGGAGATCCCAGCCAAGGCGCCACCGACGAGCATCGCGATCGGGTCGTCGAGGCAGCGATGCGTAGCCGCAATGCTCCGCAGCCCGCAAACTCTCAAGAACTGGGATTGCGAGTGGGCGACGACGTGGAGCACCCGTCGTTCGGCGAAGGGGTCGTCATCGACATTTCGGGCTTTGGCGACAAGGCGGAAGTCGTGATCAACTTCGCTGGAATCGGCCAGAAACACCTGGCGTTGGCGTGGGCGCCCCTCAAGAAGCTGTAGCTGCACTACCTGCGGTGTGGCATTATTCCCCTTGATGAAGGCAGCACTGCTCGTCGAGAGCCTCACCGGGAACACATGGAAAGCGGCAGAACTGATCGCCGGAAAGCTCCAGGAGGAACACTGGGGCATCACCGGATTGTCGAAGGTCAACGATCCCGACCTCGCATCGATTCAGCAAGCCGATCTAGTCGTGGTGGGAACGTGGACCCACGGTCTGTTCGTCGTCGGGCAAACGCCGTACGCCCTGCCCAACATTGCCAATCTGCCCACGATGCGCGGCAAGAGGGCGGCATGTTTCCTCACGTTTGCGTTGAATGCCGGGAAAAGCATCGACAAGTTGTCTCACGCAGTTGGGCAAACGGGCGCTGACGTTGTTGGCGGGCTCGAGATCAAACGTAACTTCCTCGACCAGCACACTGATGTGTTCGTCGAGCGGCTGCTCGGCGTAGTCGAATCCGTCTAGGCCGTCGTGCTCAAGAGAAACACGAGGACTCGCGCCTCGTCGCGCCATGCGTCGTAACGGCCGCTGGCGCCGCCGTGACCGGCACCCATCTCGGTCCGGAGGAGGATGGGAGCATCGCCAGTGTTCACGGTACGAAGCTTGGCTGCCCACTTCGCAGGCTCGTGATAGCTCACCCGCGGGTCGTTGAGCCCAGCCGTGATGAACATCGCTGGGTAGTCACCGACGACGGTGTGGTCGTACGGGGAATAGCTCAACATGTAGCTCGCGAACGGCTCGACCCGTGGATCGCCCCACTCATCCCACTCGGTCACCGTGAGGGGAAGAGTCGGGTCGCTCATCGTCGACACCACATCGACGAACGGCACCTCGGCCACCGCAGACACGAACCGCTCTGGTTCCATCGTGACGCAAGCCCCCACGAGTAATCCGCCGGCCGAGCCGCCTCGAATTGCGATGCGGTCCCGCGATGCGATGTTCGACGTCGCGAGGTGCTCACAACAGGCGAGTGTGTCCGTGAACGTGTTGCGCTTGTTGAGCAACTTCCCGTCGAGGTACCAGTTGCGTCCCTGTTCGCCGCCACCACGCGGATGCACGAGTGCCCACACACCGCCGCGGTCGAGCCACGAGAGACGCGCGACCGAGAACCACGGTGGGATCGAGATCTCGTACGAGCCGTAGCCGTACACGCAGCACGGAGCGGAGCCGTCGAGTGGCGTATCGACGTGGTGGACGACGTCGATGGGGAGGTCGCTACCGTCGGCGGCCGTGGCCCACACTCGGGTGGACACGTAATCGCCGAGGGCCACGTTCGGGGTGGGCGTCTCCTTCACCACCGTGATATGCCCGGTGTTCACATCCACATCGATGACCCGCGCGGGAACCGTGAGCGACTGGTGTGTGAGTCGCAACACCGACGTGTTCCACTCTTCGTTGGCCCCGATACCGAGGTCGTGAGGTGAGGCGTCGATGGTGAGTGGATGAGCGGATCCATCTCGACCGATGATGCGCACCTGCGGCTGCGCCTGATACCACTCGTGAAGTGCGAGATGGTCGGCGAACGGCTCGGCTCCGCTGACGCGGCGACCCGGTTCGTGTGACACGAACTCAGACCAGTCGCCCGGCGCTCCGAGGGGAGCGGTCATCACCCGGAAGTCTGGGGCGTCGAGGTTGGTGAGGACGACCCAACGATCACCCCAATGGTCCACCTGGTACTCCAGATCTTCGGTTCGCGGACGCACACACACCGGCTCCGCGGTGGCGTCGGCAGCGTCGATGACCCAGTTCTCCGACGACAGCTTGCTGCCGGAGTGAATGATGATCGCCAGCCCGTTCCGGGTGGCGCCCACTCCAACGAAGAAGCGTTCGTCGATGTCGGTGAAGACGGCGGTGTCGTCGCTTTGCGCGGTACCGATGCGGTGCCGCATCACGCGGTATGGGCGCTCTTGGTCGTCGGCGACGACATAGAACACGTGTGCTCCGTCAGCCGACCAGGCAACCCCGGCCCACGTGGTGTCATGCAGCTCGTCGGGCAGGTCGACACCGAGGTCGATGTCGCGGATCCGTAGCAGGTAATGCTCGTCTCCTCTGGTGTCTGCGGACCATGCTGCATAGCGGTGATCGGGACTCACCTCGAACGCTCCAACGTCGAAGAACTCGTGACCCTCGGCTGCCACGTTCTGGTCGAGCACGAGCTGGGTCGAGGCCGATTCGGCGGATCGGCCTCGCGAGTGAATGGGGTAGTTCTTGCCTTCGGCGGTGCTACTGACGTAGAACCAATCGTCTTTGCGCACCGGCGCTGCAGTGTCGGTCTCCTGCACGCGTGACTTGATCTCGGCGAAAATGTCGTCGAGCAGACCAGCGTGATCACTGAACCAATCAGCCGTGTACGCGTTCTCAGCTTCGAGGTAGGGCACGGTGTCGGGGTCGTCGCGGTCGATCAACCATGCGTACGGGTCTTCGACCGCCCCGGTGCTCCGTTCCCAACGATGGGGAACCTGCTTCGCTGCCGGTGCCTTGGTTCGTGCACTCTCTCCTGCATTCATGGGCGTCAGCGTACGCGGCGCATGCGCCCAGCCGTTCAGTCCAGCCAGTCAGTCCAGCCGGTCAGTCCAGCCGGTCAACCCGACCGGTCAGCGATGTTGCGCCGCTACCGTACGTGGCGCATGCGCGTATGGATCGATCAAGACCTGTGCACCGGAGACGGCCTCTGCGTCGATCACTGTCACGACGTTTTCACGTTGCTCGAAGACGGCATCGCCTACGTGGTGGAGGCCGGTCAGCCGCAAAACGATCCGGGCGGATCAGGCAGCCTCGCCGAGGTACCGAACAGGTATGTGGCCGACATCGTCCGCGCCGCGGAAGTCTGCCCGGGTGAATGCATCTTCATCGAGATCGACCAGGTGGATGCGCAACTCGACATGGCGATCGACGCTCGAACCGCCGCTCGGGTCGAAATCCGCGCAGACGCCGCATAGCTGCTTCCCCTGGGGGGGGTGTGCGTGCTCCATTGGATTGTTACTATGGCCGTAGTGGAAATCCAACAGCCCCACATTGGAGTCAGTCATGACCTCGTTCGATCTTGATCTCTCGAAATACGACCTTGGATGGAGCGACTCCGACGTCGAGTACGCCTTCGAGCCGGAAAAGGGCCTGAACGCTGGCGTGGTCGACCAGATCTCGTGGTGGAAGGGTGAACCAGCGTGGATGACACAACGTCGTCTGCGTGCATACAAGTTGTTCGAGCGCAAGCCGATGGCTGAGTGGTTCGCCGTCAACATGCCCGACCTGGACTTCCAAGACATCTTTTACTACCTGCGACCCAAGGGCGAGCAAGTCAGCGAATGGGACCAGCTTCCCGAAGAAATGATGCGCACGTACGAAAAGCTCGGTATCCCCGAAGCCGAGCGCCAGTACTTGGCCGGCGTCACCGCCCAGTACGAGTCCGAAGTCGTCTACCATAAGAACCGGGAAGACCTGGAAGAGCAGGGGATTCTGTTCTGCGACATGGACACTGCGCTTCGGGAATACCCCGAACTCGTGAAGAAGTACTTCGGCACCGTAATCCCCGCTGGCGACAACAAGCTGGCCGCGCTCAATACCGCCGTCTGGTCTGGTGGTTCGTTCATCTACATCCCGCCGGGCGTCAACTGCGAAATGCCGTTGCAGGCGTACTTCCGCATCAACTCAGAGAACGCCGGGCAGTTCGAACGCACGCTCATCATCGCCGACGAGGGCTCGCAGGTGCACTACATCGAAGGGTGCTCGGCCCCGGTGTACTCCAGCGACTCGTTGCACTCGGCGGTGGTGGAGATCATCGTGAAGCCCCGCGCTCGTGTCACCTACACCACCATTCAGAACTGGTCGCCCAACGTCTACAACCTCGTCACCAAACGAGCCCGCGTCGAGGACTACGGCCACATGGAATGGATCGACGGCAACATCGGGTCGAAGCTCACCATGAAGTATCCGTCGGTGTATCTCGTCGGTGAGGGTGCCACCGGTGAGGTGCTGTCGGTGGCCTATGCAGGCGCTGGTCAACACCAGGATGCTGGCGCCAAGATGGTTCACTCCGCGCCGAACACCTCATCGAAGATCGTGTCCAAATCGATCAGCAAAGACGGTGGGATCACCACATATCGCGGCCTCGTGCGAGTCGACGAGGGAGCTCATGGCTGCAAGAGTCACGTGCAATGCGATGCACTGATCCTCGACGAGCAATCAGTGTCGAAGACACTCCCCACGATGGAAGTGGGCGAACGCGACGCCCAGATCGGTCACGAAGCCACCGTGTCGAAGATCGCAGACGAGCAGATCTTTTACCTCATGAGTCGCGGGCTCTCTGAAGAGCAGGCGATGGGCATGGTCGTCAACGGCTTCATCGAGCCGATCACTCGCACGTTGCCGATGGAGTACGCAGTCGAATGGAGCCGTTTGATCGAACTCCAAATGGAAGGCTCGGTCGGTTAGCCCAGGCTCGGAACTCACACCCAGAGTTCACCTCCCGGATCCAATCTGGCCGGATCCAATCTGGCCGGATCCAATCTGGCCGGATCCAATCTGGCCGGATCCAAACTGGCCGGATCCAAACTGGCCGGATCCAAACTGGCCGGATCCAAACTGGCCGGATCGTCAAGCTGTCGGGTGTCAAGGTTGGGCAGCGGATGCCCGATAGGTTCGCCGGAGGACTCGGGCGCGAATCCGTTCAGCAAGGAACACCAGTGGTACGTACATGGTCGTCAAGATGTGAGCGATTGCTCACATTCGGACTCGCCGCCCTTCTGGCGCTCAACCTGGCTGCGACGTGGGTGGTGCCACACGCTGCCTCGGCCGCAGTCGACGTCCCCTCAGGTGCGACTTCGTTCGTGCCCGTGCAGCCATGTCGAGTGGTCGACACTCGTTCTGCGTCGCCGCTTCCGAGCGGTTCCTCGCTCGACATCGCCGTTGCCGGCCGGTGCGGTGTGGGTAAGGACGCCACGGCTGTCGCGGCCACCATCGCTGTCATCGACCCGGCGGCACCTGGATTTGCCACGATCTTCCCGGAGGGCAGCGAGCGACCAGGCACGTCTACCGTGAACTACGGCACTGGCCAAGTGGTGGCGAACTCTCAGCTCATCGCACTCGGCGAGGGCGGATTGTCGGTGTACTCGCTCGTTGCCACCGACGTCATCGTCGACATCACGGGGTACTTCGTGCCCGTGGACGAACCAGTCGCCTCTGGACGTTTCGTGCCGATCACTCCTCGACGTGCGCTGGATACTCGGCTCACCAGCCGCCCCACTCCAGGTGGTGTCCTACGGGTTGATCTCGGCCTGCCCGACGACGCGCTGGCAGCGATGGTGACGGTCACCGTTGTCGCCGATGCGGGACCAGATTTCATCACCGCATTTCCGGCCGGGAGCGAACGGCCAACGGCGTCGGTCGTGAACATCGATCGGCAACGCCAGACCCGAGCCGGCACCACGATCGTGCCCTTGGCGCCGGGAGGTATCGATGTGTACACGCTTGCAGGCAGCGACATCGTGGTCGATGTGACTGGGTTCTTCACGGGTGCAAACGCGAACCTGGGCAACGATGGCCTGTTCGTTCCCAGGCCTCCGCAGCGCTTGGTCGACACGCGCCAGCAGGCGGGTGCCGCCGGTGGACCACGGCTGTGGGACGGCGGCCGCCGCGAGTTCGGTGTGCCGGCAGCCACCGACGAATGGGCGGCGATCGTGGCAAACGTCGTGGCCACCGACACGGAGGATGCCGGTTACATCACCGTTGGCGCGGCGCGTGCCCCGATCACGGGCACTTCAAACGTCGGCTATTCGAGTGCTCAGCTGACGGTGGCGAATCAGGCAGTGATTCCCCTTTCGGCAGCTGGCTTCGAGGTGTTTGCCCTGTCGTCCAGTCACGTCATTGTCGACGTGACCGGTTGGTTCACCGGAGCGAAGACTGTTCTCGGCGGCCGTCAACCGCTCAACCCGATGCCTCCGCAACGCAACGTCACCATCATCGGTGATTCGGCGTTGGCTGGCATCGAATGGAACGCAGCCAAGGGCTCGCTGCGCGGCTTTCAACCGAGACTCGAAACCGAGTCGTGTCGGCGCCTGGCCAGACGGTCCTGTCAGGGCCGTTTTGGTACCCGGCCCACCACTGCCGTGCAGGTCATCCAATCTCTGCCTCAGCCAGGTCCTGAAGATCTGGTGGTCATCGGGGCTGGCTACGACGATTGGCACTTCGGGTTCCAACAGGACTTCGACGCGGTGGTGAATGCGGCCCGTACCCGAGGTTTCCATCACATCGCGTTCACGACTTTTCGGTCGGGAGTGTCGTATGTGTTCGTCGGTCAAGGCTTCCAGACCAACTACGCCCAGATGAACTCGATCATGCGCGCCAAGCTCGCCACCGGGGAGTACCCCGACGTTCGGTTGTGGGACTACGACACCTACTCGGCCTCGGCCGGTTTGACCTCGACGGGCTGGTTCTACTCCGATGGCGTGCATGAGCGGCCCCTCGGGTCGTGGGGCACGGGAGATTGGCTGAGCCGTCATGTCGCTGCGTTCGACGACCGTCCGTGCCCGATGCCCTGGCGTCCGACCGTGCCGATCGAGGCGGTGTGCCCCGACCCCGACGCGCTGCCGTCGCAGTTCGGCCTACCCGATGTTCTCCGCCTGTACGGATCCTGAGCCGTTCGCTCGATAGCCTCTGAGCGATGCCGATGCGGACGGAATGCAAGAACTTCGAGAGCCGCTCGTACGCCAACGGCGACACCGTTCGCAAGTGCAATCTCGACTTGGCGCCCGATGCACCGTGGCGCTGCCCCGACGAGTGCCCCAAGTACGAAAGACGTCTGGCCGACGTGGCCTGGACCCACGGCACGTTGGTGGTTCCGCCCACGCCGCCAGAGCCGGCGAGTCTCGACGACGGTACCGCTGCGGCGCTGCTCGACGAAGCCGAGAACATTCTCAACGCGGCCGGAGCACGCATCAGTGCCGAGTTGGCTGCAGAGCAGAGTCGCCAGGGTGGACCGGGTCGACTCCGCCGGCTTTTTCGGCGTAAGCCGTCGACCTAGTGGTCAACCACGGACATTTCTCCTATCTCGGTAGTAGAATTTGTCCACGATGTCCGACGTTGCCACGCTCGCCGCACGACTCGCTGATACGAAGCTTCCCACCACCGACGAAGAGATTTGGCGGTACAGCCGCATCGGTGATCTCGATCTTCCGGCGTACGTGCATACCCCCATCGAGTCCAAGGTCTCCGGGGGCAATGGTCGCACGTCCCAGTTGGTGTCGATTGTCGCGGTCGGCGACGCGACGGAGTTGTTTCCCGACGATGTTCCCGATGTGTTTGCCGCCATCAATCGTGAGTCAGCGACAACGATCCGCATCGTCGTGCCCGCTGGCACCGTGGTCACCGAGCCCATCGTGATTGAGCATCAGGTGCCGGGCGATCATGCGCTTGCATGCCTGCGGCTGGTCGTGGAAGCCGGCGAGAACAGCGAGGTCACCGTCATCGAGCGGTTCTCGTCCAAGGGCGAGGGCCCGTCGCTGGTGCTTCCCGTAGTGCAGATCAGCGCTGACCAGGCGGCGCGCGTCAGTTACCTGGCCGTGAACCAACTCAGTGACGAGGCGTGGGCGATCGGTCATCAGCAAGCTGTTGGCGAGCGCGATTCGTCGACGCTGCTGGCAACCGTGTCGTTGGGCGGCTACTACGCCCGAGTTCGCACCGAAGCTCGCATCGTTGGGAAGGGCGCCAGTACGCGGCAGATCGCGTTGTACTTCGCTGGCGGCGATCAGATGCACGACTTTCGAACCATTCAAGATCATGCGGCACCTCACTCCACCAGTGATCTCCTCTTCAAAGGTGCGGTGCAGGATCACGCTCGCAGCGTGTACACGGGGCTCATCAAGATTCGTGAGAACGCCAAGGGTACGGTCGCCAATCAGACGAACCGCAACCTCACCCTCAGCGACGGTTCCTGGGCGGAAAGTGTGCCCAACCTCGATATTCAAACCAACGACGTGAAGTGCAGTCATGCTTCCACCGTCGGGCCGATCGACGAAGATCAGCGCTTTTATCTCGAGAGTCGCGGAGTGCGTCCCGAGATCGCCGAGCGGCTCGTGGTGCTCGGCTTCTTCGACGAGGTGCTGTCGCAGCTTCCAGCCGCCACCATCGCAGCAGATCTGCGCTCGGCGGTGGCAGCCAAGTTGCGTTTGGGCGAGCCCGGTGAACGCGGCGAACTCGGCGAATCCACAGAGACGGTGACGACATGACCGGGCAGGCCGCTATCACGGTCGCCGTGTGCTCGATCGACGAGATCCCATCGGGCACCGTTCGCAAAGTCAGGGTCGGCAGTGTCGACGTTGCCCTCGTGAGAATCGATGATTCGGTCTACGCACTCGCCGATGAGTGCAGCCATGGGCAAGTCTCGCTGTCGGGCGGCGAGGTCTGGTGCGACGAACTCGAACTCGAATGCCCCCAGCACGGCAGTACGTTCAGCCTCACCAACGGTGAGCCGAGTGCCCTTCCCGCCACGCAGGCCGTTGCCGTGTACGACGCCGAAGTGATCGACGGAACGGTGATCATCACTGTGAACGCGCCCGAGCAAATCATAGTGAACGTCGCTGGCGATCCCGATGATGGCGTCGGAGACAACCCATGAGCAAGCTCGTGATCACCAACCTGCGAGCTGCTGTGCAGGGCAAGGAAATCTTGCGGGGAATCAACCTCACGGTGTCGTCGGGTGAAGTCCATGCCGTGATGGGTCCCAACGGTGCTGGCAAGTCAACACTGTCGGCAGTCATCATGGGCAAGCCGGGCTACGAGGTCCTGGAAGGATCCGTCATGCTCGACGACGTCGACGTGCTTGCCCTGCCCGCATGGCAGCGAGCCGTTGCCGGACTCCACCTGGTGATGCAATACCCGACCGAGGTACCAGGGGTTCGCCTCGACGCCGTTCTTACGGAAGCATTCGATGCCCGTGGTCGCAGTACCGAAGGGCTGGCAGAGTTGATCGCGGCCGAAGCCGACCGCATCAACTTCGACCAGCGATTCCTTGATCGTCCGCTCAACGTCGACCTCTCGGGCGGCGAGAAGAAGCGAAACGAGACGCTGCAGTTGGCGGTGCTGCGGCCGCGTATCGCCATCCTCGACGAACTCGACTCCGGTCTTGACATCGATGCCCTGCGCGACTGCTCGCGGCGAGTGGAAGATCTCAGCAATCGAGCAGACGACGGCTTCGAGCCACTCGGCGTGCTGGCGATCACGCACTACAGCCGCCTCCTCACTGAGCTCAAGCCCGACAAGGTGCATATCCTCGTGAAGGGCCGCATCGTCACCACGGGAGGGCCGGAGCTGGCCGACGTCTTGGAGGCCGATGGCTACGCGGCATTTGTTCCTGAAGCCGATCTTGTAGATGAGGCGCCAGCCGTGAAGGGCACGCTCGACGACCTCTTCTCGCTGTGATGTGCATTCCTACAGTTGAGTAACGACCAGCTGATCAGCTCGAGATTGGTTTCCGTGTACGCATTGCTCGACGCGTACTCCAGCGAACGCTGTTGGATCGTGTCGAAGTTGTTGTTGGCGACCACGGTGTTCTCCTTCGTGAGCGGTGTCGCGGGGGCGGCTTGCGCTGGGTAGCTTGCATGGCGTGACACCCGTGCATCGCAATGTTCAACGAGTCATCGACGCCGGGCGGGAACTGGGTGTCGAGGTGGTGCCACACCAGTTTCCTGACGGAGCAAAGACAGCCGCCGATGCTGCTGCAGCGATTGGCTGTGGCGTTGGTCAGATCGTGAAGAGCTTGATTTTCGGCGTGGATGACGAACTCGTGCTGGCCTATGTGAGCGGCTCGAACATGCTCGACGAGAGCAAGCTGGCGACGGCGGCCGGAGGGGCGACGTGCCAGCGTGTCGATGCTGAGGTCGTCCGCAACGCCACGGGGTTTCCCATTGGCGGAGTGCCGCCGTTCGGCCACCTCACCCCCCTGCGAGTCTTCGTCGACCCTGATCTGCTGCAGTACGACGAGGTCTGGGCGGCGGCGGGTACCTGGCACGACGTGTTCGGCATCGAGCCGCACAAGCTGGTGGAAGCAAGCGAGGGCCTTGTCGTCGACCTGAAACGCGACTAGTCAGACGCGTTGGTCGGCGAAGGCGGCCGTGATGTGGGCGACCTTTGCTGCAGGGCCGGCAACCAGCACGTACTCGAGGTTTCTGGTGTGGGTCACTTCGCCGACTCGCTCGCCGCTGGGGTTGTGAATGCCGATCTGGGCGCCGACATATCGCTTGGAATCGAAGGCGAGCGACACCACGTCGCCGTGAACAGCGCACATGTCTCGTAGCTGCGCCAAGGTCACCCACGACTCGTCGTTGTACGAGACGACGACCACCTCAGCGTCCACGCCGGAGATGGCAGCGGCAAGGGCGCCAGGCATCTCGCGCTTGCTGTTGAACGCACTCTTGGTATCGTCGTCGCGGGCGTCGATTCGCTTGCACGCCACCCCGTAGTACTCGGGCTGATCCCACGCAACGAGCGTCTCCCAGATGTGGTAGTTCGTGAAATAGCGATGCTGGTTGTACGGGGGGTCGAGGTATGCGAGATCGAAGGAACCCAGCGTGGGTGCCAGCGTCACGGCATCGCCACGAACCGCGCGGCCCGTGCCTGGCAAGAGATCGGGCAGGCGAAGCTCGAGGTCGTTCGATGCGCGCTTAGCCCACTGCTTGACGTACGCCAT
>JBBREA010000103.1:0-11231 GCA_038203385.1 Acidimicrobiales bacterium | reverse complement strand
TGGCTCACCCTCGGCGCCGTTGCACACCAGATACCGCTTGCCACCCGTCTGGGATGCGACGCCTGCCCACTTCTGGCCCGTGGGAAACCCTCCGCCGCCTCTTCCGCGTAGACCCGACTGCGTCACCACATCGATCGTGGCGCTCGGGCCCAAGTCGTGCGCACGGCGAATACCTGACCCACCGATCTCACTTGCGAGATATCCGTCGAATGACGGGATCGGTTCTGTTGGCAACAAGAACGTGCTCATCTGCGGTTCCTTCCGTCGATGCGGCCGACACACGCAATTCCCGTCATCACCACAATCACACGTCCATCGTAACCAGACCCATACTTCTGTTGATCACTAGAACAAAACGAAGCACGAAGTGAAGCCGGGCCTGGGGCAGACCGACGTTCGGGACGTTCGGCCCTAGCCCTTACGACATCTATGAGTCCATGATTCAAGGACTATGAAACTCGAGTTGAAGCCTCGCACCGACCTGACGCTGCGAACCATCACGGCGCTGACCGACGGGCAACGGTGGCAGGCGGCTCAACTCGCCGAGCAGGTCGGCACCACTGCTGGGTTCCTCGCACACATCGTCCGCCCGCTCACCAAGGCGGGATGGGTGCATTCCGCTCCCGGCCCGACCGGTGGGCATCAGCTCATCGCCGACCTCACCACGATCTCCCTGCTCGAACTCATCGAAGCCGTCGAGGGCCCGACCGACGCCGGCAGGTGCGTCATGGCCTCCCAGCCTTGTCCCGCACCCGACCCGTGCGCCATTCACTACACCTGGGTAAGGGCACGGTCAGCGCTCACCGAGGAACTCGCATCGACGTCGCTGTTTTCGATCACGATCGAACACGCCACCACGAACGATCAGAAGGGTCGTCAACCATGAACCGTTATCTCACCCGACTAGGCGCAGCTGCCCTGCTCGTGCTCTTGCCCGCCGCACTGACCGCATGCGCTGACGACAGTTCTGGCCTGGGGACCGCAACCGGAGCCGGAGCCGGAGCCGGAGACAGCGCAGCCGCCGGCGGCGCTGCGGCACCGGTTGGTGCCATCAAGCCCGGAGACACGGTGGAGTTCCTCGCCAGCGAGTTCATGTTCGCACCTGCCGACTTCATTGCCGAGCCCGGCACGTACGCCGGTGTGCTCGTCAACGACGGCACCATCGAACACGACATCACCTTCGAAGGTAGTGACCCGATCGTTGCCGGGGTCGGTGAATCCGTCGAGTTCGAGTTCACCGTTCCCGACGAAGGCGTCCGCTACTGGTGCTCGATCCCTGGGCACGAAGACGCCGGCATGGTCGGGTTCGTGGGCACTGGCGCTGCAGCAGCCGCCGCCGAGCCAGCCGACGACTCCCACGCAGCCTCAGCCGCAACGCCCGCGGTGGAAGCCAACCCGGACGCAGCGCCGTACGCCCTTCGCGATCCACGCCCACCAGCACGCGGCGAGGGTGAAGGAGTCACACTCGTCGCCGGTGGCGCCCCCGACGGCGGCGATCTCATCGATGTGGAACTCGTGATCGAAGAAAAGCTGATGACCGTCGCCGACGGCTTCGAACAACTCGTATGGACATTCGGTGGTGAGGTCCCCGGACCCGTGCTGCGCACACGTGTGGGTGACACCGTGCGCGTCCACCTCATCAACCCGCCCGAAGCAACCGTGTCACACTCGATCGACTTCCACGCCTCACAGGTGTCGATGGACGACGAAATGGCCTCCATCGCTCCCGGGGAAGAACTGATCTACGAGTTCACCACCGACTACGCCGGTGTCTGGATGTACCACTGCGGCACCGCACCCGTGTTGCACCACATCGCCAACGGCATGTTCGGCATGGTCATCACCGAACCCGCTGCCGGGCTACCTCCCGTGGCCGACGAGTTCTTCTTCGTCCAGCACGAGTGGTACCTCGGCCCCCAGGGCGAAACAAGCTCATACGCAGCCGCCAACCAAGCAGCCCCGGCGCCGGACTTCCAGATGTTCAACGGTGTCGCCTCGCAGTACGCCGACAACCCCATTGACGTCACCACCGGCGAAAACGTGCGTATGTTCGTGCTCAACGCCGGCCCGTCGATCGACACCTCGTTCCACGTGGTAGGTGCCATCTTCCACGCCGTCACCAAAGAAGGCGTCCACCTGACGGCCGGAAACGACGGCAACTGGGCAGCCCAAGCCGTCGACCTTTCCCCCGCCCAAGGCGCCATCATCGAAATGAACACCGCCGAAGACGGCACCTACGCCTTCGTCAACCACGCCTTCAACTTCCCAGGACGCGGCGCCATCGGCCTTTTCAACGCAGGCTGACCAGCGAGCCAACCAGCGAGGCGTTCGCACCCGACCTCGACGGCGAGGTCACCTCGTGCGATCATCACGCCCACCTTGCGACTTCCCATGGCGGTCAGCAGCAGTTCGGGGAGGTGTTCGAAGGCTGCGACGTTCTCGATCTTGAGCACGGCGTCGGCATCGTCGATACGGCGCGGCTACCGCCCGTGCAACAGAGCTTTGTGGACTGCGATCACCTTCCGGTTCTTCGACGAGTTTGCAGCTGCGATCTCGATCGCCTGACCGAGAACCTGATCCGGGGCGGTGATTCGTGAGACGATGCCGGCTGCAAGTGCCTGTTCGCCGGTGTATCGACGCCCCGTCAGCGCAGCTTCGGCCAATGCGGGTCGTGGGATGTGCGACTGCAGCGCGGCGAACATGGCTGGGGTCAGTGGAAGGCCGAGATCCACTTCTGGAAGGCACCACCAGCCTCGAGCGTCACTCATGACCGTGAAGTCCAACGTGGCGGCGAGCATCGCCCCAGCGGCGAAGGCATGCCCGTTGATCGCTCCGACCGTGATCATGTCGAGCAGCATGAAGCGGTGCAACAGTGCTTCGACGTCGTCGACGAATGGGCCGAACTCCTCCGCTCCTGTCTGGAGCCACTCGAGATCCAGGCCGTTCGAGAAGAACCGGCCATCACCCGTGACGACCAACGACACGTTCCCGTCGTTCTCCGCCAATTCGTCGAGCGCTCGGCTGATGCCATCGACGCTGTCGCGATTGAAGCGATTTTCATCGCTTCCGAGGTGCAGCACGCACACCTCGCCCTGGTACTCGAGGTCGATCATCTGTTCCACTCCTTCATCCAGTCCACACTCCCATTCGGATCCGATTACCGTAACCAGATGACGCCTTCGAGATGAGCGCGCCAGACGACATCGGACACCCTGCTCGGACCCAGCGACCTCACGATGCGAGATCGAACATCACGCCATTCCATGTGGCAAGCACTCACGAAGGAACCGACATGACGCTCCCACAACTCGCTGCTCCCACGCCCTTCATCACCGATGGTGGCCTGGAGACGACACTCGTCTTCCACCACGGGATCGACCTACCCGACTTCGCTGCCTTCCCATTGTTGGACAGCGATCAGGGTCGAGCGAGCCTTGCGGCGTACTACAACCCCTACATCGAGCTCGCCGAACGTCTCGGCACCGGCATCGTGCTCGACACCCCTACCTGGCGGGCGAACGCCGACTGGGGTGCGCGACTTGGCTATGACGAAACCAGGCTGTCCAGTACCAATGAAGCTGCGGTGGCGTTCATGAACGAACTTGCCCGCCAGCGGCCGACTCTGACGCACGTCGTCAACGGTGTGGTCGGCCCGCGAGGTGACGGCTACGTAGTCGGGTCAACCATGTCCGCCTCCGAGGCCGCCGTGTACCACGGGCTGCAGGCCCGTGCGTTTGCAGAGGCGGGCGCAGCCATGATGACCGCCGTCACGATGACGTACGCCGATGAGGCGATCGGGATCGCCCTCGCGGCGCGCTCGGTCGATCTGCCTGCCGTGCTGTCCTTCACGGTCGAGACCGACGGACGCCTTCCGTCCGGGCAACCGCTTGGCGAGGCGATCAGGCAGGTCGATGACGCAACCGACGGACTGCCCGCGTACTTCATGATCAACTGCGCGCACCCGACCCATTTCATAGGCGAGCTCGATCCGAGCGGTGCCTGGTTGGATCGCGTCAGGGCAGTCCGCGCCAACGCATCGAGTCTCAGCCATGCCGAGCTCGACGAGGCCACCGAACTGGACCGCGGCGACATCCAAGAACTCGCTGGCCACTACGACACACTGCACTCCGTACTCGGCCTCTGCGTGGTTGGTGGTTGCTGCGGTACCGATCACGAGCACGTCGCCGCCATGGCAGAACGGATGTCGATCGGAGGGTCGCCGCGATAACTCGGGCGATCAAGTCGATCCAGTCAACTCGTTCGCGCGAGTCGTTCGGCCATCACCTCGACAAGTGCGGTCGGCGCACTCGACCCGTGGAACAGCGCGTCGAGGAAGACAGTTCCACGGATCCGCCAAACGGGTGGCCGCTGTGGACGCAGTGACGCTCCGAGCAACGCCCGAGGACCGAGCCGTGCGGCGGCGGCAAGGGCAAGCCCCGCTGGGCCAGCGCCTCGGTCGATCAGAAACCACACCAGATCCACCAGAAGTGCCGTCGCCGAGCCCAGACACGATCTCCATCACGACGAGTCGGCGCTACTGCGATCGAGGTCGCAGTAGCTGCGTCGACCGATTCGGTGGCTTCGTCGTCACCGCATGCAGGCAGAACCACGGCAATCAACAGCGCGGCTGATTTGAACGTCAAGGAGCTCATACCAGTACACACGCTCGAACGACTCGAACCGTTGAAACGAACCGGTCAGCTCACGAAGCGTTCCGCGCCAGGCATGCAGGTCGATGCGTGTGTAGCGCGGTTCAGCTCAGAGTTCGGATGAACAGATCGCGGGCTGCCTCGTCGAACTGCCGGTGGGTGGGTTCGACCAAGATCGTCGCATTTGCGGGATGCATGATGCACGTGACCCAGTAGTTGTGGTTTGCCCTGGCTCGATAGGCGACAGTGCCGACGACGATCACGAGGCCGAAGACCGCAAGCCCCACGGTGCCGGTAGCGCCACCGATGACGACGAACGTGACTCCCGCCGCCAAGGCCGCCAACGCAACCACGTTGCGGAGACGCCAAATCTTCCAGATCCGATCGCTGATGGGCAGCGCGACCGCGCAACGATCGTGACCAGGTACGAGGCCCACCAATACCGCGAAACCCGGTATGCCGAGCAGCCATCGTGGGCCGCCGAACTGGGTTGCGGTCAATCGCACTGCTCGTGCTGTCTCGACCCCGGACAACACACAACGATCCGGGAACACCCCGGCCACCTGATCAGAGACGCGTAGAACAGACCGTGCCACGCTGACCACCAGCCCCAGCCACCCTGAGAACGGCCTTGCTCGCTGCGATACCTGGCACGTCCATGTCACCCACAAGCCTTCTCCCGTCTGTCGAAGATTGCAAGGACCGAAGATTGCAAGGACGAACGTCTTCGGCGTTTCACGGGCCGCTGGGGTCGGCGGGTCGGCCGGGCTCGCGCCGACGATGCGATTCAGCAGCTCGTTGTACTCGTCGACGGTGCCACCAGCGTCGAGCAATAGCGTCAGCTCGCTGAGGTAGCCGCAGTAGTTCGACTCGCAGTAGTTCGACTCGCAGTAGTTCGACTAGCAGTAGTTCGACTCGCTGGTGCTCGGCTCACTGGTGCTCGGCGCTCGAGATTCATCTGGGCAGACCCACACGACGCGGCGACCTAAAAGATCCCAGCCACTCCGATCCGCCGACACGTCCCACGTACGTCCACTCCGCCAGTACGAGCGGTTCGGGTCACCGACGGCGAAGGCGGCCGAGCCAGGACTGTTGGGACTCGCCCGACACTGCGGGTGAACGCTGTGCCGCTCTGCACTGGCAACGTTCGGCGGGCGGAACATCGCCCAGCACCTGTTCCACATGGGCTCCGCAACCGGCCCAGTTCGGCCGGTCGCACTCTTTACAGGTCGTCCTTCTACACATACCCCCCGGGGTATCGTGAGCGAAGGACGATCGTGAACGTTCGTGACCATGTGGATCATCACCACGATCCGAGCACCCTCGCTGAGTGGGCCGATGTCTCCGTAGCCGATCCGCATAGAGCTGGGGCGCTACCACGCGCCAACCTGCCGGGTCGTGGCGGTCACGATCGCAGGCGGGCCAGTTCGGTTTGGCACCGGCGGATGTCGAGCGGTTGGCCAGCTTCGCGGAATCCGCGTATGGCGTCGGTGAAGTGGGCTCGGCTGGCTTCGAAGTTTCCATACGCGGCGTGGCGGTGGCCGCGCACTTCGTCGAGTGCGGCGTACCAGGCGGGAAGTTGCATGACTACCTCGGCAAGCCATTGGCACGCCGCCTCGTACGCCTCGAGTCGGTCCAGCTCGCCGGCTCTGGCCAGCGCAATCGCGGCGGGGACGGCCAGGGTGATTCGGCATCCGGGGCAGGTCTCGAGAGGTCCGCGGACCAGTTCTTCAGCTTCGTCGACTGCGGCGAGGGCTGACGTGGGGTCAGCGGCAAGCGTGATACGGGTTCCGTAGATGCGATCGAGGAGGTGGAACCCGACGTCGCTCTCACGCGCAACGGCCAACGACTCATCGAGCAGCCGGTGCGCGGCGCGTGACTCGCCGCGCGCCGCAGCGAGTTCGGCGAGGCGTTGCAGCGAGAAGGCTTCACCGGTCGCTGCGCCCATGTCATGGTGCATCTGGCGGCCGCGTCGGAGGTGGCGACTCGCGTCGCCGAGTCGCCCGGACAGCAGTTCGGCTTCGCCGCGCAAGGTTGTCGCAAAGGCATGGCCGCGAGCCGCGCCGAGCCTATGAGCCTCGGTTGCGAACGCGTCGGCCCAGCGGATGACGTCGTCGTAGGGTCGCGAGCCGTACAGCAGTCGCTGGGTGATGCACAGTTGCCCGTCGAACACCGACACCGCCAGGCGGGGCAGTGATTGAGTGTCGTGGAGGTCGGTATGAAGGCTGGTGCGCAACTGACCCTGGGCGTGGGCTGCGCCGGCTTGAGCCCACGAAGCCACGACAAGAGCGGTGGGGTCGCCAGCGCGCAGGGCTAGTTGGCGGCCTTCGGCGGCGAGCCGGGCACCGATGTCGGGGTCGGCGTGACCCATGAGGCCAGCTCCGCAGTACGCCAGGGCCTTCGCGAGTTGTGACTCGAGACGTTTGGGTTCGGTGCCAGCCACCACGAGCATGGCGCCTTCGGGGTCGCCGAGCTTCACCATCGCCAGCGCCTGCATCGGTCGGATCTCATGTGCTTCATCGGAGGACGCTACGCGAGCTGCGTCGTCGTAAGCGGCGACGGCGCGTGGGTCGCCAATCGCGTCAAGGGCGGCCGCCCGACGGCGCAGCGCCTCGGGGTGTTCGGGGTCGTAGTCGATGATGCGGTCGAGATGTTCGACGGCGGCCGGGTAGCCACCGAGGTTGACCGCATCGTCGGCAGCGCGTAACAGCCACTCCACGGCACGTTCGGGGCGCCCACCCTCGAGCCAGTGGTATGCCACCGTGCCAGGCCGAGCCCCGAGGTCGGACAGCCGGCGCGCCGCGTCGCGGTGTACGGCCACCGCATGGTGAGGAGGCAGCTGCTCTGACAGTGTCTGCCTCACGAGTTCGTGGCGGAAGCGGTACTGGCCCTGGTGCACCACAAGCACGCTGGTGGCAATCGCCGAATCGAGCAGTCGTGTCAGCTCGTCGTCGGTGCATCCCGTGAGGGCGACGACCGACGCGAGGTCGAGCGAGCCGTCGACGAGTGAGAGTCGTCGGAGCCAGGCGACGATGTCTTCGTCGAGATCGAGGAACTTGCGACGGATCCTGTCGACCAAGGACGGCCGCGGCTCACCTCCTGCGCGGCCGGCCAGGCAGATCTCCACTGCGAAGAAGGCGTTGCCTTCCGACCCAGCGGAGAGTTCCTCGATGGCGTCGTCGTCGGCCGGTGCGCCGAGCGAGATCGCCAGCGATCGGAGCGCCTCGTCGTCCAGCGGTCCGAGATCGACGCTCGTGGGCGCTGTGTGTCGGGCTGCACGAGCAATCGCTGCCTGCACCGGCGGACTGACCGCCTCGGGACGCAAGGACAGCAACACCACAGGTCCATTCTCTGAGCGCTCGGTGAGCTGTGCCAGAACTCCCAGCGAACTGGCGTCGGCGCGGTGCGCATCGTCGACCGCCAGCACCACTCGGTCACCCGCTGCGCGCACCAGCCGGTGCACCACCCCGATCAGCTGATGACGTGTGATCGGTACCTCGAGCGCATCAGCTGCCGATGCGACTGGTGTCAATCGCGCCAGCACGGCACGCGTGCGGTCGTCCAGCTGCTCAGCTGCGACCGGCACGCGCAGCATCAGTTCCTCCACGATTGCCGTCAGGGTGGCGAACGCGTCGTCGGGCGCACCAGCGATCACCATGGCAGCTACCGCTCCGCCTTCGCGAGCGCGTTCCACCACGGCGTTCACGAATGCCGATTTGCCGATACCAGCCGGGCCGCGCACCACCACCAGTGCGCTCTCATGAGCACGGCGTAGCAAGGATTCGACGAGCGCCAGCTCCTGCTCACGGCCGAAGAACGAGGGTGCCGCGGGGACGAGGCCTTGGATGCACTCGGCGTATAACACATCGGTTTCCAGTTGCGGTAGTACGCCCAACTCGAGCGCCAGGTTCGAACGCAGTCGTGCGTACACGGCGATTGCGCGATGGCGTTGCCCATCGCCAACCGCACCACGCATGACCTCGCGAGCCGCACACTCGTCGAGCGGATCGAGCTCGAGCACACGATCCCACTGACCGCCGGCGCGCAACAGATCGAGGTGTCGGGCGGCGACAAGACGCCGCTGGTCGTCGGCCCACGGTTCGTAGCGGGCGCCGGGAAGCAGTTCGCCGCCGTAGAGCAACGCCGCAGCTCGTGCTTCCCCGGCGTCACCAGTGGCGAGAGCGGCGTCGGCGGTGTTGACGAACTCGTCGAAGTCGGTGCTGACCTCGGCGCTCGGGAACAACGCCACGTGCTGCTGGTCCAGCTTCACCGCTTCGGCCTGGCCGAGCGCCTGGCGCGCGTGGTGCGCCGCCTTACGCAGATTGGCGCCTCCGCCTGCCGTATCGAGATGCGGCCAGAGCGCCTCGATCACCTGATCACGCACCAGGCGGTGGCCCGGTGCGAGTGCGAGCAACTGCACCAGCTCACCCGAGCGACGGGTCGGGAACCGCGTCATGGTCGGCAGATCGTCGACAGTCACCTCGAACGCGCCGAGGAGGCGGATGTGCACGTTCGCAACCATCGTCAGCCCCAGCCCTTCCCTTGCATGGATGTGCCAAACCCTACGCCTTGCGTCTGTGTGACCGAACGACTCACCTCATCACCCTCGACAACGTCAACGCCCGACCATCTGCGACCCACGCTTCGAGCCCACCTTCGAGGTGAGCGATGTCGCGGTATCCCAGCGCGTACAAGGTGTTCGCCACGAGCGCCGAGCGCGAGCCCGTAACGCTGTACACCACTACGCGACGCGCTGGATGGAGCACCGCGAAATGTGCGGGCCCCACTGGATCGGCGGCAAACTCGACAACGCCACGCGGCACGCTGATCGCACCCTCGATGATGCCACCGCCCAACTCCTCGGGCTCACGCACGTCGACCAGCACCAACCCGCCACTCGCGAGCTCAGCGGCCAAATCTGCCGGTCGGAGATTCTCGACGACGGCTCTCGCCAACCGAACCTGCGTGTCGATGCGTTGCACCCTCGAATCAGTCATGCACGAATCGTGACCATCGACACGTTCCCAGACCGTTCCTGTCCACGAGTGGCGCGGCACATGGCAGGAACGTCTCAGGAACGCGCCCAGGAGCATGATGCCCTCGACTACGGCGCCACCCGGGCGCCGTCGACATCAGGAGCAACCTATGACCCTCACCGAGAAGCTCGATGCCATCGCCAGTCCGGCGACCCTCTTCGACCGAATCGGCGGCCGCGCCGGCCTCGAAAAGATCGTGCCCGACGTCGTTCGCCTTCACCTGGAGAACCCGGTGTGCGGCGAGCGCTTCCGCGCCGCCAAGAAGTCACCGGACGAGCTCGCTCGCCTCGCCATCGAATTCTTTGCCACTGGCCTCAGCGGCCTCACCACGTACGACGGCCTCTCCATGCCCGAAGCCCACGCCGGCATGGGCATCACCGACGCCGAGTACGTGGCCGTGCTCGACGACATCCTCGCCGCACTACAACTACACGGAGTCGGCGAAGCAGAACAGGCAGAACTGCTGTACATCGCGTACGGCATGAAGTCGGAAATCATCGGCAAGTGAACACGCTCGCCGATCTCGTGGAGGGGGCCGCCACCACGGTCGACTCGCTCTCCGCCGACCAGTTCGCAGCGGAAGCAGACCAACCACATACGATTGTCGTCGACCTTCGCGAAGCCGACGAACGTGTACAGACGGGCAGCATCGCCAATGCCATTCACGTACCTCGCGGCATGCTCGAGTTCCGCGCCGACACGACCCACCCCGGCCACGACCCGCGTCTCCAGCCGCACGCACGAGTACTGCTCTACTGCGACGACGGCGCGCGAGCGACGCTTGCGGCTGCGTCGTTGCACAACCTGGGCTACAGCGCTGTGGCCCTTCTTCGAGGTGGGGTCGGCGCTTGGGACGCGGCCCGGTTACCGCTGGTAGGTCGCACCTCGCCGCCCTACTGACCCGCAATCTTGCTCACCCCCGTCGTGGGAGCGTGCTGCGGTCACGCAAGTCGCTACCGCGACCGGGGATGTCGACCCGTCGACCTCGATCCAACGGTCATCGCCGTCGCTCGATGACACCGCCGGCCAGTTGGTTTGGGAGCGCTCCACCGTGCCCATCCACATCTCGATCAACCGACCATCAACTAAGGAGCCGAGCGGGTAGGTGAGGTTCAGCCGAACCTCCCGGTTGGCGACGCCAATAGACACCAGGGAAAATGAGCGGAATGACGAGTGGATTCAATGGAAGCGCAGCGACCTATCCGCTCATCCCCTAACACCCAACGGTCTCAAACCTGTTGAAACGTTCCGGCTCGGTTCACTCTGTTACACCCCCAACGTAAGGTCTGTTCATGGGGTCGGTGTCCACACATCAAGCGGCGTTGACCGCGATTGATCGCGCCGATATCGACTCTGCATCGGTTGGGGAGTGCGTCGATTTGTTGGGTCATGCGCGCCGGTTGCAGGGGTGGCTCCATGCCACCGAGGCCCGGCTCACCAGCAAGTTGACCGAGCATCACGCGGCGGGTCAGTCCGCTCCGGCGGCTGATACCCATACTGCGTGTGGTGGTGTGTCGGCTGCTGAGGGGCGGCGCAGAGAGCGCCG
>JBBREA010000102.1:0-11315 GCA_038203385.1 Acidimicrobiales bacterium | reverse complement strand
TTGGGGACCGGTGCCATCAGGTTCCGGACGTAGTGCACGCGGCACCGCTGCCACGAGCTGCCTTGCAAGGTTTTGCGGATCGCAGCGCGTAGGCCCTCGTGGGCGTCGGAGATCACCAAGCGCACACCGGACAGGCCGCGGGCCTTGAGTGACCGCAGGAACGCCGTCCAGAACGTCTCGGCTTCGGAGTCGCCGACATCGACGCCGAGCACCTCCCGGCCGCCCTGGGCGGTGACTCCGGTCGCGACGACGATCGCCCGGGACACGACCTGGCCGAGGGCGTCGTCGCGGACATGGACATAGATCGCGTCGAGGTACACATAGGGTAACTCGGTGTGGCCAAGCGTGCGGTTCCGGAACGCGGCGACCCGTTCGTCGAGCCCGGCACAGATCCGGGAGACCTCCGATTTGGAGATCCCGGTCCCGCCCATCGACTCGACCAACGCATCCACCGAGCGGGTCGACACGCCCGACACGTACGCCTCCATCACGACCGCGTACAACGCTTGGTCGATCCGGCGGCGCGGTTCCAAGATGCTCGGGAAGAAGCTGCCTTTGCGGAGCTTCGGGATCGCCAACTCGAGATCGCCGGCCTTGGTCGTCAAGACACGATCGCGGTGCCCGTTGCGTTCGGTCACACGTTCATCTGTGCGTTCGTAACGGGCGGCGCCGATCACCCGGGTGGCTTCGTGATCGATCAGTTCTTGTGCCAGGAACTGGGCGAGCTCGCGCACCAGATCGACGCCGCGTTCGCGGTCGGTGAGCGCGACAAGAAGTTCGGACAGGGCAGACTCAGACAGAGCCATCGGTGTGTTCTCCTTCAGGTGGGTTCTTGCGGAACACACCAAGGATCACGCCGATGGCTCACCGGCTGGTGGACCTACGAATTCCCACCACTCAACGGGGCTCTATCACTACACCTTGTGGTCGACCGATGGATCTGGCCGTTCTATGGCCCCACACCTTGTGGTCACTGGAGTTACGCAGAGACACAACACAGACGTTCCCCTGGGCACACAGACGTTCCCCTGGGTGCCGGGCCGCAGCGGAGCGGATTCAGCGATGGTTCCTGGCCTGGGCGATTCAGTGGTCAGGCCGCGTTTGGCCGTCTTGTTGGTGGGGGCGATTCGATCAAGATCTTTCCATCGCTGTCGAAGATCGAGACTGATCGATCAGGGTGCAACACCAGTCGCCATCGGAGGGAGTGAATGAGGTGATGATGTCTCGAACAAACTGGCAGCAGGTTGTGGAGATCGGTCGCTCCGCCTTGCTCCCATGGGACGATGTGGTGGATTTCGGTGCGTTCGAATGGCATGTCGCAGTCACCGATGGCGCAGTTGCGGTATTGCTGGGCGAGAGCTCGACGCTGTTTTGGTGTGGCGTGTCGTGATGTGCGACCGACGGCGAGGGCGGTGCCGTCCGAGTTGACCACGACGCTCGTGATGTTGCCGTCGCAGGCGAGCCGTTGTGCGACCTCGGCAGGGATGGGCGCTCCGTCGCCTGTTTCACACACGCTCTGATCGTGCAGTACGCCTGTGGCCAACGTGTCGACATCGATGATGATGGTGACGTCGGCCACTGAAGTGCTCGCACCGTTTGCCGACCCGATCAACTCGCCGAGCGATTCGGCGGCCAAGCGGTTCCGATCGATGCGACGCTCGACGAACTCTGCCTCGCCGCGAGCCTCACCCGCTGCAACGGTGGCGTTCACTTGCCGGTCGACGGCACCGAACACTCTGTTTGCCAGTTCGGGATGCAGTGAGAACCTGCCCTCGGTCATTCCGGTTGCGGGGTTGAGGCGCCGTGACAGGAACGTTTGCCGCCGTCGCTGTTCATCTCGGTCGACACCGTGTTCGCGCTCGATCTTGCGAGCGAGTTCGCCGATCGAACGAGCGAATCGTTCGGGGGACAACGTCTTGGCCAAATGGAGCAAGTCATCGGCCCGATCAAACAGCTCGGTGCGGACACCTTCGTCGAGCTTCGCCGTAGCGTTGGCGAGTGCGTCGACATGAGCAGTGCCGATCTGCCCTGAGCCGAGCGCCTCGCCGAAGCCGGGAGCCGCATCGATGACGTCGGACCGTCGTTCGTTCTCGTGCGCCTCCCGCGTGCTGCATCCTGGATTGCGGGCATGTAGGTCGGCCGGAGGCAACGATTGGCCTACTGAGTTGAGCTCGCGGACTCGCGAGGTGAAGCGGGCTTCGGTCGCCGCCGCCCACCCTTTCAGCCGGGCGAGCGTGGCGAACGCTTCCGTGCATTGAGTTGTGTCGGCCGTCGCAGGATCGATGGATGTGACAGCAGAAATCGCCGCCGATAGCTCGGCAGGGAGCGCTTCGAGAGGCGGTGCGCTGTTTCCCATGAGGATAGAGTACTACGAACGTATGTTTGATGCAAGTCGAATGAGTGGATAGAACTCCCCTTTGGTCGCTGGGTCGGCCAGCTCCTCATGGTGCTTGCCGTTAGCCGTTAGCCGTTAGCCGTTAGCCGTTAGCCGTTAGCCGTTAGCCGGTATGGCGACCTGCAGGTGCGTCGTCATCGTCGATTGAGTGCCGCAACAGTGAGCTCGGTCCGGCGCCGCTGGGCCGGTCAACTCGACCGACGGAGACGGAGTTCATCGATCACGCGCGCCGCTTGGCGCATCTGGTGGTCGCGTTCCGCAAGGTCGGGAGCGTTGCGGGCGGGGTGGTGTGCAGCCGGGCTGCAAGCTCGAGGTCGCCGTTCCTCTCGTGCAGGTACGCGGCCTCGGCGTCACGTCGAGGCACCGACTCATCGACCGATGCAAGTGCCATCAGCCCGGCGGCCGCGCCATCACCCCGGCGGCGGCGCCGAACGCGACGGCACGGTTCAGACGTACGATCGGGTTGTCGGCGAGTCGGAGCAGCGTCGCTTCGGATGCGCACCGACGGCCCCAGGCCTGCGACGTGTCGCGACTAACGTGCGGCCATGAGCACGATGCTGATTCAGAACGGAACGATCGTCTCGGCGACCGGGCAATCGCAAGGCGACGTCTTGATCGATGGAGAAACGATCGTCGGAATTCTGGCACCAGGCCAGGCAGCGTCGATGGGTGTGAACGCCGACAACGTCGTCGACGCCGGCGGCAAGTACGTCATTCCAGGTGGCATCGACGCCCATACGCACATGGAGTTGCCCTTCGGTGGCACTGCCGCTTCCGACACGTTCGAGACCGGCACCGTCGCTGCCGCGTGGGGTGGTATCACCACCATCGTCGACTTCGCCGTGCAAACCGCTGGCAACAGCGTGCAAGAGGGCCTCGCCACCTGGCACAGAAAGGCAGATGGCAACTGTGCCATCGACTACGCGTTCCATCAGATCGTCGGCGGCGTCGACGAACAGTCGTTGAAAGACATGACGTATCTCGTCGACCATGAAGGCATCACCAGCTTCAAGCTGTTCATGGCCTACCCGGGGGTGTTCTACAGCGACGACGGTCAGATCCTGCGGGCCATGCAGAACGCTGGCGAGTCGGGCGCCATGATCATGATGCACGCCGAGAACGGCATCGCCATCGACGTGCTGGTGGCCCAAGCGCTGGCCAGAGGCGAGACCGACCCGTTCTACCATTCGCTGACCCGCCCAGCTGAGCTCGAGGGCGAGGCGACGCACCGTGCGATCGAACTCTCGAAAGTGGCAGGCAATGTGCCGCTGTACATCGTTCACATGAGCGCATCCGAGGCGTTGGCCGAGGTCGCTGCGGCGCAACATGCAGGTCTCAACGTGTTCGCCGAGACCTGCCCGCAATACCTGTACCTGTCGCTCGAAGATCAACTCATGCAGCCCGGTTTCGAGGGTGCGAAGTGGGTGTGCTCCACGCCGTTGCGCACCAAGCACGCTCATCACCAGAGCGATCTGTGGAAAGGCCTACGCATGAACGAGTTGGCCGTGGTGTCCACCGACCACTGCCCGTTCTGCTACAAGGACCAGAAGGAACTGGGGTTGGGCAACTTTTCTGCTATCCCGAACGGCATCGGCTCGGTCGAGCACCGTATGGAGCTGTTGTACCAGGGTGTTGTCACCGGTGAGATCACCCTAGAGCGTTGGGTCGAAACCTGTTCCACCACCCCCGCCCGCATGTTCGGCCTCGACAGGAAGGGCCAGATCGCCCCTGGTTTCGACGCGGACATCCTCGTGTGGGATCCCAATGGCCACACCAAACTCGGCATCAACGACAAGCACCACATGAACATGGATCACTCGGCTTGGGAAGGCTTCGAGATCGACGGCAAGATCGACACCGTCGTCAGTCGCGGCAAGGTGGTGGTGCAGAATGACCAGTTCGTCGGAACCGTCGGCCACGGCAAGTACGTGAGGCGTGGCCTCAGCCAGTACCTCCACTGAGTTCGAGCAGCGGTCGCAACCATGTTGCGGATCGGGAGCGGTTGGCGCATAGCTTCTTGCGGGTGAGAAATCAGGTGTGGTTGGCGGGATCGATTCTGCTGATTGCCGGTTGCTCCAACAGCGGGGCACCTGTTGAGCGGTCGAGCGAGTCATCGGTGTCTGCCCCGCCAGTTGCTGCAGTGACAACGACCGCTGCGCCCACAGCTACCAGCGCGGCGGCCACGGTGCCACCCACCACGTTGCCCGAGCCAGTGTGTGTGGTGGTCGTTCAGCCGGGGGAGTCGCTGGGCGTGATCGCTGCCCGCATCGGGGGCGCAACGGTGATGGCTATCGAGGAGGAGAACGGGTTCGATGCGGCGGTCATCATTCATCCCGGTGACGAGATCGACATCTGCTTCGGCAACGACATCGACGACATCACGGGTACATCTCGACTCGAGCCAACCGGCGATGCGGTCATCGCGCAGCAAGGAGAACTCAACGAGTTGTTCGAGGGATACTCGCTTGCCTCGTTGGGAGTGGATGGCGACTCCGGCCCGCTCACCCGACAGATGGTGTGCGCCGCACGGATGGGTCTGGGCCTGCGGGTACACAACGGCTACCTCCCCGCCGGGGGTGAGGAAGAGTCGACGATCTTCGCCGCCACCGAACTCGGTGTCCCAACCGGAGCTCCCACGTCAGAAGACAAGTGGATGCTCATCGACAAGACCTGCCAGGTGATCTTCACCGGTGAAGGTGGAGACCGAATCGTCGACATCTACCCCACCTCCACTGGAGAGGAAGGCTTCGAGACGCTCGACGTTCGCGCCAAGGCGTTTCGATACGACCCAGCTGTCGACAACGGTGGCTGGCACGACAGCTCCAGCTTCCCCGTCGCGATCGACAACCCGTTGAACGGCAACATGTACAGACCGATCTACTTCAACGAGGGTCAAGCGGTGCATGGTGCCGGCTACATCCCGCCCGAACCGCGTAGTAAGGGCTGTGCCCGCACGTTTCCGGCCCATCAAGACGCGATCGTTGCGTGGCTCGGCCTCGATGCTCTGGCCGAAGCCACGTGGGTTCGCGAAGATATCGGTGTCACCGTCGTCGTGCAGGGTCGCTACCAAGCTCGCGACTGACGCTGCGGCCGCCGTCCTTCGAACGAGCGGGTGATCAGCACAGTCGATGCCAGTCCGCGTCTGGCGTGGTGGGAGACTGCGAGCGATGACGACGTCGTGGACTGCCGAGGATCGAGCGGCGACTCGGGCCTTCCTTCAGCGGTGCGAAGTTCGTCTGAGCACTCTTCATCGTGTCGCCACCGCGTTGCTGTCAGGTGCAGGGCTGATGGTGCTGCTGCCAGCGATGATGAAAGACCAGATCGCTGGTGTCGTGGGCACGTTGCTCACGGTCGACCCGTCGCTGCCGCACGTGCTGCTCGCCGTGGTCGCCGGCATCGTGCTGGCCCTGCCGCTGCTGGTCTTCTTCGTACTCCTCGGCGATCTGACTCGGTTCTATTTTCACGCCCACCACGTCGAGAGCCCACACGGCATGGTGTTCGTTCCTCGTTTCACGCTCACCGGGCTGCGGATCTCACATGATGAACTCTCCGACGGCGCGGCCGCCGAGGTGCGACTCGCCCGCGCAGACCGGTCGGCAGTCGAGTTGGTGGTGCCGCCCAACACGTCGGGCAGACGACGAATCGACCGTCGTCTCTCCGCCTATGGCCTCGACGGCGCTACCGCAGAGATCGACGACCAGTCTCGGGCTGACGGATTGTTCGAGTTGGTTGCCTCGCAGTCGAGATCGCTCGCTGATGAGGTTGCCAAAGTCGAGTACGGCATGACGCGGCACTTGGTGCGCTTGCAAGTGATCGTGATTCGGTACGTCAAGTCGCTGCTGGTGTTTCTCGTCACTGCGCTCACCGTGTTCGCAGCAGCCGCCGTCGTCGTGCGTGACGATCGAGTCAGCGTGGGTGGTCAACTGTGGCTGGCCGTGATCTTCGCAGCATGGGCACCGGTCGCCGTCTTGGCAGTGTCGTCACCGGTTCGATGGGTCGACGACATGTTGCGCGCAGAGGGGGCAACGGCTCGTTCGGTTGCGGCCGACTCGGAGTTCGCTCGCTTCGAACGTGTGGTCACCTTCGTTGGGGCGCTGGTCCTCGCGTTGTCCGCCGTGGTGTCGGTGCTGTGCGTGTTCGATGGCGCTGGCACCTACGAGTCGGTTGCCGGCGTGGTCGCAGTCGTCACGGCCGCAGCCACCTTCGCCTGGGCTGCCAATCGTTCCGTCGTGCGACCGACGTTGTCGCGGCGCGCCGGCTGACGCGTCCGGTCGTCGTTCTACGACCTCCTCGTCATCATGTCCAGATGTGCCGCGTGCGTGTCCTGGCGGTCGTGACGCCGTGAGCGCACTGTGGGTTCCGCACAGCGATGCCAACAAGGCAAGCACCTTCGGAAGGAACCCGTGCTGCGGGAGGGAGGGGCGTGTGCGCAAGCAAGCTGCTGCGATGTGTCCGCCGGATGTTTTCATCAGCGGTGACGACCGTGCTATGGAGATGTCTGCGCGTGGGCACATCAACATTGCCACCATGTGTGAATACGAGGTCACGTGCAGTGCTGGGTCGTCTACGATTCGGCCATGGATGGAGCGTTCGTTGGGCGCACCGACGAATTGTCGGTGCTGTTGCGAGCGTTCGAGACTGCGGCACCAACCCGCCTCGTCAGCATCGAGGGCACCGCTGGCATCGGCAAGACCACGTTGCTCCGTCAGGCGCTAGCGGCGAGCGGGTTGCCAGGTCCGACGGTCGTCATCGTCTCGCCAACGAGCGCCGAACGTCAAACCGCTTGGGGAACTGTCCGTCTGCTCCTCACTGGCGGCCTTGCCGATCTCGCGGCCGACCTCGGTGAATCGATCGATGCATCGCTGTTGTCGGTCACGGGTTTGGCCATCGATTCGGCCGAATCGGCGGGTCTCGGCGACGTTGGTTCCGTGGCCGCCAAGACACCGGCCGAAGCGCCCACCGACAGTCAGGCAGCGTTTGCGTTTGCCGATCTGGTCTGTCGTCTGCAGCAGCGTGCTCCGTTGATGATCGTGCTGGAAGACTCACAATGGATCGATGCCGCCAGTTCGGCGGCAGTGACCATCGCAGTTCGAGCCGGAGGTCGGTGGGTGGTCACACGCCGCACGGGTGAGCGATCGTTCCTCGACGTTCGCCGAGCGTGCACCGCTGACGAACTCGTCTCGGTCGAACTCAGCCCGATGGACACACACGACCTCGATCTGTTGGCCAGAGTCGAGACCGGGCGGCGATGGAACAGCGTCGAGGTCACCCGTTTGCTGGAGTTGAGTGGCGGTAATCCGTTGCACGCTCGCGAGCTGATGCGTGCTTATCCCGGCCCGGGAGACATCGCAAAGAGCACCGGTGTCACCAGTCTCGAGGACCTGTTCGGCGAACGCATCGCCACACTGTCGACCGACGAGTTCGAGGTCCTCGCGCTGTTGGCACTGATGGCCCGTCCAGATCTTGGCGCGCTGTTGCAGCTCGTCGACGGTGATACGGCCGAGGCAGCGCTGTCCACCGCCGAAGAGCTCGGCTTGTTGCACGTGTCCCCCAACCGTTGTGAGTTCGATCACGCGCTGACTCGGCGCGCCGTCGTCGGCCGTGTCGGTGGGGTCCAGCGTGCGCGTCTGCACCGACGGCTCGCCGAAGTCGCCGAGCATCCCGTCGAGCGCGCTTGGCACTTGGGCCAGGGAGCTCTCGGTCCGGACCGCTACATCGCCGACGTGTTGGAAGAGGCTGGAGTATCGATGTACGACCGAGGTGACAGTGCCCCGGCCGCCGACATGCTCGCACGCTCGCTCGAGCTCACCCCGCCCAGCGATCCTGTCGACTGCAGCCGTCGGGCTTGTCGCGCTGGCACAGCTGCCGCCGACGCTGGTGACTGGTCGCGCGCTCATGAACTGCTGGTCGACGTGGTAGCGACGGCCGGAGATTCGCCTGCCGCCACTGCTGGTCGAAACTCCTATGTCGTCGCGGTCAATCGGCTGTACGGAGCCAAGCCCACGCTCGATGCGATCGATGCACTGTTGCCGGTGGTGACTGACTCGTTCGAGCGTGCAGAACTCCTGGCGAAGTCGGTTCGGATCACGATGTTCAACGACCTCCACGCTGCGAACGAGGTTGCGGTGCGAGCGCTGGAGCACGCAGAGTCCACCGGCGTCGGGCGTCTCATCATCGGTGCTCGGCTAGGGCTCGAGCAGATCAGGCTCCTGCGTGGGTTTGCGGTGGACCCCACCCCTTTCCTCGTCGATCGGGCCAAGATGACGTACGCAGAAATCGGGTACACGGCGCGCGCCTGTCTCGAAGAGATCACCGATTTCCTCGACATGCACGACATGGCCAGGGAGCTGTGCACCGAGACCTACGAGGTCGGCATCGCCACTGGCAGCACGGCCGACGTTCACAACGCGCTGAACCGGCTGGTGGGCATCGAGCGGCGTTCTGGCAACTGGTCGCGATCGAAGGAAATCGCCGACCAGTTCGTTTCGTTGGTGTCTGGGCACAACGACGAACTTCCCGGCCAACAATCGGTCGAGCAGCTGTGGCACATGGCGGCCACCGGTGACCATCTTCTCGTTGCGCAATGGGTGCCCGTCGTGGTGGCAGAGGCTGAGGCATCGTTCCCCATCGGGCGCTTTCCGATTCTGTGCGATGCAGGATTCGCGCTGTTCGCAATCGGAGACCTCGTTGGCGCGATCGCCCTCTTCCGGGCTGCCCAAGCAACGGCGGACGATCTGCACTTGAGAGACGTTCGCTCGGCCGACTACCACGTCAATCTGGTCGAAGCGTTGCTGCTGCTCGGCAACCTCGACGAGGCCGCACTCGTCGAGGCCGATCTGGAGGCCATCGCCGCACGCGGCGACTCGCCACTCGCGGCCTTCGAGGCGGCCCGGGCTCATGCCCTCGTCTTGGCCTCGAGTGGCCTCTATGACGAAGCTCGCAACGTCCTGCACCGAGCCCTGGATGGCGCCGACTCGCTGCACAGGCCATTCGAACACGGGCGCGGTTTACTGCAGCTCGGCGCGGTGCTGCGGCGCCTCGGCGCTCGTACTCAGGCGAGGGAGGTGCTCGACCGAAGCGATGCGATCTTCATGGCGTTGGGGGCCGCGCCGTGGGTCACGCGGGTGGCAGCCGAGCGAGAGCTGTTGGGACGACGAAGTCGAGCGAGCGTCGATCCTTCTGCGCTCTCTGCGGCGGAGGAGCAAGTGGTCAACCTGGCGTTGGCTGGCCGCTCGAATCAGGCCATTGCTGCCGAACTCTTCGTCAGCGTGCGGACCGTCGAGTCGCACCTCACCCGGAGCTATCGCAAGCTGGGCGTGAAGTCGAGGTCCGAGCTCCTCGCCCGCGGCCGAACCTCCAGCTGACGACTCATCTGCCCACCATTCTCGATGAAAAGGTCGACAAACGTCCTGCTCACCTGATTTGATAGGACATATGAACGAGATTCACCATTGGATTGATGGACGTGTTGTCGAGTCGGTGTCAGGGCGCTCGGCCCCGGTGTACAACCCGGCCACCGGAGAGCAGTCCGGCGTAGTCGATCTGGCTTCGGTAGAAGAGGTCGACCAGGCAGTCGCGGTGGCCGCGGCCGCCACAAAATCGTGGCGCGCCACCAGCTTGTCCAAGCGGGCGGAGATCCTGTTCCGCACCCGCGAACTCGTCGATGCCAACCGCAAAGAGATCGCCCGCGTGCTCACCGCAGAGCACGGCAAGGTCCTCAGCGATTCCATGGGCGAAGTGGCTCGTGGCCTGGAGAACATCGAGTTCGCCTGCGGCGTACCGCACTTGCTGAAGGGCGGTTTTTCCGAGCAGGCGTCAACGGGTGTCGACGTGTACTCCATCCGTCAGCCGCTCGGCGTGGTCGCCGGTATCACGCCGTTCAACTTCCCGGCGATGGTGCCGATGTGGATGTTCGCCAATGCCATCGCGTGCGGCAACACCTTCGTGCTCAAGCCCAGCGAGAAAGACCCGTCGGTGTCGCTCATGATCGCCGAACTGCTCGCGCAGGCGGGGCTGCCGAGTGGTGTGTTCAACATCGTCCAAGGCGACAAGGTTGCAGTAGACCGGCTCCTCGATCACCCCGACATCGCTGCAGTGTCGTTCGTCGGCTCCACACCGATCGCCAAGTACATCTACGAGACCGGTACTCGCAACGGCAAGCGCGTGCAGGCGCTCGGAGGTGCAAAGAACCACATGCTCGTGTTGGCAGACGCCGATCTCGACATGGCGGCCGACGCTGCGATCAGTGCCGCGTACGGTTCGGCCGGCGAGCGCTGCATGGCGATTTCGGTCGTGCTCGCAGCAGAATCCATCGCAGACGGTCTCGTGCAGAAGATCAGTGACCGGATCCCCGGCTTGGTCGTGGGTGCCGGCGATGAACCCAGCAGTGAGATGGGCCCGCTCATCACTGCCGAATCGCGTGACCGTGTAGCGGGCTTCATCGCTGGTGCTGCGGCCGAAGGTGCCACCGTCGTCGTCGACGGTCGGCCCACCGGGCCGACCGATGGCTTCTTCATCAACCCCACGTTGATCGACCACGTCGAGCCGGGTATGGCCTGCTACGACCAAGAGATTTTCGGCCCGGTGTTGTCAGTGAAGCGTGTCGCGGGCTACCAAGAGGGCGTCGACACCATCAACGCCAGCCCCTTCGCCAACGGCACCGCGATCTTCACACGTGACGGCGGCGCTGCCCGTCAGTTTCAATACGACATCGAGGTCGGCATGGTGGGAATCAACGTGCCGGTGCCGGTGCCGGTGAGCTATTACAGCTTCGGCGGATGGAAAGCCAGCCTGTTCGGCGACACGCACATCTACGGCCCAGAGGGCATCAACTTCTACACCCGAGGAAAAGTGGTCACCAGCAGGTGGCCCGACCCAGCCCACAGCACCATAGATCTAGGCTTCCCCGAAACCCGCTAAC
>JBBREA010000101.1:0-11606 GCA_038203385.1 Acidimicrobiales bacterium | reverse complement strand
CGAGCGCTACGACGTCGGCGCTGGGGGGTATGGGTTGATGTCCGCTTTCGCCGGATTCGGCGCGCTCGTCGCCGGCGCCGTCGATTCATCGAGAACGCGACGAGCTCGTTCGGAGATGGTGATCGTTGCCTCGGCCGCTGCACTCGCGGCCTCGCTGATCGTGCTCGGCTTGGCAAGTTCGTATCTCGCTGGGCTTCTCGCACTGTTCGCTGTGGGTGCCAGCGGCCTCATGTTCCAGACAACCACACAGTCGCTGATGCTGCGCCTGTCACCGATCGAGTTTCACGGTCGGCTACAAAGCTTGGTCATCCTCGGGTTCAGCGGATTCGGGTTGGCCGCCTTGCCGCTCGGGTTGCTCGCCGACGCGATCTCTCTCGGGGCCACACTTGCGCTGATGGGGGCGGTCATAGCGCTCATCACCCTGTGGTACTTCGTCGTGCAACGCCGACATCACGCATCCGGCGAACGCGTCGAGTTCGGGTGAACTCGAGGAGTGTCTCAGATCGGCTTCAGCCGATGGCTCGCCCGGTGGTTCGGCCGGTCAGGCAGACCAGTCGACACCCTTGACCGTCAACGCCCAATGTTCGGCGATGCGAAGGTGATCAACTCGTTGCAGCAGCATCCACGTGACCACGGTGCACTCGCCCGACTCTCTATTGACGCCGCGACTGGTGGCGCGGGTCCAGATGCGATCGGCGACCACATCTCGTGCGTCGATCGTGGTCACCGGGCGATGCAGCGTTCGCTGGAAGTCTCCGAGGATCCGTTTGTACAGGTCGCAAGACGTGATCTCGGTTCCCGTCGCCGAGTGACGAACGAACGGATCGGTGAACAGCTCATCGACGACGTCGTAGTGCCCCTCTCGCCAGATTTCGTTCCACCACCGATCGGACAGTTCGAGTAACGACTTGTCATCCACACGATAAACGTAGAACATTACGCTTCGTACCTACCGACTGGATGGGGTGATCACCATGGCAAAGGCCTCGAAACCAACACTGCTCGCGGGCGACAACTTCCCAGCGCGGTCGTGTAGAACTGTGAATCGACCGGATCACCGGGCATGCGCACACTCAACTCATCGTTCAACGTGAAACGAATGGTCACGGCGCTCATGGTCTTGACGGCGAACCTTCTGCCCGCGTTCGCCTTGGCCACCGGAACGACCGAGCGAACCGACACCTCGCGATTCGTTTCGCTCAGCACTCCCTGCCGGCTCGCCGACAGCCGACTCGGTGACAATGCTGCGCCCATCACCCCAGACACGTACCGAATGTCTACCGCTGGGCGCTGCGGGCTTCCGCCCGACGTCACCGCCGTCTCCGTGTCTCTGATCGGCATCGCGAAGGGTGCACCCGGGTTCGTCGTGCTGTACGCAGCTGGAACCGCCCGTCCCGACGTGTCACATGTCAACTTCGCTGCTGGGGAGACCCGCGCCAACGGCGCGATCGTGGCAGTGAGCCCCGCGATCGCCGCGATCGATGCTCACGTGCTCAACGCTGCCGACGTCGTCGTCGACGTGACCGGCTACTTCACCGCCGCGACTGCTGCGCACGGCGGCAGGTTCGTGGCCATTCCGCAGCGCCGTCTACTCGACACCCGTGACTCGAATGACATCGTCTCCGCCGCCACGCATCGCACCATCGAACGTCCAGACGACGTGCCAGAACACGCGACAGCGCTGGTGGTGAACTTGACCGCCACAGCGACGTCCGCTCCCGGGTTCTTGTCGGTCGCGCCGCCAGGGAGGGACGCGACCAACTCGTCCGTCTTGAACTGGGACGCGGCAGGCCAGACGCGCGCTGCTTCGAGCATCGTTGCGATCAACTCGTCTGGTTTCGACGTGCACGTCTCACTGTCAGACATGCACCTCGTGGTCGATGTCGTTGGCTACATGACCGGAGCCTCCGCCGAGCAGAGCAGCGACGGGCTGTGGGTCAGCGAAACACCGCGGCGCTTGCTCGATACTCGCAGCACGTCGCAACTCGGCACGCGGGTACCGCTGTACCCGCACGGCGCCGTCGAACTCTCCGCCGGTGCACAGGACAGCTCTGCGTACATCACGAACCTGACCATGATCGCTGCCGAACCGGGATTCCTCACCGCCTCGCCGGCGGGCGTTCCATACGCCGGTTCCGTGTCGTCGGTGAACACGGTCGGCGGCGGTGAAGCAGTCGCCAACCTGTCGGTCGTCCCGGTCAGCGGGCGGGGCGTGGAGATACAGACGTTGTGGACCTCACACGTGATCGTCGACTACTTCGGACACTTCACGGGCAGCCCTGCCCAACCGACGAACCCGCCGAAGGGCAACTCGGCGCCGGTCGGCCAAGCGTTGTACCCATCAGGCCCGTGCGATGCGATCGCGCCGGACGCGCCCGGCCTGAACAATGTGTCGAGCGCTCCGGTGGAGTACCGACGAATTGGCACCTCCGTGCAAGGCAGACCGATCTGGGCTGAGTACTGGGGGCCGCAGGAAACCGACAACACCGTCATGGTGATCGGCCACACCCACGGCGACGAATGTGCGGCCGCAGCATTCGTACAAACCATTCGGCAGCGTCCACCGACCAATTTCGGAGTGTGGGTGATCCCGGCATTGAACGTGGACGGATACGTGAACTTCACGCGCAACAACGCCAACGCTGTCGATCTGAACCGCGACGGCTTGTCGTTGACACAGCCCGAATCACAAGCGCTGATCGAGTTCACCGCCGAGGTGCAACCGGCGCTCTCGGTGCATGCGCACTCGCCGTACGGGTGGGTTGGGTTCTTTGGTTTCTCCGGCGGGCCGGCGAGCAAGGCGGTGGGCGCACCGGTGTCCTACCCCATCGCAGCACAGATCGCTTCGAGCGTTGGTTGGCCGATCTACGGCGCCGGGCAACGGCCTACCGACCAGGCGCTCTTGTGGCAGGGTCAGCGAGCGGTCGCCCCGAGCACCGAGAGCATCCTCATCGAGTTCGCACCGACGACCAGCGAAGAAGCGCCAACCATTCGTAGCCGGGCGCAAATCGAGCCCTTCTGGTGGGTCTCCGTTCAGTCACACGCGATTCTCGACGTGTTGGAGCAGCACCTCTGAACTGCGGCGAGGACACGCCGCCGTCTCGTTCCACCGCGCGTACGAACAGCGAGAACGATGCGAACGACTGCGACACACGCATCTCGGTCGCCGTGGTCTGCGTCAACTCGACGAGTACCACTCAGGTGGCTTGGCCGGCGAATTGCGCGTTGTACAGGCGGGCGTAGGCGCCGTTCGCTTCGACGAGAGCGCCGTGGTTGCCTTGTTCCACGATGCGACCGGCTTCCATCACCAGGATCACGTCGGCGCCGCGGATGGTCGACAGTCGGTGGGCGATGACAAAGCTGGTCCGGTTCGCTCGAAGCGCGTTTATCGCTTCCTGAATCATCACTTCGGTCCGCGTGTCGACCGAGCTGGTGGCCTCGTCGAGAATGAGGATCGACGGGTCGGCAAGAAATGCCCGGGCGATCGTCATCAGCTGTTTCTCACCAGCCGAGATGTTGTCACCCTCGTCGTTGATGATCGTGTCGTACCCATCGGGCAGGTGGCGGACGAACCGGTCCACGTACGTGGCCTGGGCGGCCTCCATGATCTGCTCGTCGGTGGCATCCGGGTTGCCGTACGCCAGGTTCTCCCGAATGGTGCCACCGAACAACCAGGTGTCTTGCAGCACCATGCCGATCTTCTTGCGGAGTTCTGATCGCGGCATGCTCGCGATGTCGCGGCCGTCGATGGAGATCGCGCCGCCGTCGAGCTCGTAGAAGCGCATGAGCAAGTTGACGATGGTGGTCTTGCCAGCACCGGTGGGGCCCACGATCGCAATGGTCTGCCCCGGCTCGGCAACCACGCTGAGGTCGCTGATCAACGGCTGCTCTGGCAGATACGAGAACGCGACATGATCGAACTCGATGCGGCCCCGCACCGGCAGCGGGTTGACGGTGGCGGCCTCTTCCTCAGACAGTTCTTCTGCATCGAGCAGCTCGAGCACCCGCTCGAGCGAAGCGATGCCCGACTGGAAGGTCGACGCCATCGATGCCAGCTGCGTCATCGGCTGAGCGAACTGCCGGACGTACTGGATCATCGCTTGCATGTCGCCGATCGTGATGGCTCCAGACGAAATGCGAAGCCCGCCCACGACCGCCATCAGCACGAACTGCAGGTTGCCGACGAACACGGTGAGCGGTTGGATCAGACCCGACACGAAGGCCGCCCCGAACGTGGCCTCGTACAGCTGGTCGTTGTCCTCTTGGAACTTCTCCTCGGCCTGACGCTGACGACCGAAACTCTTCACGATCGCGTGTCCCGTGAACATCTCTTCTGCCTGGCCGTTGACCACACCGGTGTAACGCCACTGCGACAGGTATCGCGGCCGCGCCTTTGCGCCGATGAACCTCACCAAGCCAAGTGACACCGGCACCATGACCAGCGCCACCACGGCGAGCAGCGGCGAAACGAGGAACATCATGATCGAGACGCCCAGGAGAAGCAGCACACCCTGAACGATGGTGCTCACCGTTTGCGACAGGCTCTGTGACAGATTGTCGATGTCGTTGGTCACCCGGCTGAGCAGGTCGCCGCGCGAGTGTCGATCGATGTAGCTGAGTGGCAAGCGGTTGATCTTGCGCTCGACAGATTCACGCAGTGCGTACATGGAACGCTGGACGACTCCAGCGAGTAGATACGCCTGGGTGGCCGACAAGGCCCATGCCGCCAAGTACAGCGCAGCAACCCAACCCAGCCTGCGGTGGAGGTCACCGAAGTCGATGCCGTCATTCGTGACGCCAGTGACGATGACGTCGGTGGCCCGCCCCAAGAGCCGCGGACCCGCAACAACGCACACCACGCTGGCGAGGGTGAGGCCGAACACCAGCATCAACAGCCAGGCTTCCCGGCCGAGAATTTCGCCGAGTCGCTTCAGCGTTGCGACGAAGTTGTCGCTCTTTTGAATCGGGATACCGATGCGATTGCCGGGTCCTGGCCCGCCGCGACGGGCGGCGAGCGCAGCTCGCGCGATCAGTTCGTCCTCGTCGTCGACGGCGCCGGCGACGAGGTCGCCGTTGCCCGAGTCGTTGCTCATGCTGCCACCTCTCGCACATCTTGAGATTGGACGATCTCTGCGTAGGTGGGGTTCGTCTCGACGAGTTCTTCGTGCGTTCCGGCGCCGACGAGTTGACCGCGTTCCAGCACCAGAATTTGGTTGGCGTGGCGAATCGTGGACACGCGCTGAGCGACGATCAGCATGGCCGATTCCGAGATGTGCGGGGCCAGCGCGGCGCGGAGCCGCGCATCGGTGGTGAGGTCGAGCGCCGAGAACGAGTCGTCGAACACGTAGATCTCGGGGCGCACCACCAAGGCTCGGGCGATGGCCAGTCGCTGACGCTGACCACCCGAGACGTTGGTTCCTCCTTGCGCGATCTCGCTGTTCAACCCGTCAGGCATTGCTTGCACGAAGTCGGTCGCCTGGGCGATGTCGAGCGCTTCCCAGAGCTCGGCGTCGGTGGCGTCGGGCTTGCCGAATCGCAGGTTGGAAGCCACCGTGCCAGAGAAAAGATATGACTTCTGGGGGGCGTACCCGATCTTGCCCCACAGCAGATCGGGGTCGAGCTGGCGAACGTCCACGCCGTCGACGAGCACCGTGCCTTCAGTCACATCCATCAGCCGGGAGACGAGGCTCACGAGGGTCGACTTGCCCGACCCGGTGGCTCCGATGATTGCGGTCGTCTGCCCAGGCTCGATGCGGAACGAGATGTCGGCCAGCACCGGCTGTTCAGCGCCGGGATAGCGAAACCCGACGTTGCGGAACTCGAGCGTGCCGCGCTCGGTCAGCGTTGTCACGGGGTTGGTAGGCACCACCACGGTGGTGTCGGTGTCCAGCACTTCCATGATCCGGTCGGAACTGACAGCGGCACGCGGGATCATCGACATCATGAACGTGACCATCACGACGGAGAACAGCACCTGCACCGCGTAACTGAGGTAGGCGATCAGAGATCCCACTTCGATGTCGCCGGAAGCGATCCGGTCAGCGCCAACCCAGAGCACGCCGATACTCGCCAGGTTGACGACGAGCCCCACAGTGGGGAACATCAGCGACATCAGTCGACCGGCCCGCAACGCCACACTCGTGAGTTCTTCGTTCGCCTCGGCAAATCGCTTGGTCTCTTCCGGTTCACGCACGAAGGCACGCACCACCCGAATGCCGGTGAGCTGCTCTCGGAGCACCATGTTCAGGTGATCGATCCGCAGTTGCATCTTCTGAAACGACGGCACCATCTGCAGCACGATCGCACCAAGTGAGACGACGATGACAGGAATCGCCACTGCCAGCACGATCGACAGGCCGACATCCTCGCGAACCGCCATGACGGTGCCCACGACCATGGTGATGGGTGCAGCGATCATCATCGTCACCGCCATGACCACCAGCAACTGCACTTGCTGCACATCGTTGGTGACTCGCGTGATCAGCGATGGCGCCCCGATGTGCGCAACCTCACGCGCCGAGAAATCCGTCACCTGATGAAACAGATCCCGACGGACGTCGCGTGCGAGTCCCATCGCCACCCTCGAGCCGAAATAGATGGCGGCCACCGCAAGCAGCACCTGCACCCCCGAAAACAGCAACATGAGACCACCGCTGCGCCAGATGTAGTTGTTGTCACCGGCGAGCACACCCTTGTTGATCAGATCGGCACTGAGCGTTGGGATCATCAAGTTGGCGAAGGTTTGCAGCGCTTGAAGCAGAATGACGACCTCGATCGTTCGCCGATACGGGTGCAGGTGTCGCTTGAGCAGCCGAGAGAGGTTCATTCGATGACTCCGTTTTCGATGACTCCGTTTTCGATGACTCCGTGAAGAAACACGTCGACGATCACCGACGGCGCCAGTGGCCCGTCGGACATCAGTGGGTGGGTGAGCGACAGAGTGATCGCCCGTAGCATCTCGGCGGCTTGGTCGGGCTGAAAGCGAAGGGGCACGTCGGAGTTCGCCAGCAGGGACGTGATCGCGGGGCTGCCGGCCCAGCGTTTGGCGTTGAGGGGTTCGTGCGGCACGATCGACAACACCCGCCACACGTCGACCACGCGACGCTGGAGCTCGGCGATGGCGATCTCGAGTTGTGTTGCGAACTGCTGCTCACGATCGATGTCATCGATGAGTTGTTCGAACGCGGTCGGGTCGAGTACCGCAGCGACGACCGACTCGAGGAGGTCTGCCTTGTCGGCGAACACATTGAAGATCGTGCCTTCCGACACTTCGGCGGCAGCGGCGATCTGCCGACTCGTGGGCAGCTCGCCGTTGGTGACAAGCAGTGGAATCACCGCGTTGATGATGGCGGCGCGACGCTCCGACGGCGGCAACGGTGCGGCGCGTCCACATCGGGGGAAGCTGTTGTCTGATGGGTGCACGGGCACTACTGTACATCACTGAGTGAGCGCACACTCAGTGATGATTCCAAGATGCTGCGTACGAACCAGGTTTCGATTGGGCCGTTACCATGCGGCGCCCCAAGTGATAAGACTTGGTGTCAAGTGCGTCGTCTTTGAGGTGACCACCGAACCGAAAGAGGTGCGCATGTCCAGTCCCGCCAGCGTGAACGCCGCAGCGCCGAGCACGGTCCCTCGGCCTCTGGTCACCCGGCGCGAGCGCTTCGCGCTTGCCGCTGTGACGTTGTTGGTGTTCACCACCACCGGGTTCCTCACCGCCGACGCAGCCGACACCGGATCGGTGTTCACACCGATTAGCCCACAACGCCTGCTCGACACCCGCACCAACGTCGGGCTCGCTGGCCCGTTCACCTCCGACCAACCACGCAGCCTCGACGTCACCGGGAACGTCGCAGTCGTTCTCCCCGGCAACTCGATCGGAGCAGCCACCGTGGTGCCCGACGGAGCCACCGGCATCGTCGCCAACATCACCGCCGTCTCACCAACCACGATCGGCTACGTCGCCGTCAGACCAGCCACAGCCACTGGTGAACCCACCACCAGCAACATCAACTTCACGACGCCCGGCGCCATCGTTCCCAACTCCGTCACCGTCGAACTCCCCGTCGGCGGCGCAGCCGACGTGGTCGGGCACATACAGCTCTGGTTCCACGGCACCGATCCCGCTGCCACGACCCACATCCTCGTCGACATCGTGGGCTATTACAGCGCCGGCGCCGGTGGAGGGCCACAGGGACCCATCGGACCGCAAGGACCTACCGGACCTGTCGGGCCCGCAGGTACACCGGCCACCGGGCACTCGACCTCGGCTCTCGATGCCGGCACGAACGTCATCGACACAGCTGTCGTGATCGGCACCAACGGCAACCCGATCATCAGCTACTACGACAATACCAATGACGACCTCAAGGTCGCCGCCTGCAACAACCCCACCTGCACCACCTCCACGAACTCCGTGCTCGACAGCGGGGGCAACGTCGGCTACGACCCGTCGATCACCGTCGGCGCGAACGGCAACCCCGTCATCAGCTACTGGGACTCCAGCAACAACGATCTGAAAGTGGCCACTTGCAGCAATCCCACGTGCGTGGGCGTGGCCACCCTCACGACCGTCGAGAATGGCGGCCTCTACTCGTCGATCACCATCGGCACCAACGGCAACCCCGTGATCAGCTTCTACGACACCGCCCCGAACAGCGACCTCAAAGTTACCGCCTGCAACAACCCCACCTGCACCTCCGCCACCACCACGCTGCTCGACAGCGTGGGCAACGTCGGCCTCGACACGTCGATTGCCATCGGTACCAACGGCAATCCCATCATCAGCTACTGGGACGCCACCTCCGACGACCTCAAGGTCGCCGCCTGCAACAACCCCACCTGTACCTCTGCAACCATCACACCCGTCGACACCGCCGGCGAAGTCGGCGCTTTCAACTCAATCGCCATCGGAACCAACGGCAACCCCGTCATCAGCTACTTCCAAGCCGTCGCTGTCGACCTGAAAATCGCGGCCTGCAACGACCCCAGCTGTACCTCTGCAACCATCACACCCATCGACACCGCCAGCAATGTGGGGCAGCACAGCTCGATCACGATCGGCACCAACGGCAACCCGATCATCAGCTACTTGGACCTCGCCAACCTCGACCTCAAGATCGCGGCCTGCAACAACCCCACCTGCACCACTGCCAACGCCACCCCGGTCAACGTCAACGGATCCCGCGGCTTCCACACGTCGATCACGATCGGCACCGACGGCAACCCGGTTGTCAGCTACATGGGCGCGAACAACGATCTGAATGTCACCACCTGCGGCAACCCCACCTGCACCAACTATCCCGCTCGCCGCCGCTGAGGGTCTCCGTCGAGCATCCATGTGGTTCGGTGCCACCAGCGCGTCGCCAACACGTTTCACACGGTGGGACTGTCGCTTCACCGTCGCGGGCGGGAGCGGGGTGACGGGGTGAACGTCACAGGCAGGTGTTTGATACCGGTGACCAGCGGGACACCTTCCGACTGAAGCGGGATCACGTCGCCCGACACGTTGAGGTCGGGAAGTCGGCGATGCAGCTCGCGGAACACCACGGCCAACTCGCGCCTGGCCAGGTGCGCGCCCAGGCAGAAATGCGGCCCCGGCCCGCCGAAGCCGACGTGCGGATTCGGGTTGCGCAGAACATCGAAACGCTCGGGATCGGGAAACACGCGCGGATCACGATTTGCCGCTCCGTACATCATGACGAGCTTGTCGCCCGCTTGAAACTCGTGCTCTCCGAGGGTGACGTCGGTGGTGGCGGTTCGGCGCATGAAGGTCACCGGTGATGCGGCACGGACGATTTCTTCGACCGCTGTGCCCGACACGCCGTCGATGTCGGCCTGCCAGATGGCCCGTTGATCGGGGTTGCTCGACAACAGATTCACGCCATGACTGATCGCAGTTCGAGTGGTGTCATTGCCGGCCACCGCCAGCAGCACGAAAAATGACGTGATCTCGGCCGGAACGAGCAGATCTTCGTCGTGCATGTGATTGACCAGGCGCGACGTGAGGTCGTCGGTCGGGTTCTTGCGTCGCTCTTCGATGAGTTCCTTCATCAACGCGTCGAGCTGAATGCCGGCTTCGAGCAGCGCGCCGATGCCACCTTCACCCATGAACTCGGGGTCGCCGCCGCTGAGAATGACGTTGGTGGCGTGCAGCACGGTGTTGAACTCGCTGCGAGGAATGCCCATCATGTCGCAGATCACCAGGAGGGGGAACGGCTGTGACAGCACTTCGACGAGGTCGGCTTCGCCGTCTTCGCAGAACGAGTCGATGGCGTCGGTGCAGATGGCCTCCACGGACTCGAGCACGCCTTGCAGCTGTGTGGGCGTGAACGCAGCTGCAACGATGCGGCGTTGATGCGCGTGGCGCGGATTGTCCATGTTGATGAACCCACCGAAGAACTCCAGCATCTCCATCGGCAGGTCGAACATCGAGGTCGCGCCCTGGCCAGAGCAGAACTCGATGGGACGCTTGCTCACCTCGACCACCTCGGCATGCCGAGTGAGTGCGAAGTACGTCTCGGACATCTCGGTGAGCGGGCTCAACGACTCCACAGCGAGCACCGGGCCGAGTTCGCGGATCTCGGCCATCTCAGCCATGCGAACGTCAAGCGGTTGATGCCAGAAGGTCGACTCTGCGAGCCGGGAGGCAGCGATCGTCATATCCGTCTCTCTAGCACCTCGAGGCGATGAGCGACATCAATTGGTCACTGTGGAATTGGTCACTGTGGAATTGGTCACTGTGGGTTCATGCCTCCAGCATGTGCCGGGCGATTCTGGGCGATGAACTCGCGAGTTTCGACGACAGCGAGCACCACGAAGAACTGGGCCACAGCAAGGCCCGCCACAGTGGCGGACGCAGCGGTTTCCGCGTGGTAACTGATGGCGAGTCCGAGCACTACCGAGATCCAACCGGACAACACCGACACGATCATCGTGCGTGGCAATCGGCGAACGATGAGCACAGCAGTGGCCGGCGGGGCCACGAGGAATCCGAACACCAAGAGCGTGCCGACCACTTGGAAGCTCGACACCACCGACAACGCCAGCAGTACGAGCATCGCTGCATGTGCCAAACCCGGATGCAGCCCCAACGCCTCAGCCTTCTCAGCGCTCACCGACAGTGCGAGGAACGACCGATGTCCCAACACCATGGCAACGATCGTGACCGCCAGCATTGCGGCTCCCAGCCAGAGATCGCTGTTGCTGACGCCGAGCACGTCACCAAAGAGGAAGCCGGTGAGATCGCCGGCGTACGTGTCGCTCCGGCTGATGATGACCACGCCGAGCGCCAACATCCCAACGAACAGCAGACCGATTCCGGTGTCGTCGGACAACCGCGTGGTGCGGTGCACGAGGTTCACTCCCAGCACCATCACGAGGGCGCTCACCAATGCCCCGAGTGTGAGATTGAACCCCCAGATGACCGCCAGCGCGATGCCCGGCAGCACACCGTGCGCCAGCGCGTCGCCCAGGAATGCGAGCCCGCGCACCACCACCCAGGTACCGATGAGCGATGTGATCGACGCCGCGAGCAGCCCACCGACGAGCGCGCGCTGGGTGATGTCTGAACCGAACGCGTCGGCAAAGAACTCGATCATGCGCTA
>JBBREA010000100.1:0-11699 GCA_038203385.1 Acidimicrobiales bacterium | reverse complement strand
TCGACGATCTCGATGCGGTTCACCACGTACGTGTACACACCATCGGGCATGGTGAAGAAGATCTCGTCGCCAGGAACCAGCTCGTCGACGCGGCGGAAGACCTTGTGTTTGCTGGTGCGGTGGCCACCTACCACGACGTTGCCGGGCTGCCCGGGCATCGCACTGCCGGGCCAATGGCCGGGGCCGTAATCGAGCGTGGTCATTCGGATGCCTTCGTACATCACCGAATTCACGCCGATGGCGGGGATGTAGATGCTGCCGAGTTCGATGATCGGTTCGACAGCTCGTGCGTCGGCTGGTGGCGCAATGGGCTGCGTGAACGGTGCGACGTACTGCGTCGTCGTGGTAGGCGGCAGCGTCGTCGTCGTCGTCGTGGAGGTGGTCGACGTGGTCGACGTGCTCGTGGTCGACGTGGTCGTGGTGGTGCTGGACGTGGTGGTGGTCGTGGTGGGAGGCACCGACGTCGATGTGGTGGTGGTGGCTGGCGTGGTGACGGGCACCGTGGTGGTGGAGGTCGTGGCTGTGGACGACGGCGCCTGCGCAGCCTCTTCGGGAGAACCGCACGTGGCGAGAATCAGCGCGCTGGCCGCGACCGTCAGTGCCACGCCCGGTACGGCGAAACGCCACTGTCCGCTCACAGCCATCCCGCCATCATGACAGGAATTTCTCCGCGTGTGTCATCGACATAGCGATCGCGCGGGCCACGCGTTGGCCGTCGGCGATGCACGCAGGCACACCGATGCCCCGGTAACTCGCACCTGCCACGTGAATTCCGGTCGGCAACGAGGCCTCGAGCTGGGCCACGCGGTCGTGGTGATACGGCCGGTATTGGGGAAAGGCATCGATCCAGCGCATCACAGACGTATCGGTGGGTTGTACGTCGAAGTTGAGGTGCAGGCTCAGTTCGGCGACCGCAGCGGTCAGTGCATCGTCGTCAGACAAACTGTCGACAGGCAGGCCGTCTCTGCCAATCGACACGCGCAAGATCTGGTCGCCGTTGGCTGGGCGCCAGTGCTCCCATTTCTGCGAGCCGAATGAGGCGGCGGTGACCCACGTCTGGCGTGGCTTTGGAACCAGGTACCCACTCATGCCGGAAAGGCGCGCCGGCCAATCGGCCGCTGGCACGCGAAGCCGAACCATGATGATGTCTGCATGCTCGACGCCGGCCATCACGTCGGATGCTTCAGGCGCGATGCCCGACAACAGGTGGGCCGTCGCACGAGCCGGGCTGGCGAGCACCACGTGGTCGACGATGACTGATGTGCCGTGGCTACCGGTCACTTGCCAGCCGTGCTCGTGGGGTTCGATCGCAACCGCCATGGTGCCGAGCCGGATCGTGCCGCCACTCGCCGTGACCGTGGCGGCCGCAGCGTGCACCAGAGCGGCCATTCCGTGACGGGGCGCACCGAAGATCGGGGAGGGTGCGTGCCCGGCTGCGGCTGCTACGGCGGCCAGTCGCTGACGGCGAGCGCCCACGAGCAGGCTGCGATTGGCCGCGGCCAAGCTGGCGAGCTGCGGAACGGATACAAGGCTGCTGTGGTCGGTGTCGGTGGCGTAGATACTGCCGACCAGGGCATCGACCAGGTGTTCGTGTACCTCGTTGCCAAAGCGGCCGCGCACGTAGGCACCGAGGGAGTCGCCGTGATCGCGCCGAGGCAGCAGCGGTTCGGCAGCGGCGCGCAGCTTGCCTCGCCACGACAAGAGGCCGGTGGTGACGAACGGTCGAACCGACGCTGGCACTCCCAGCACGATGCCACCGGGAATGTCGTGCAACTGGTTGAGCCACACCGAGGCAGAAGCCGACGTGGGGGCGGTGATCTCGTCGTCGCTGATGCCGACCCGATGGGCGAAGGCCACGCCGTGGGGCACGCGGGTGAGGAATGCGTCTGCGCCGGTATCGACGTGATCGACTCCGCCGAATGCGGTGGTACCGATCTTTCCACCAAGCTGCTCCGCGCGCTCCCACAGGGTCACGTCCACCTGCCTGTCGACGAGTTCCACCGCGGCGGCCAGCCCGGTGATGCCCCCGCCGACGATCAGCGCCCGAGCCATCAACGCACCCCCCCAAGGGAGTGGTTTGTGTCAGACACAAACCACTCCATCAGATTCGGTGAATTTTTCGGGCGAGGGCTGCCATCACTCGAGGTTCATCGTTGACGCAGCTCGTGCGGTCGAATTCGAGGCCGAGTTGCTCGGCATGCACACGCGCTTCGATGTCGAGGTCGTAGAGCACTTCGAGGTGGTCGCTGACGAAGCCCACGGCACTGACGATCACGGTGTCGTAGTCGCCGCTGGCTGCGATGTCGTCGAGCGCGGCGAGAATGTCTGGGCCGATCCATGGTTCGGGTGTGCGGCCGGCGCTCTGCCAGGCGATGCGCCACCCCCGACCCTCCTGGAGCCCGAGCTGCTGGGCAACTGCTTCGGCGGTGCTGCGCAGCTGGTCCGGGTATGGGTCGCCATCTGCGAGAATGCGGGTGGGTAGTGAGTGGGCGGTGAAGAGCACGAGGGTGCGCCCATCTGCCAGATCGAGGCGGCGTTGCAGGTCGGCGGCGACGAAGTCCACGAACACCGGCTCGGTTGCCCACGATTCCACCCCGTCGACCGTGATCGCGCCGGCCAAGTGCTCGGGTACGGCGGCACGGAGCCGTGCGAGATACTGCCCCACGGAGTAGGCCGAATAGTGCGGGGCCAACACCACGCCGACGATGTGCTCGAATCCAGCTTCGACGACCTGTTCGACCGCAGCCTCGATCGAGGGCTTGCTGTGCTTGGTACCGAGCACCACTGTGTAGCGGCCGGGCTCGAGAGTGTCGAGTGCCTCTTGGATCGCGACCCGTTGCTCTTCGGTGCGTGTGGCCAACGGTGACACACCGCCAATGGCGTCGTACCGGCCAGTGAGTTCGGCCAACAGCTCTGGAGTGGGCGGTCGACCGCGTCGGATGTCGGTGTAGTACGCCTCGATGTCTTCGGTGCTCGCTGGTGTGCCATACGCCATCACGACGACTGCCGTTCCACTGGTGACAGATCGGCCGTCGCTCATGATCGCGCCTCGCCAGTGATGGTGGAGGTGGTACAGGTCAACTCGTGGACGAGTTGCACGATGTCGGTGAGGACACCAGGATCCGTTTCGGGTTGCACCCCGTGACCGAGGTTGAAGATGTGTCCCGGGTGTCCGGCATTGTCGGCCAACACTGCCCGCACGCCTGGCAACGCTACGTCGCTGCCGGCAAGCACCAGCGCAGGGTCGAGGTTGCCTTGCACGACCGTGTCGGCGCCGAGCCGCTGGCGGGCCGAGGTGATCGGTGTGCGCCAATCGAGACCCATGATCTGCGGACCGGCCGAATGCATGAGTTCCAACAGGTGGTCGCAGCCGATACCGAAGTGGATACCGGCGGCATTCGGGTGACGTGCGGCCAGTTCGGTGAACACTCGTTGCGAGTGGGGGAGGACGAACTGTTCGTAATCGTGGCGACTCAGGCTCCCAGCCCACGAATCGAACAACTGGAACGCTCGGGCCCCATGGCTGAGTTGGGCGCCGATGAAGGTGATCGCGGATTCGGCCAACCGATCCATCAACCGGTGCCAGGTCGGCTCGTCGGTGTGCATGAGCGCCTTGGTGTACCTATAGTCCTTGCTCGGTCGCCCCTCGATGAGATAGGAGCCCACCGTGAAGGGTGCACCGGCGAAGGCCAGAACCGGCACATCGTGCGGTAGCTCGGCAACCAACAGTTCGACGGTGTCGGTGACGTAACCGATGTCGTCGAGTTCGAGTGGGCGCAACCGGTCGAGATCACGGGCCGAGCGGATCGGTCGCTCGGCCACCGGCCCGGTGCCCGGCTTCACATCGATACCGAACCCCACCGCGTGTGCCGGCACCACGATGTCGCTGAACAACACCGCAGCGTCGACGCCGTAGCGACGCACCGGCTGCAGGGTGATTTCGGCGCTGAGTTCTGGCTGTTTGATGGCGTCCAGGATGGATCCATCGCCGCGGAGAGCGCGGTACTCAGGCAAGCTCCGGCCAGCCTGGCGCATGAACCACACGGGCGTGTGTATGGCGGTGTGGCCTCGGGCGGCAGCGAGGAATGGAACGTCGTCCTGGAGCATCTTGGGGAGGACGCTATCTCGACCGGTAGAGTTAGTCGGCCCAAGAACCGGCTATCTGGCCGGTCATGAGTTCTTTCTCACACCCTCGGAATGACGCAGCATCACCCTGATCTCGCCGACGAACAGGCGTACATCGACTTTGCCTACGACTGTCTCGAAGAGAGTCGCTCTGCTGCCTGGCGCATGCGCGACCTCAGTGGCGAAGGACAGATGGGCGGAACCTTCCAGGCCCGGTTCGAACGCAATGCCTTCGACGAGGCGGTCATCAAGCGGCTGACGGATCTTGATCTCGGCAAGGCAGCCCTGGTGTTCGGTCGCATCGATCGAGCGGCGCTCGACGACCATGGCTGCCTTGTCGAGGGCGAGTTGGAAGGATTCCACATCGGACGCCTCGCCGTCGCCGACGGGAATTCCGAGCCGGTGGTCGTTGATTGGCGTGCTCCGGTGGCCGAACCGTTCTATCGCGCCACCGGCCGCGAACCCATGGGATTGGCCCGCAGGCGGCACTTCTCTGTCGATGGCAAGAAGCTCCTGGGCATCGAAGACGAACTCTTCGGCGGTGGCCATCTCGGAGTCGGTCATGACGAGGGTTTGATCGCCGACGGTTTGATCGCCGACGGTTTGATCGCCGACGGTTTGATCGACGGCGGTTTGATCGACGGCGGTTTGATCGACGGCGGTCTCACTCAGCGGCCCGGCAGCGGCTTACGCGGATACTCCACGTTGATCGCGTCGTTGGAACGCGGTCGCACCGGAACGCTCGGAGACATCGTTGCCACCATCCAAGCCGAGCAAGACGAGATCATTCGCTCGCCGCAGGCCGGCGTGTTGGTGGTGCAGGGTGGTCCGGGCACCGGCAAGACCGTGGTGGCACTGCACCGAGCGGCGTATCTGTTGTACACGCATCGCTTCCCGTTGGAGGATCAGGGCGTGCTGGTCATCGGGCCCAACCGAGTGTTCCTGCGGTACATCGAGCAAGTGTTGCCATCGCTCGGCGAAGCCGGTGTCGAGCAGGTCGTGTTGGCCGACCTCGTACCCGACGTACGGTTTGCTTCTCGCGACCAAGATTCTGATTCACCGCTATCGGCGCGCCTGAAGGGCGATGCCCGCATGAGCGATGTCATCGACCGGGCCGTCAACGAGCGCGAACGGGCATTGCGGAACGATCTGGTGGTGCCATTCCGCTCCGGTTACGTTCGCTTGCAAGCTCGCCAGACCCAACAGATCGTGCGCCAAGCCCGCCGCCGATTCCGGCGACACAACGCAGCGAGGCGTTGGGTCGAGAGCGAAGTCTGGGCAGCTATGGCTGCGTCGTGGCGCGGCGACGACGTCACGAGTCGAGAGGTGCGCCTCGAGGTTCGCCAGCACCCCGACGTGCGTGAAGCTCTGGAACGCATGTGGCCCGTCCTCACCTCGGCCCAACTGCTGCACGACTTGTTCGGTTCGCTCGCCCTGCTGCGGCTGGCGGCCGACGGTGTACTCGAAGAGTGGGAATACAAGGCGCTCTACCGCCCACGTCACGACGACGTTGCCGATGTCCGCTGGACTCCTGCCGACGTAGCCCTGCTGGACGACGCCCGTGAGGTGCTCGGTCCGAAGCTGGGGAAGGGCGGCAAGGTCGACGAACGCGACGAAATCCGCACCTTTGGTCACATCGTCATCGACGAGGTGCAGGACCTCACGCCGATGCAACTCAAAATGGCCACGCGTCGATCACTCGGCGGGTCGATGACCGTGGTGGGCGACATCGCTCAGGCCACCGGCCCGTTGGCGCCCAACGCTTGGGAGGACGTGTTGGCACACCTCCCAGACCGCAAACCGTCACGGGTGGTGGGGCTGTCGGTCGGCTACCGCATTCCTGCCCAGATCATGGAACTCGCAAATCGCGTGATGCACGTGGCCACGCCGGGGTTGCGTTCGCCCGAGTCGGTGCGAGTGGGCGACGTGGCACCCAACATCGTTCGCGTCGACGCCCTCGACGCCAACGCCCTCGACAAGGGTGTCGCTGCGGAAGTCGCGGCGCTACGCGCGGCGCTTCCCAGCGCCAGTATCGCGGTCATTGTACCTGATGGCGAAGCCGACCGAATCGGCGACACCTTGGACGCCGCCGGCTTCGTGCACGGTCGTGCGGTGACCACCGGGCTCGACCAGCCGCTCACCGTGGTGCCGGTGAGCCTGGTGAAGGGCCTTGAACTCGATGCGGTGATCGTGGTGGAGCCCGCCCAGATCGTCGCCGATCAAGAACACGGCCTGCGAGCGTTGTATGTGGCACTCACCCGCTCCACGCAACGTCTCTCGATCGTCCACGCGTCTGATCTTCCGTCCTGCATCGCCTGACCGATACGGCCTGACCGGCCCGACCGGCACGGCCTGACCGGCACGGGCGGACCGGCACGGCCTGACCGGCTAGGACGGATAGTCGGCCAAGTATGCAGCGGTGACGGCGGCGAGGATCTTGTAGGCCTTGCTGGCGTCGGCGGGACGGTTTCGGTCGACACCGGTCCTGGCCAGATCCAGTGCTTGGTCGAAGTCGGGTGCGCTGTCGAGGGCGGTTGACCTCACGGTGGGTTCGGCAGCATCCCACAACGACTCGATGCGGGCCATGACCACCTGAGCATCTGGTCCGTCGCTGATGACGAAGTCGAGGCCGAGCATCAAGTCGGTCATCTCGGTGAGCAGCTCGTCGATCGGCGCGTTCGGGTCGACCGAGGAAATGGTGGTGGTGACCGCCGATGGCGGCGCAGTGGTGACGCTGGTCTCGATGTACGTCTCACCGCACGCGACCAATGGTGCGCAGGCGAAACCTACGACGAACATGCCCAGGATCCGAACAGCCGGGACGCGTGTCCCAGCCAACGCCTTGATCACGACGTGACCAGAATCCGTTCGCTGGCAAACGCACCGACGCCCACGTGGTGTCCGGCGATCTCGATAGTGAGGGTGCCGTCGGGAGACGCAGCCGTGACCACACCAGACGTGCCGGGCCGCAACGACGAATCTTCGAGGAACTCCAGCAGGCCTGGTGTGAACTCGAGCTCTTCGGGGATACGGCTCACCGTGAACGGCTGGCCGATGGGATACGCCGACAACGTGGTGGTGTCGCGCTCGACGTAATCGGACCCCGGAATCGGGTTACCGTGCGGGCAGGTGGTCGGCGAGCCGAGCAAGCGGTCCATTGCGATTTCGACGTTCGAGCTCATGACGTGTTCCCAACGACCTGCCTCGTGATGTGCCTCGGCCCACGAGAGGTGCAAGATGTCGGTGAGAAACCGTTCGGCGAGACGGTGGCGGCGCACCACGCGCTCGGCCAACACCAGGCCAGGGGCGGTGAGTTCGATCGTGCCGTCATTGGTGATGAGGCCCTCGGCGGCCAGTTTGCGGATCATCTCGCTCACTGCAGGCCGACTGACTTCGAGACGATCAGCGATGCGAGCCTGAATTATCTCGACGTCGTCTTCTTTCAGTTCGAAGATGCACTCGCAGTATTCCTCGAATGCCGGGTGGTGTTCTCCGGGTGCGGGCATGTGGAAAGTCTACGGGCGGAGTCATCCGCGGCGCAGGCGCCTCAACCAACTCTCGCTGTAGCGCAACCGGCGTTCCAGCTGGTCGATGGTTGCCATCGACACCTTCGACACACCGGCCAGCCGGTTCATCTCCCCCTGCACTCTGGCGTGATTCCAGCTGGTGTTGTCTACGAGACGCTTGGCGAGGTCGGCGTTGCGGGTGCGGAGGTCGTCTTTTTTCTCCGCCACGCTGAGGGAGTCCCACGCCACCAGTCCCGCCTCGGTGGGCACCTCCGGCAAGTCGAGCGCGAGTGCCGGATCATCGGAAAACGCCGGCTCGGCGATGTCTGGTTCGGCGTCGTAGGGCTGATCGAACATCTGCAGGCCGAACTCGGTCACCGCATGGAACTTGATGCCAGTGGCGGTGGCCGACACCACCGCAAACAGCGCGAGTTGCTCGGGCTGGCCGTCGGGGGCGTGTACTTGTTGATCGAGTTCTGCCGAGAACTCGTCGTCGCTGACATCGCCGGGCGGGCGCAAGACATGTCGACGAGCCTCGGCAATCTGGAATGCGTGGTGCCGCAGGCGAGGGTCGTCGGGGACGAACACGTACGCCTTCTGGCTGGCCAGCCCTGATTGCCACCTGACGAATCGACCAACCGCTTGACGAAAGAACAGTTCGGTCGACGTGGTGGTTGCGTACACGCCTACCCGCAGGCGGGGAATGTCGACTCCTTCAGAGACCATGCGTACCGCAACGAGCCACGGCCGATCGTTCGTTGCGAACTCGGCGATCTTGGCCGAGGCCCCGGGGTCGTCGCTCACCACCACGTCGGCGGTGGTGTTCAGCCGGTTCCGGAGCAGACGAGCAATCCCCTGTGCGTGCTCCTGGTCGATGGCGATGATGAGACCACCGGCGTCGGGTTGCTCGCGGCGGATCAGTTGCAGCCGGTCGTGCGCCTGCCCCAGCACGGTGCCCATCCAGTCGCCGTCGAGACTGAGCGCCGTGCGCAGACGCGCCGACATCTGATTCGAGGCCAGTTCGTCGGAAAAGCTGGCGCGGAGCACATCACCAGACGGTGTGCTCCACTCCATCTCACCATCGACCCGGGGGAAGTAGACGGGGCGCACGACGCCGCCGTCACGGAGCGCCTCGGCGTATCCGTACGTGTAGTCGCTGTGGGCGAGGTCGCCTTCGGCCGTGACGTCGTAGCGAACGAACGGAATTCGCGCACTGTCGCTGCGGAATGGTGTGCCCGACAGCGAGAGCCGTCGCGCGGCAGTAGCGAATGCATTACCAACCCCGTCGCCCCAGGCCTTCTCGTGACCAGCGTGGTGGATCTCGTCGAGGATCACCATGCCCTGGTCGACCAGCCCGCGCAGCCTCTCTGACGCGGCGCCCATCGACACCTGCTGGTACGTGGTCACCACGCCGTGCACATCCCGGGCGATACCCCGATCGGGTGCCCAGTCGGGATCCAGCTGCAGGCCCAGACGGTGTGCTGCCAAGGACCATTGAATCTTGAGGTGGCTGGTGGGAGCCACCACGACCAGCCTGCGACGGTGGCCGGCAGACGCCCATTGGGCGAGTTGCGACCGAGCGCAGGTCAACGCAAAGGTGGTCTTTCCAGCCCCGGGAGTAGCGACCGCCAGGAAGTCCGGGCTGTCGGACGCTCGAAACATGTCGAACGCAGCGCGCTGCCAAGGGCGAAGGGTGACCGTACTCATGGGGGGCTGTCGATTCTGCCCCGCGACGACGCTGGGTCCAACCCGGCCTCCACACGCGACGGTGGCGCCGGGCCGAAGCCCGACGCCACCAACGGTGATTAGTTGTCAGGTGAGATCACCTGGTCGGCTGAATCAGCCGGGTATGTACGCGTTGACATCGACCACGATGTGGGTTTCGGCCAGCGTGTACAAGCACGTCGTGCCTGTGGCGCTGAGGTCGGCCAACACTGCGTTCGGAGCCACCTGGCCAGCGAAGTAGTTGACGTGGCTGGCATTCTCTGGGCGAGGCTGGTCGCAAGGGAACACCATGATGTAGCCAGGTGCCGACGGGTCGACCGCGGTGACGTTCAAGAACGCTGCGGTTGCGCCAGCAGGTACGGTGCCCCGGCCGGTGACCTGCAAGGTGTACACCTGGCCGGCCAAGACGCGGCCCACGCCCTTGTTCGTACCGTCGACGGTGTTGAATCCGGCGACGTCACGTGTCTCCAAGAGACGGGCAGGGGTCACGGCCCTGACGTCGGCGCCATTGGGAACGAACCCGTTGAGGTCGACGACGATGTCGACCGCAGCCAGTGAGTACAAGCAGACCTTCCCGTCGTCGCCCACCTTGGCCATGACTGCGTTCGGCGACACTGCACCGGCGCGGAAGTTGACGTTGGATGCTTGCGGGGGTGTGGTGCCGCACTCGTAGGCGGTGATGAAGCCGTCTGCGCTCGGGAACACGGCCGTGACGTTCAGCAGTACCGCTTCGGCGTCTGCGGGAACTCCACCGCGGTTGGCCACCGTCACCGACAGCGTGCCGCCGGCAGCGATGCGCCCATCGACGTCTTGGTTGTCGAAGGCGCCGTTGTCGGCGCCCGGACGGGTGTCGGTGAGACGCACCGGAGCGACGCCGCGCAACGCGCCGCCGAGTGGTACGTACCCGTTGACGTCTACGACGACATCGGTGGCCGACAACGTGTACAAGCAGACGCGACCGCTCGGGTCGAGCTTGGCCAGCACTGCGTTCGGAACGATCTGCCCTGTGAAGAAGTTCACGTTCGAGGCGTTCGGTCGTGCGGTGTTACACGGGAAGACCGTCATGAAACCGTCGGCCGAAGGGGTGATAGCGGTGACGTTCAGGAACACGCTTTCGGCGTTGGCTGGCACCCCGCCTCGTCCGGCTACGTCGAGCATGAGCACCTGGCCGGCGACCAATCGGCCGGTTCCTTCGTAATCGCCGTCGATGGTGGTGAAGCCTTCGACGTCGCGGGTTTCGAGCAGGCGAGCAGGTGTCAGCGGGACTGCCGACGGCGTCGGGCCGACGGTGATGGTGACCTGGGTCACGGTGTCGGTGTTGTTGCCGGAAAGCATCAGCGTGTGCTGGCCGAGCGGCGCGTCGTCGGGAAGCACGACCCTCACGGATGCCTTACCGATGTCGTCGAACACCGACGTGCCGACGGTGTTGTCGACCGCAAAGGTTCCGAGCGTGGTCGTTCCGAGCTTGACCGTGAGCTGCGTGTCTTTCACGTCGGCAGCAGTGGACATGGCCCACGAGGACACATCGAATGCCACCGTGGCGCTCGGCCAGTAGTTGACGGGAGCACCAGCCGGGAAGTCGATGCCGACGGCGCGCTGCTCGGTGGGGACCGCCAACGGTGTGACGTCGGCGAACTCAGCCATGTAATCGACCATCGCGGTGAGGTCGGACTTGCCGGTATCGGCAGTGTCGGTTCCGTTCTTGAATGCTGGGAAGTTGTCGCCACCAGCGGCCAAGAAGGAGTTGACGGTGACCGAATAGCTCGCAGCGAGATCGATGGCGACGCCATTCAGCCACATGCCCGTGATGCGCTGCCCGACGGGAGCTGATGGGTCGAACGTGTGGGTGAAGCCCTCAGACGCCCCGAGCCGCAGGAACGGCCGCGACGAGGTGGTGGGCTGCCACTGCTGCTCGAGCGCCAACTTGATGTTGGCTCCGGTGAGCTGCATGTTGACCAACGTGTTGGCGAACGGCTGTACGACGGCGGCCTGCTTGAACGTGAGGGTCGCCGGGTAACCGCCGGGCTGGATGCCCAGCATGTCGGCGCGGAGTCCGCCCGGGTTCATGAAGGCGATTTCGGCTTCACCGGTTTCGGGAAGATCGGTGGCCCAGCGCTGCACTTCGGCAACCAGGTTGCCGAGCGTCGACTCGCCACCACGGTTTTCGGTGGTGCCGTTGGCCAGCTTGGCACGGTTGAGGGGCCCAGCGATCTCGCCGAGCGGAACCGAGCCGAGCACTTCAGCGTTCGCGACTGCCGCTGCAACGATGGCGGCGGTGTTTGCGTCAGACGGGTAATTCGGCGGGAAGGTTGCCGGGTCGGTCTGCGGACTCGCAGGTGACTT
>JBBREA010000099.1:0-11721 GCA_038203385.1 Acidimicrobiales bacterium | reverse complement strand
ACAGCGCTCGACGCCAGTGGTGTGACGTTGCCGAGCACCGGCACATCGAGTGTGGCCAACGGATGGATGGCGACGCTGGCCCTGCTGTTCGTTGCCAGCGGTGGTGCCCTGCTCATCGCCCGCCGCCGAGCCAACTGACCGCAACCGCCCCGAGACCAGTGTCGCGTTCTTGCTCGCTCGTGCAGGCAAGAACGCGACGCTGCGGGCGCTCACTCGTCTGACCGCGCCCAGGTCGTTCGACCGACATTGTTGACGCGTCTACACTTCCGTGCGGAGCCGACGACGCGGCGCCGTCAGTTCAAAGGGATGAAGATGACAAAGACGTTCTTGCGCTTGCTGTGTGCTGGCGCGATCACCGCCGTTGGCGGCGTGACGTTCACCAGTGCGCCCGCTTCAGCTGGCATTCAGGGGAATGTTTCAGTCGAACTCACGGCACGCGGGGCGGGTGCAGCTGCAGCACTCAATGCGCTCACGATCGAGTTGTACGTCGACACCCTGGATGGCATCGTCAAGGTCGACGATACGGCGTGCTCTGACATGCCTGCCATCCCTCAAGTGTTTCCAGCGAACCCGCTGGAAGCTGAGCGCACCAGCGATTGCGACGTGCCCGACGGCGACTATTTTCTCGGGATCGACGGGCTCGATGACATCGATCCAGCTTTCTCTGTAGATGCCTCGTGCGATCAGGTGGAGGCGTTTCCCGACGAGCTCCTTCCTGTCGATCAATACCCGAACGCCAACTTCACGATCGGCGGGCTGTTCTCGAACCCGATTTGCTACGTAGACCTCTACGCCCCCGTGCTCGCCATCGACAAGGTCATCCAGCGTGGCGGTCCCGCCGAGACGAGTGACTTCACGATGAACGTCGCCACTGCCGATGCCCCTGGTGTCGTTGTGGCTACCGGAGCCGACCCCGCCAGCGGGTTGTGCGACGAGACACTTGCACAGTGTGCGCTGATCAACATCGACACCACGGGCCAGCAGTTCGACTTCCTCTTGAGTGAGACTCCGGTCTGGGGTTACGAGCTCCAGGGGATCGATTGCGACAGCAACATCTTCCTGGATTCTTACTTCGGCCAGCAACCCGCAGCCGAAACTCAGGCGATTCAGGTCGAAGGGTCGTTCAGTGTCGGCGACGTCGATGCGTACTGCACGGTGACGAACCGTTTCGCCTATGGCACGCTTGATGTCAGTACGGTCGTGATCAACGACAACGGTGGCACGGCGACGGCGACGGATGTGAGTTTCGAGGTGTTCCGAGCTGACTCGACGTTGGAGATCCCGGAGACGGCGTGTTTGGCCGACGGTTCCTGCTACGACGACATCTTGGCCATCGGCGATTACGTCATGGGCTACGTCGGCCCGGCCGGGTACACCGTCGACATCACGCAGACGATCGACCTGTTCGAGCCTCCGACGGAGATCATCACCGACGACCCGGACGCGGCGTTCACGATGGAAGACTTCGCCGAGGTAAGCATCGTCATCACGATCAACGATCCGGTACCCGCGACCACCACAACGACGACGACCACCACGACGACTACGACGTTGGCACCCACCACGACCGTTGCGGCCACGACCACCACAGCGCTCGACGCCAGTGGTGTGACGTTGCCGAATACGGGTACGTCGAGTGAGGCCAACGGTTGGATGGCGACGCTGGCCCTGCTGTTCGTTGCCAGCGGTGGCGCTTTGCTCATCGCTCGTCGCCGAGCCGGCTGACCGGCGCTTCCCAACTCGTCGGACGCGACGCTGAGGTGGCTTGTAGCCTCGGCGTCGTGATCGACGTTCGACTGATCCGCTCTGATATCGATGCGGTGAAGGTCGCGCTTGCTCGCCGTCACGACGATTCGTTACTGGAAGCAATCGACCGCGCAGCGGTGCTGGACGCGCGGTTGCGGGAGATAACCGGGCAACGCGACGGCATTCGCGCCCGCGTGAACGGAGTCTCCAAAGCGGTCGGGATGCTTCGTCGTGACGGCAAGGCTACCGAAGCCGAGGTCTTGCAGGCCGAGGGCCGAGCGCTCGGCGATGACGAAAAGCGGTTGGCTGACGAACACGGCGCGGTGAGTTCCGCGTTGCGCGATGAACTTCTCGTCATCCCGAATCTCCCCGCAGCAGACGCTCCGGACGGTGCCTCAGAAGCCGACAATCCTGTGGTCACCGGGCCATTCGTTCCTCAGACCTTCACCGATGCCCAGCGCGTGCCGCACTGGGAATCAGGCACACGGTTGGGCATTCTCGACAACGAACGCGCCACCAAAATCGCGAAGTCCATGTTCACCATGCAGCGGGGTGCCGGCGCCACCATGGCCAGGGCCTTATGCCAATACGCACTTGATCTCAACTCGGATGCATTCGAGGAGATTCGGGCGCCGTCGTTGGTGTCGACGGCCACGCTCACCGCCACCGGCCAGCTGCCGAAGTTCGCCGACGACGCGTTTGCCATCGAACGCGACGACCTCTGGTGCATCCCCACTGCAGAAGTGCCGCTCACGTCGATCTACGCCGGCGAAGTACTCGACGCAGCCCAGTTGCCGATGCGCTTCATGGCCTACAGCCCTTCGTACCGGCGCGAAGCCGGTTCGGCCGGTCGCGACACACGCGGCATGCTGCGGTCACACGAGTTCGACAAAGTCGAGATCCTTGCGCTCTCGACGCCGGAACAAGCACCGGGGCTGCTCACCGAAATGGTGGACCGTGTCGAACGGATCATCGTGGGTCTCGGCTTGCCGTACCGAGTGATCGAAATCTGTGCCGGCGACATGGGACAGAGCCACCATCGAAGCTTCGATGTGGAGGTGTATGCGCCTGGAGCGGACGCATGGCTCGAGGTGTCGTCGATCAGCTGGTTCAGCGACTATCAAGCTCGACGAGCCAACATTCGATACCGGGCCGCCAAGGGCACGCAGTTCGTGCACACACTGAACGGATCCGCCCTCGCAGTGCCGCGAGTGTGGGCCGCCATCGTCGAAAACTATGCCAACGCCGACGGTTCGGTCACGGTGCCAGAAGTCTTGAGGCCGTACATGCGCGGCATCGAGCAGATCGGGTAGCTGGCTGAAATGGATGGGGACGATCAGTCGCTGCTACGCGACCGGCGAGTGCAGTACGAAACCGCCGGCCTCGACGTTGACGACGTCCTCGCCAATCCGCTCGATCAATGGCGTCGGTGGCACGACGAGGCGTTCGAGGCGGGCGTCGCCGAGCCGAACGCGATGGTGCTCTCAACGGTCGACGCCGATGGCGCCCCAGACTCACGCGCCGTCCTTGTTCGTGGGGCCGACGAACGAGGTCTTGCGTTCTACACGAACTTCCAGTCGGCCAAGAGCCAACAACTCACGTTGAACGTACAGGTTGCGGCGGCGTTTCCGTGGTTCGATCTGCACCGGCAAGTGCGCGTCCGCGGACACGTGGATCTGTTATCTGCAGCCGAGAGTGACGACTATTTCGCCAGCCGCCCGCGTAGCAGCCAGATCGGGGCGTGGGCTTCGCCCCAGTCGCAGGTGATCGCAGACCGCAACGAAATCGATCGCTTGGTGGCCGACCTCGAGCTCCGGTTCGACGGTGTCGAGGTATCACGTCCGGCCTTCTGGGGCGGTTGGCGAATCGTCCCCGCCGAGTGGGAGTTCTGGCAGGGGAGAACGAGCCGTTTGCACGATCGCTTGCGTTATCGGCGTGCTGCGAGCGGTTGGAGCATCGACCGCCTCGCCCCGTGACAGCGCCAGCGCTGCGGGCTCACGTAACGGCAGAACAACACAACGATTCGGAAACCCTTGGCCGCCCAGTTGAACGCGGGCGGCCAAGCGACCACGATGTCGGAGTGAACGCTCGCCCTTCCCGTGTGCTCGTGGTCGACGACGAGCCCACGGTTCGCCAAGTCGTCGTCGGCTACCTCCGCCGTGATGGGCATGAGGTGATCGAGGCGGCCGACGGCAACGCGGCGCTTGCGCTGCTCGCCAGCAACCCACCCGATCTGGTGGTGCTCGACATGATGCTGCCGGGCGTGAACGGCCTCGACATCCTGAGGAGTATCCGTGCCGCTGGCGACATGCCGGTCATCATGCTGACCGCCCGATCAGAGGAGACGGATCGAGTCGCCGGATTGGAACTCGGCGCCGACGACTACGTCGTCAAGCCGTTCTCGCCGCGTGAACTAGCCGCCCGCGTGAATGGAGTGCTGCGGCGGGCAGCACCTCGGGCCACACCAACGAGCGCAGCTGTCCTCGAGTTCGACGGTCTCACCATCGACCCGTTGGCGCGAGAAGTGCGGCGCAACGGTGAGCTCATCGAGTTCACACCGAAGGAGTTCGACGTACTGGCCCACCTCGCCGCATCACCGCGACAGGTGTTCTCTCGCGCCGACCTGTTGCGCGATGTGTGGCAGTCGTCTCCAGAGTGGCAAGACTCCGCCACGGTCACCGTGCATGTTCGGCGCATCCGCAACAAGATCGAAGTCGACCCTGAGCATCCGCGATGGATTTCCACCATCTGGGGTGTCGGCTACCGGTTCGAACCATGACAAGTTCCGTGACGAGATCCGTGACGTGGCGTCTGAATCGTCTCGGTCGCCGGTTCATGTGGGGTTCGCTCGGTGTGTTGGGGGTCGCCGTGGCGATGATCCTCATCTCCGCCGAGCAGATGTTCATCAGCGACCAAGACCTCGGCGTGTTGATGTGGATCATGCTCCCAGCGGCAGTGGTTGCTGCACTCACCGCCTACGTGTTGTCCACGCCTATCGCCCGTGATGCACGCAGACTGTCGCAGGCCGCTCTCGCAGTTGCCGATGGAGATCTGACGGCCCGAACCGGCGTGGTGCGAGCCGACGAACTGGGAGACGCGGCGAACGCTTTCGACGTGATGGTGGGTCGCCTCGACGCGATGGAGAAAGAGCGCGCGTTGATGCTGTCATCGATCTCTCATGACCTCCGCACGCCACTGGCAGCATTGCGCGCTTCTGTAGAGGCGATTCGCGATGGCGTTGCCGACGACCCCGACGCTTACCTACGGGGAATGGAACATCAGGTCACGGCACTCGGACATCTGGTGGACGACCTGAGCCTGCACACTCGCCTGGCGAGTGGCACCCTCGACATGCGCCGCTCGAGGGTGGATCTCACCGAGGTTGCCGACGAGGCGATCGAAACGATGCGACCGCTCGCAGCCGACAACCACGTGACCCTGCGGATCACTGCGGGAGACCGGGTTGCCGTGCAAGGCGACGCCGCCCAACTGTCACGGGTGGTTCGCAACCTCCTCGACAACGCGATTCGCCACGCGCCCCCCGGCGGCGACGTGGAACTGGCCGTCGTCACCGACGCCGCGTCGGCTCGGCTCGTCGTCACGGACAACGGCCCGGGTTTCCCGACCGGGATCAAGGCGTTCGAACCCTTCACCCGCGGCGATCCGGCGCGTGACGTTCGTACCGGAACCGCCGGGTTGGGGTTGGCGATCGCTCGGGGCATCGTGACCGCTCATGCCGGCACGGTCGACATTGTCGCTCGTCCCGATGGTCAAACCGGGGGCTGTGTGGCAGTCGTGCTCCCTGCCGCGTAAACTGGAGGGCCTCATGACGATGCTCGCCCAACCACCCACCTTGCTGCCGCAGGCTAACGAGCCGTGCTGGTGTGGCAGCGGGCGCAAGTACAAGCGTTGCCACAAGAGTTCTGAAGGTCGTGTGTTGCCAGGCGTTGTTTCGCCCATGCGCGAGGTGCCAGCGCACATACCACGCCCCCCGTACGCCGACACCGGCAAGGTGGAGCACTGGGACGAACCCCGCATCAAGTCGGCCGACGTGATCGAGCGCATGCGCCACGCATGTTCTGTGGCCTCAGAGATCTTGCGGCTCGGTGGTGAGTTTCTCCGTCCTGGCATCACCACCGACGAGGTCGACGCCTACGTGCATCAACTTTACGTCGAGCGAAACTCGTACCCGAGCACACTCAACTATCACGGCTACCAGAAGAGCTTGTGCACCTCGGCCAACGAGGTCATCTGCCACGGCATCCCCGACTCGCGGGTCATGCTCGACGGCGACATCATGAACCTCGACGTCACCGCGTACATCGGCGGCGTACACGGCGATACCAACGCCACCTTCTTCGTGGGGGAGGTCGGTCAGGAGAGTCGTGACTTGGTGCGGATCACCGAAGAGTGCACCTGGAAAGGCATCGAGGCCATCAGGCCGGGTCGCCCCATCAGCGACGTAGGGCGCGCCATCGAAGATCACGCAAAAGCCCACAAGTTGGGTGTGATTCGGGCCTTCGTCGGTCACGGCATCGGCGAGCAGTTCCACAGCGACGTTCAGGTGTTGCACTACTACGACTCGCGCAGCTCGATGATCATGCGGCCGGGAATGACGTTCACGGTCGAACCGATGATCTCGCTCGGCACGTGGCAGCACAAGTCGTGGGACGACGACTGGACTGCGGTCACTGCCGACGGTAAGCGCACCGCGCAGTTCGAGCACACGTGCCTCGTCACCGACGATGGTGTCGACGTGCTCACCGGTGGCGAAGGTGCTGTGTCGCCGGTTGCCCCATGGCGTCGGTGACTCGCACGACCGCCGTCGCGTTGCTCGCACTCTCGACTGCCGCGTTCTCGGCTTGCGGCGCCGGCGACGATGTGGGCGCGCCACTTCCAGACGTGCAAGTCATGCCGCTTGCCGGCGGTGATGCCATGTCGCTGTCAGACATCGCCGGGCCGGCAGTCATCAACTTGTGGGCCACCACCTGCGTGCCGTGCAGAACCGAGATGCCGGCCTTCGAGACGGTGCATCAAGCCCGCGGCGACAGCATCAGGTTCGTCGGCCTGAACATCGGCGAGTCGGCGGAGCAGGCTGCCCCATTCATCGAGGCAGTCGGCACCACGTACGATCAGTACCTCGACGAGTTGGGTTACGCCACCACGGCACTCGAGGCATCAGCGATGCCCACCACGATCGTGGTCGACGCCGCCGGCAACATTGCCACTCGGCACATCGGTCAGATGAACGTCGCCGACCTCAACTCGGCAATCGACGACGTCCTGGACGAACCAGAGACGGGCTGATGAACATCGTCACCACACCCATGCCGATGAGCGCGATCCACGTGGGGATCAACGCTGCGGTGACGGCCCGGTAGCACCGCCCGAGTCAGTACCGATCGCAATCCGGCTCATGCAGCAGTCTCGTCGAGCAGGAACAGCAAGTCAGCGGTGAGATCATCGATCGACACCCCGAATTGCCACGTCAGCACCAGCGAGCCGGTGTCGTCAATTGCGTACAAGCTGGTGGTGTGGGCGACTTCGATGTCGCCCGACTCGGACTCGGCGGCGGGAGTGACGCCGTAGCCGACGCCGAACGGCTCGGCCGCCTGCGCAAGCGCGACTGGGTCGTCGGTGCCGAGGGCGTGCCCGTCGGCGAAGAATGACGCGACGTAGTCGTCGAGTACCGGTAGGTCGCGGTCAGGATCGACCGTGATCATCGCTTCGGTGATGCGATCGCCGAGTTCCGGGTGCTCGGCGGCAATGCGTTTCTGAGCGATGTTGAGATCACTCATGGTCGTGGGGCAGAAGTCCGGGCAGTTGGTGTAGCCGAAGTACACGACCAGTAACTCGTCGGGCTGAGCACGCAGCGGGAACGCGGCGCCATCGTTGCTGAGGTCCGGCAGTTCGAAGTCGCCCACGCTGGGGGCTGGCTCGCGTCGGTAGCCGGTGGTCGGAAGCTCGCCTGAACTTGCAGCCTCTTCATCGCCGGTGGCTCCGCAGGCAGCTAGACCCGCTACGACGAACGCGAGAGATGCGAACCTGGAAACCCGGTGTCTCACGGCACGGGTGTGGTCGTTGACGGAGGCGCCGACAAGTCACGAATGTATGCAATGAGGAATTCGACTTCTTCGTCGGTCAGGTTCGACGCGGGCATTGGCAGCTGGTAACCCGACACTTGTCGCACCCCAGGATTACGTATCGACTCTCGGAGGTATGCGTCATCGGCAACGGCTGTGGTGCCGTCGGCGAACGTGACGGTGGAGCCGTAGAGACCGACGAACGGAGGGCCCAGCGAGCCCTCGCCCTCAACGCCATGACAACTGGAGCAGCCACTCGGCCTGGCGATCTCGCGGCCGCGCTCGCCCTCTGGTGACAATCCGCTCGCCGCGGATGACCCCGGACTGTCGCCCCCGCATGCAGTGAAACCGAACGCGGCAACTGCAGCGAGCGCTGCGGCAAACAGTGGTGGGTGCGAGCGGTTCGTTGACATGTTCATCACCCTGTAGATCGTTCCAGCCGTTGATTGAGTTCCCCGGCGGAGATGAGGTCGTTGCGGGCACGGGCAACGCGGGAGCGGATGGTGCCGACCGGGACGCCGAGCACTTGGGCGGCTTCGTCGTACCTCAAGCCGGTGATCTGGGTGAGTACGAACGCCGCCCGCCGATCCGGATGCAGACCAAGGATCAGCTCATCGAGTTCGAACGTTGGCGTGACCTCTGCCTGGTTGCCTCTCTCGACGAGCGCAACGGCACCCGCTCGGTCGGTGAGCCGCCGCCGCCGGATTCGGGACCTGGCGGCGTCGGCGCAGGTGCGTCGGGCGATGATGAGCAGCCAGTTGCGGGCAGGGCCGGTAGCCCGGAAACGGTGCAACGACGACACGGCACGTTCATTGGTCTGCTGTGCGAGGTCTTCGTAGTTGTCGGCGTCACCGAGGTAGCGGCACAGAGCAAGGACGTCAGCCTGGGTGGCGGACACAAAACGGTCGAGCGCGTCTCGGTCGCCGCGTTGGGCGTCGAGCAAGAGCATCGTCAGTTGGTCCATGCACCCACAGTTTGCCGGTGGGAACCAGCGAACCGTCCCAAACGACCCGATACCCATGGTCGCGAGACCAACGAACCCGGACTGCGGTTCAGGGCCGCGCTTCATTCCACCAAGTGACGATCGCTCGAGTGTCGACCGTGTCGAGACCGTATGCCGCGCAGGTGAGTTCGGCGGCGGCGACCAACTCGCCGGCTTGCAACGCCACAACGGCGGCAGACAACGAGGCGGCGGGCCACGGCATGGCACCCAAGGAGACCGGATTCAGCCGAACGCTGGTGGTGGACAGTCCGGTGCCAGCGGCGGCTTGCCACGCCAACACGCTCACCACGGGTGAGTTCAACACGGCGGCGAGTTCCCACACCAGGCTGGCCGAGCCGTCGAGCGGCGTCGCGGTGGTCACGGGAACACCAGGCAACCAAGCACCCGTCGGGTCAGCTACCGCTTCGACCACCTTGGTCTGATTGGCCACCAGGACTTTGGGCACCAGCTTTCGTGACGCCCACGCGGGAAACCTTCCGGTGAGCTTCGACACGTCGACACGTGGGTGTTCGAACACCTGCTTCGCGAACCGCACAGGTCGCTCACCCCAATGACACTGGCCAGGATCGATGAGGCCAGAAGGAATCAGCGGCGGCCCGTCAGCGTCATCGCTCACTGCGGGCACGAGTGCGTAGTACTCGTCACGAAAGTTTGCGTTGAAGTCGGCGCGATCGGCCAGCGTGCCGTCCGCCGAGAGCGTGCTCGGATCCAGCGGAGGGATTCCCATACGGTCGGTGACCACGCTTGTCCACGGCCTTGCGGCCACCGGGAACGCCCGCAGTTCGAAGCCCAAGAGGCACACGTTGACCGAGGCATCGAAATGGTGTTGGCGTTGTTCCCACCATGACCAGGTGAGTTCCGCACGTGCATCGACCGTGGCCCGAACCGGTGCGGCATCGCGCGCTCCGAGCACCGACTGCGGCAGCACCAACGCGACAACTCCACCGGTTGGATTGGCCAGCGAGATCGACAGCGCAAGGAACTCGACGGCTGCGTCGGCGTACGCCCCGCCGCCATGCCGACTGGCGCCGCCGCGTGTGGTGCCCGCCGCCATCTGCGACAAGAACGGCGGGTTGCCGACCACTACATCGAACGCCTCGGTCGACCAGTCGTAGGTCAAGGCGTCGGCGTGAATGGTCTGGATCCGATCGTCCATCACCGATGCCAGCGCATCGAGCGACACATCGCAGCCGACCAACTCGACCGAAAACGCCTTCGCCAGGAGCCGATCACCGACGGCGGTCAGGAGCCGACCATCGCCGCACGCAGGGTCGAGCACGCGCACGTGGCGGTGTTCAGCACGTGTCGCCGCTTCGGCCGCCCACGTTGCCAGCAGTTCGACGAGCTCCGCCGGGGTGTACCAAGCTCCCCGAAGCTTGCGCGCCGTTTGCGTTTCCACCACCATGCGAGCGTAGGTTGCAGGGCGTGTCAGATCGGTATCTGTCGTTCGATCGCGACGAGTGGGCGGTGCTGCGAGCGGCGACGCCGCTCACCCTTCGCCAAGATGATCTCGATTCGTTGCGCGGCATCAACGAACGAATCGATCTCGACGAGGTCTCCGCCATCTATCTGCCACTCAGCCGCCTGCTGAATCTGTACGTCAGCGCCACACAAGACTTGCAGCGTGTGTCGTCCACGTTCCTCGGGTCGATGGCACCGAAGGTGCCCTACGTCATCGGCGTTGCCGGGTCGGTAGCAGTAGGAAAGTCCACGTTCGCCCGCATCCTGCAGGCGTTGCTGGCACGGTGGCCGAACCACCCGAAGGTCGATCTCGTCACGACCGACGGCTTTCTGCACCCCAACCATGTGCTCGAACAGCGGGGCCTGATGGACCGGAAAGGGTTTCCCGAGAGCTACGACACCCGGGCGCTGCTTGCGTTCCTGCGGTCCGTGAAGAGCGGCCATCCCCGAATTGCGGCTCCGGTGTACGACCACATCACCTACGACATTCTTCCCAACACCTACGTGAACGTGGACGGGCCCGACATCGTCATCGTCGAAGGGCTGAACGTGTTGCAGGTGAACCGCGACGGCACGGAGTTCGTCAGCGATTACTTCGACTTCTCGATCTATGTCGACGCCGACGAAGAAGACATCGAGTCGTGGTACATCCGCCGATTCCAGACGCTGCGCGAGTCGAGTTTCGCCGATCCCGACAGCTTCTTCCGGCACTACGCCGCTCTCAGCGACGACGAAGCAGAACAGACTGCCCGGTATATCTGGGCCACCATCAACGGCCGCAACCTTCGCGAGAACATTGCACCTACCCGAGAACGCGCCTCGCTGATCGTCCGTAAGGAACGCGACCACGGCGTGTCGCAAGTGTCACTCCGCAGACTCTGACGCAGCGCCGAGCCAGGCGGGGAGTTGGGAGATGGTGGCCAGCTCCGTGTGTGTGCCATCGTGCTCGTGAACGACTTCGTGTCCCCAGGTGACGTGATACGGAACGTGGACACCGTGACCGCCGAGTTCCATGATGGGCAACACGTCGGACTTCAGCGAGTTGCCCACCATGACGATGGTGGCTGGGTCGATGCGCCACTCAAGAAACACAGATCGATACGTCTCGACGTCTTTCTCTTCCACGACGCGCACACGCTCGAAGTGGTCCATCAGGCCCGACGCGCGCACTTTGCGCATCTGGTGGAGCAGATCACCTTTGGTGATCACAGCCAGCCGGTGGCTTGTGGCAAGTTCCTCGAGGACTTCGGTGACGCCCGGCAAGAGATCGACGGGATGGTTCAACATGTCGTGGGCATAGTCGACCAGGCCGGCTATGACACGAGACGGCACCGCCCCGTCGGTCGCCATCACGGCCGCCTGCACCATCGACAACGCGTACGGCTTGATGCCGTAACCAGAGATCGGCACGTTCCCGATCTCCACACG
>JBBREA010000098.1:0-12016 GCA_038203385.1 Acidimicrobiales bacterium | reverse complement strand
TCGGCCGGAAAATTCTCGCGAAGTTTGTGTGACACGGGTCACCGCACCTCCTCTTGAGGGAAAGCCGAGAGGCGCGGGAAAGGGTGGAGTGTTCGTGCTGACTGTGTTCGGCGCACTCATTGCGGTGGGCCAAGCGGGTCATTCATCGCACCACCGGCGGCTTCGGCTCACAGGGACCTCGAGTGGTTGTTCACCGAACCAGTGGAGCTAGTTGACGCCGGCATCGAAGTGTTGTTGCCCAACGAGGAGATCAGCGGAGAGATGATGTGCTGGGTATCGAGCGCTGCGTCTGCGTTCGAGGGTGCCGACCGGCTCGCCCGAAAGTACTGCATCGACTCGCTTGCACTCGTCGGGGTACTTGCGCTGACGGCGATACTGGTGCAAGCGTCAACCGGCTGACCGAGACACCAGAGCGGTGCAAAGGTGGGGAGAACCCCACCGAAGATTCGCCAGCCGACCCGATGTTGCCCCACTCGGAAAAACTCGACAATGGAACCATGATGACGACTCCGGAGCGCACCACGCGCGGCGCCGACCTGCCCCCACCGCCACCGCCTCCCCCCGGAGCTCCCATGCCCGCCGACGCCTCGACCACCCTCCCGCCGACTGTCCCGCCAATTGTCCAGCAGCATGACGAGTGGTCGTGGGACCGTGCAAAGGATCTCGCAGAACGGTGGTATTCACCGTTACGCAAACCCGACGGTTGGTATGCGCTCGCCTATCTCGTCGTCTCCACGCTGGCCGCCCCCGTTCTGTTCGGCGTCCTGGTCGGATTCGCTGCAGTCACGTTTGGGCTGCTGTTCGCCCTTCTCCTCGGCGTTTTCCTGATCGTGCCGCTGTTTCTCAGCGTCGATGCGTTCACTCGGGTGACAGTGTGGTTTGCCACGATCGCTGGACACACCATCGAACTACGGCCGCCAACACCTGTCGCGCACGTGGGATTTCGTTCCGCGAAGACCGTGTTGACCGACAAGGTCCGCTGGCGCCAGCTGGGGTTTCTCGCGGCGAACTCTGTCATGGCCCCGGTGTTCTTCGCCGTCGGCTTCGTGCCTCTGTCGATCTCATGGCAAGCACTGATCGGAGAAGGGGTCGGCGGCCCTCTCAGCTTTGGTCTCGGCCCCATCGTCGGAGTGGTAGTGGCTGCCTTCATGATCGGGCTCATCCCGCGGGTTTCGATCCCGGTCGCCGAGGTGAAGGCCCGCGTCGACGCTTGGTTTGTCGGAACCGATCGATTGGCGCTCGCCCAAGCTCGTGTGTCGTTGCTGTCGGGTCAGCGCGACGACATTCTCGATGCCGTCGCCATCGAGCGACGCCGCATCGAACGCAACCTGCACGACGGCGTGCAGCAGCAGTTGGTCGCCATCGGGTTGGATCTCGGGATGGCCGAGTCGCAACTCGACGGCAATCCAGACCGAGCCCGCGAACTCATCGTGAGCGCTCGCGAGAAGGTTCAAGGCTCCATCGGCGAGCTGCGGCAGCTCGGACGCGGGCTGCATCCCGCCATCCTGGAAGACCGGGGTATCGACGCTGCGCTGTCGGCGATCGTCAGCGGCTCGTCATTTCCGATCAGCGTCCACGTGGACCAACATCTGCAACTGTCGCGCGACATCGAAGAGACGATCTATTTCATGGCGAACGAAGCGATTGCCAACATCTTGAAGCACTCCAACGCCACCGTGGCCTCGGTGCATGTCATGAAGATGGGCAACATGGTCCGCGTGATCATCAATGACAACGGCGTTGGCGGCGCAACCATGGGCGCGGGTACGGGGATCGCGGGAATGCGCGCTCGCGTGCACGCTGTCGACGGCACGTTCTCGATGTCGTCGCCCCGAGGCGGACCAACCACCCTCAACGCCGAGATCCCTGCGAGATGAGTCGAGATCCCTGCGAGATGAGTCGAGATGAGTCGAGATGAGTAACGGTCCTGTGGACCCCAGTTCGGCTGGCCGCCCGATCCGCACCATCGTCGCAGACGACTCGGTGCTCCTACGCGACGGCATCGTACGGCTCCTCACCGACTCCGGATTCGACGTCGTTGCGGCAGTTGGCGATGCCGACGCCTTTCTCGACGCCGTCGCCGATTTCCATCCGGACCTCTGCTTGGTCGACGTGCGCATGCCTCCGACACACACCGACGAAGGTTTGCGCGCAGCCATCCAGATTCGTCGACGCTGGCCACACATCGCCGTGCTGGTGCTGTCGCAGTACGTGGAGGAACGGTATGCGGGGGAGTTGCTCGACGGTGATGTCGCTGGCCTTGGTTACCTGCTGAAAGACCGAGTGATCAACGTCGAAGACTTCCTTGGGTCGCTTCGCCGCGTCGCTGCCGGAGGAAGTGCGGTCGACGCCGAAGTGATCAGCCAGATCCTCGGTCGCAGTCGCCGCACGTCTGAACTCGACCGGCTGACGCCGCGCGAACGCGAGGTGCTCACGCTCATGGCCGAGGGACTATCCAATGGCGCGATTGCGGAACGACTCGTGGTGTCGGGCGGCGCAGTTGAAAAGCACATTTCGAACGTGTTCATGAAACTCGACCTCGAACCAGGCGAAGGCGCCCACCGCCGAGTGTTAGCAGTCCTCCGGTACCTCCGAGCCTGATGGCGTGGTTTTGTGTCAGACACAAACCACGCCATCAGCCGTTGCTTCTCAGTTCGGCGATTCGTTGTTGGAGGAACTCGTAGGCCGTACGGCCTTCCGCCAGCACCACATCATCAGCGGGATGAAGGAACAATGGCAGCGACATACGGGGCCGCAAGGCGGCCGGGCCGGTGGGGTTGACGACCCGGTGCGTGGTGGCGGGAAAGTAGCCCTCGCTCGCAAGGTCGAGCATCTCGCCCCCGTTCACAGCCAGCGACCCCGGGTCACACGGCACCGGGAACCAGTTGCCGTTCACGTCCAGCAGCTCCAGCCCGGCCTCGTTGCTGGCTGGTAGCACGGTGAGCAGGTTGATGTCTTCGTGAGCAGCGGCGCGCACAGCACCGTCAGGCACTTCGGGCGGAAGTGGCGGGTACCGCAGAACTCGAAGCAAGGTGCGGGTGCTGCCGTCCATCATCGACGACAGCGGCTGCGAAAACTTGGCTGCGATCTCAAGAGGGGTGTTCGCCTCGACCCACCCGAGCAACGTACGCGCCAGTTCGGTGGCGATCTTGCGGTATTGCAGCGCGGCGTCGCTCACTTCGGCCGGGTACACGGACCAGTCGTACACGTGAAAGAATTCTTTGAGGTCCCGCACCGAGTGACCCTTCGCCGTCTCTGACCGGTCTGGAGGGAACCAACCCACCTGCCCCGAGGGGTCCGTCAGATAGTGCTCGACTGCGTCGGAGTCGAACAACGAGGCCCACTCGGCGTAGATCTGCTCGACCAACGACCATGGCAGCGGGTGGTTGATCAACACCGCAAATCCAGTCTCGCGGAGGCTTTGGGTGAAGGTCTCCGGCGCGTCCGGCGCTTGATAGTCGACAACGGCAACGTCCATCGGCGCAACGCTAGTAGTCGGAACTGCATCCAGCTCTTCGCGGGAAACTGCTGTTGGGGCAGCTGTCACACAGCGTGGCGAAGATCTCACACGAATCTGTCGCGCCACCTCTCGCCGCGCCCGTGATGGAGTGCTACGTTCGGTTGCGGCGGGTACCTGGAATGAATATTCCAGTTTTGAACTTCGGCGACGACCCAAGCCACGTACACCACCAAATGTCCTGACCCAACACATCATTCCTGACCCAACAGATCATTCCTGACCCAACAGATCATTCCTGAAAGGGACAACCATGCCGAGACGTTCAGTCGGCCGCGCGTGCGCACTCGCAGGAGTGCTACTCGCAGCAGCAACCATTCCGGGGCAGCTCGCTGACGCAGCGCCCGACCAACTCGCCAGTCCCAACTAACGCGCAAATCAAGGCCAGGGGAGAGGCAAGCCGGTTCGTGAAGTTCCGGTGAGCACCACTGGCAGTTACATCGTCGTGCTCAACGCCGACCCGCTACTCGGGTCATTCAGCCAAGACGAACTGCAGTCGGCTCAGGCAGCGGCAGCGTCGGCAGAGATCATCGAAGGTCATGTCGCACTGCTCGATGCGGTCGGCGTGAGTACCGCTGACAAGACACACAGCTACGTGAACTCCGTGAACGGCTTCTCGGCCGCCATGAGCCACGAGTCAGCCGTGAAGATCTCTCAGCAGAAGAATGTTGCCTTCGTCGTCGCCGATGAACTGAGGCAGCCTACTACCGACGAGTCGGGCGACTTCCTCGGTCTCACCGGCGGGGGCAATGCGTGGCAGTCTGGCCATCTCGGCGACGACGTGGTGATCGGCGTGATCGACTCAGGGATCTGGCCCGAGCACCCGAGCTTCGCCGACGACGGCTCGTATCCCGACTTGGGTATCGACGTACCGTGCGACTTCGGCGGACCGAGCGACCACCTGGCTCGAGGGCTGGTCGACGCACCGTTCGCGTGTACCAACAAGCTCATCGGTGCCCGCCAGATCATGGACACGTATGTCGGCCTCACCGGCCTGACGGATGTGGAGTACGACTCCGCACGCGACGAAGACGGCCATGGCACCCACACGGCCAGCACCGCTGGTGGCAATGCCGGTGTCAATGCTGAGATCTTCGACATCGACCGGGGAACGGTGTCCGGTGTTGCTCCTCGTGCTCGGATCATCGCCTACAAGGCGCTCGGCACGCTTGGTGGCTACGGCTCCGACCTCGCCGGGGCCATCGACATCGCAGTTGCAGACGGCGTCGATGTGATCAACTACTCCATCGGTTCCGACTCGTTCGCAATCGGGCCCGACGATGTGTCGTTCCTGTTCGCCGCCGCCAACGGTGTTTTCGTGGCCACGTCGAACGGCAACGCCGGACCTGGCCCGGCGACCACCGGCTCACCCGCCTCGGTTCCGTGGGTCACCTCGGTTGGCGCATCCACGCACACGCGTACCTTCGAAGGTGGAGTGTCGTTCGGCGACTTCGTGCCGCCGAAGATCAAGAAGGGCACCACGCCGTATCCGGTCACCACGGTGAACGGTGCCTCGGTCACCGGTGGCACTGGCGTGCTTCCCATCGTCGATGCGGCCGATCTCGGGAACGAGTTGTGTCTCCCCGACAAGCCATTCAAGGGTGGCGTGAGCGGCAGGATCGTGTTGTGCAAGCGCGGTACCAACGCTCGCATCGACAAGTCGTTCGCGGTGTACTCCGCTGGCGGTGCAGGCATGGTGTTGTACAACCTCGACAACGTGTCTGATCTCATCACCGACAACCACTGGGTACCATCGGTGCACATCACGCTGACCGACGGGCTGGCCGTAAAGGCCTACATCGACGCGGTGAAGAAGCCGACGGCCCAGATTGCCGCTGGCGTTCGTGCCGACGCAACGGGAGCCGTCATGGCTGCCTTCTCATCTCGGGGCGAGAACCTGTTGTCGGCCGACATCATCAAGCCCGACGTCACCGCTCCGGGCGTGAACATCCTCGCCGGGCAGACGCCAACGCCGACCTCGGGACCTCCGGGGCAACTGTTCCAGTCGATCTCGGGAACCTCGATGTCTTCGCCACACGTCGCCGGCTTGTTTGCATTGATCCACGAAGCTCACCCCGCCTGGACGCCAGCGATGGCGAAGTCGGCACTCATGACCACCTCCTATCAAGATGTCCTGAAAGAAGACGCCCTCACCCCTGCAGACCCATTCGACATGGGTGCTGGCCACGTCGACCCGAGCGGCCCAGTTGGTGCCGCGAATTCGCTGTTCAACCCAGGAGTCGTGTACGACAGCGACATCTTCGACAACGCGGCGTTCAGCTGCGGTGCGGACTTGGGCATCTTTGACGAGGACACGTGCAACTTCGTCGCTAGTTTCGGCTATTCGTTCGATGCGACTGACCTCAACTTGGCATCGATCGGCATCGGTGCCCTCGCCGGTGTGCAGACCACCTACCGCACGATCACGAACGTGTCGGGTGGCCCGTTGTCGCTGGCCCCCGTGGTCGATGCTCCTGCCGGATTCTCGGTGTCGGTGAACGGCAACCTTGCCGCCATCGCGTCCGGTGAATCTCGCACCTTCGCGGTCACCATCGCTCGCGATGGCGCCGACGTCGGCGAGTGGAGCTTCGGCTCGCTCACGCTGAAGGGTGGCGGCTTTGCCGCTTTCTCGCCGATTGCCGTGCGGGCGACCAACCTCGCAGCACCGGGCGAAGTGCCCGGTGTCCTCGCCGATGGCACCACATCGATCCCGGTGACGTTCGGCTACGACGGCGAGTACGAGCCGGTGGCGACGGGGCTCGTGGTCGCGACCAACACCGTGCAGACGGTCGGTCAAGACCCCGACACGACGTTCGCCCCGACCGACGTGGGCAACGGGGCCACGCTCCTCAAGGTGACCGTCTCCCAAGGCGACACGTTGCTGCGGGTGCACCTGCCACAAGTCGATCTTGAAGACAACATCGACCTCGACCTGTACATCTACGGACCAGACGGCACACTCGTCGGCGCCTCCGGGAACGGCGGCACCAACGAAACCGTGGAGTTCATCCTTCCTGCAGCCGGCACGTACGAGCTGTACACGCACGGGTGGGGCGTTGGTGGGACTCCGGTCGATTACACCATCCAGACCTGGATCGTGCCGGGAACCCCTGGGAACCTCGCCGCCGTCGACCCGGGCGACGCAGTGTCGGGTACGACTGGAGAGGTCATCGTCACATGGCCACCCGATCTCCCCGCTGGCGAGTACTACGGCGTGGTCACCCACCTCAGCCACGACGGCGTCGAAGCGACAACCCTGGTTGCTGTCAGCTGACGCACCGTCCCGATGAATGAGAACCGGGGGCGCTCGTAACGGCGCCCCCGGTTCGCGTTCTGTAGAACGTAGGTCGTTACACGTCCCCGTACGAGCCGGTGGCCGGGGGCGTGACTCGATTCGGTGGGCAGTAGAACGCCGGGCGGTTCTTGCCCGAGTGGTATTCGTAGTCGACGCCTTCGGCTCGCAGCACGATGCGCTCACCGTTCACGAGCGCTTGGGTGTAACTCATGTTGGGGTCGGGGCAACCCAGACCACCGTTGGGCCAGGTGACATCGTCGTGGCTGACCACTTCGATCTCCACTCCGACACCCACCCGTGTTTCGAGGTCGGCGAGCGCAACGGCGAGGTTGCTCGTCCCCGGTGGGACGTCGTTTGTGGTCATAGTGGTCTCCGGTGGTCGACTCGGCGAGGATGGCAGTGGCGCTGACGTCGTCGCGGTGATCTCAGGGTTCGACACAGTGGTCGTCGCAGGGTTCGACACAGTGGTCGACACAGTGGTCGACACAGTGGTCGACACAGTGGTCGACACAGCACCAGTCGTGGATGTCGCTGATTCACCGGCCGCGGGCAGTTCGGCGTCGCTGGCGTCACCGCATGAAACCAGCACTGCAAACAGGCACCCCGACACAGCGACCAGCGCGGGTCTCCGGCGATCGGGCATGCGTTCGACGCTACAACGCTGTAGCTGCAGCGTCCGGTCGGTGTCGCGACACAGAGGCGTAGCGGAGCGGATCAGGCGTCGGCGGATCAGGCGTCGGCGGTGGCGAGGGATTCCTCGCGCCGGGCACTGAGCCGCTTGGAAACCCTGGCGTTCTTGTCCATCCGCTTCATCAAACGCTCGCGAGACTGTTCGGCTTCAGCGTCGAGGCCGGTGATCTCTTCGACCTTCCACTGTCGCAACACCACGGGGGCGAGGATCTGCTCGTAGTGCACGGTGAAGTCGTAGATGCCGGCCGCCGCAATGCGCTTGGCATGCTCGGTGAAGTTCGGTATGCCGACGCCAGGCATGGCGAAGGACTTCACCTGAGCTTCGATGGCGTGCATCATGCCGCTGGGGTCCACGTCGATCGCTGCGGCCGCAAGGTCGCGGTAGAACAACTGATGCAGGTTCTCGTCGCTGGCGACACGCATCATCACGTCGTAACCGGCCGGGTCACCCATCATCGTTCCGGTTGCCCGGTGCGAGATTCGGGTGGCGAGTTCTTGGAGAGCGAGGTACACGAAACCTTCGTGCAACGTTTCCGGGTCTGGGGCGATGCCGCCCGACACCTGTGCCATGCGAGAGCGCTCGAGTTCGATGGGATCGATGGCTCGGGTAGCCATGAGGTAGCCGTAGATCGCCATCGAGTGGCGACCTTCTTCTGCGGTCCACCGACGGACCCACTCTCCCCACGCCCCATCGGCACCGAACATGCTCTCGACAGTGCGGAAATAGTACGGGAGGTTGTCTTCGGTGAGCAGGTTGACCAGCAACGCGGACCGTACTTCAGGCGTGAGTTTGGCGCCTGCGAGGTCCGCGTCGTCTTCGTTCCACACTTCGCCAGCGATCGGGTCGCGGCCGCGGCCGTACGGAACCAGTTCGTGCGGAAACCACTCTTTCGTGGTCGCGAGATGGCGTTCCAGCAGGAATTCGATCTTGAAGTCCAGTTCTCGGAGAATCGCAGTCTTTTCCATCACGGACCTATTCTATACTTCCCTACCGACCGGTAGGTAGCGGGCTTGTGAACTTCTGTTTCGGCAATGATTCCCCGACCGACCCCCCACCAAACCCTCTCGAGGCGTGCGACAGGCTCAGCTGTTGGAAATCCCGGTCTCCTGCAAGATGTGATAGTTGGCAGCGCGCGCCGCATCGAGCGTTCGCGCGGCGTGCTCAGCACCACGCACCTCGAAGGTTGCCCGTACGCCCGTCTCACGAATGTGCAGGTCGAGGCCTTCGCGGATGTGTTCCACCTCGATGAGGTTGGCGCCGTTCGCAGCGAAGATACTGAGCAGGCGCGCCAACCCGCCTGGCCGGTCGTCGATGCGAACGAACACCGACAGGCGATGCTGCACGTGGTATTCGTGGCGACGAATGAGCCCGGGAACCACTCCCAGGTCGACATTGCCGCCAGACAGCACGACGCAGGTGGTGCCAGTGGCCGATGGGGTTGCCGAGCCTGCCATGAGCGCCGCGACCCCGACCGCGCCGGCACCCTCCACATACAACTTGGCGCGTTCCATGAGGAAGACCATGGCGTCGGCAATCGTGTCTTCGTCGACCGTGACGATGTCGTCGACCCACTCGTCGACGAGCGGGCGAGTGATGTCGCCGGGAGTCTTCACCGCGATGCCGTCGGCAAGAGTGGCCACCGCCCCTTCGGGGGAAGCTGCGCCGGTGTACGGGGCGCACACCTCCGCTTGCACGCCGATGATGCGCACGTTCGGCCGAATCGATTTGATGGCGATGGCAGCGCCGGCGGCCAGGCCACCGCCACCGAGCGGGATGATGACGCACGCGAGGTCGGCGAAGTCTTCGAGGAGTTCCAGTCCGAGGGTGCCCTGCCCGGCGACCACGGCCTCGTCGTCGAACGGATGGCAGAACACCATGCCAGCAGCAGTTGCTCGCTCACGCGAGAGTGCTACCGCTTCGGTGAGGCTGTCGCCGCCCTCATGCACGATGGCGCCGTACGCCTCGCAGGCAGAGACCTTCGAAATCGACGCGCCTGTCGGCACATATATCTCGCACGGCACACCGAAGTGATTCGCAGCGAACGCCAGGGCCTGCGCATGGTTGCCGGCACTACCGGCGGTCACGCCGCCAGCCGCAGCGTCGCCCAGCGTCGCCACCTTGTTCATCGCACCACGAATCTTGAACGCACCGGTGCGCTGCAAATTTTCGGCCTTCATGGCGATCGTGCCGCCCACTCGCTGCGACAGCGTGACCGACGACACGATCGGGGTGTGTTTCACCACAGCCGCCCCCGCGAGGCGCGCGGCGCGGATTGCATCGAGATCGACCACGAACGCACGGTACTCGCGATGGCCCGCCTCGAACCGACGGTGTTGCGCTGGTAGCGGTAGACCAGAGACATGAGTTCCGACGTTCCCGACTGGCTGTCTGCTGCACGTGAGCAGTGGGTGAATCGTGGGGTGGTGCGCCCGGCGTTCGCCATCGCGCCCGGGCCAGACCAGGAATCGGTATGGGACTTCCCACGGCCTCCGGCCATCGTTGCGGACCGGCGGCTGGTGGAGGTGTTTGCGGGGGTGGTGCGATTGGCTTCGACGTCAGCTGCGATGCGCGTGCTCGAGACATCGCACCCTCCGTCGTTCTACCTGCCGCCCGAATCGCTCACTGTGGACGCACTGGTCGCCACAGCCGGACGCTCGCATTGTGAATGGAAAGGACAGGCCGAATACCTAGCTGTGGCCGGTTCCACCGCTCCGGTTGGTTGGCGGTATCCGAACCCGTATGCGGACTTTGCCGACTTCGCAGGCTGGGTGTCGTTCTATCCCGACAGGGTCCGGTGCGCGGTCGATGGGAGCGTTGCGAGCGCCCAGGCGGGTGGGTTCTACGGCGGTTGGATCACTCCCGACGTGGTCGGCCCGTTCAAAGGCGAACCGGGAAGCGCCGCTTGGTGACACCACGAAAAGCTCGCCCCGCCGGTGGCAGGCGGGGCGAGCTTCGTGGGGAGTGTGGTGAACGCGCGTTCCTCGTCAGGTGGCCGGGGCGGTCACCATGCGTGGCCCACTGATTGAGCCCACCACGTCGATGATCACTTCGGTCGGCGTCAGGGTGTACACCTTCACACTGCCGTCGGCCCCCACCGGAACGATGATGCCGTTGGCGACGAACATGCCAGCTTCGACATAGTTGATCGACGACGCGACCGGCAGGCCAGAATCTGCGGTGTCACCGTTGAAGACCGTGGCGAAACCCATTGCCGCAGTTTCGGCGACCGTGAGGTTGATGATCGCGCCAGTTGCGCCAACTGGAAGGTCGGTGAACTCGGCGAGGTTGATCTTGCGGATCTCATTGGCGCCGTGACGACCCTTGTTGCTGGCGGTGGCGGGCGGTACAGGGAACTCTTCGCGGGAGTCGTACGCGCGCTGCGGGTTGGTCAACATCGTGATGCCGCCCTGGTCGTTCAACCGGGTGAAGTTGCCGCCGTCGGCAGCGTTGTACCACAGGTTGCCTGCCGCGTCGATGAGCAGTTCGCCAACCTTGCGGGTGGCCTCTGTTGGTGCTTCAGTGGGGCGGACGTCGCCGGGGATGAGACGTACTGAAGCAGTAGCGCCCTTGAACTCCCCGCCGTAACCGCCGACCGAGATGCCGCCGATTCCGGCACCGATACCTTGATGCCGACCCCAGGTGGCGGCGGTGGTGTTCGGTCCGCCCGTTTCGTTCTTCGCCTCCGCAGGGGTGTCGCCGGCGATGGAGTGGCCAGCGCCCATCGTCTTGCCGAGCACGGCGTGGCTTCCGTTCGTGGCCTTCGTGATGATGCCGAGCGCGCCGTGTGCCGGGCCCGCCAGCGGAATGTTCTCAGCAGTGTTTTCGCCTTCGATACCTGCACCGGCACCGAGGTGGCGACCCCAGGTAGCGCCTCGGGCGTTGTCGAGTTTTCTGGCAACGCCTGCGACGGCGTGCCCGTCACCGTTGGTATCTCCGACAAGGGCGTGGCTGCCGTTGGTGGCGTTGTTGATGACGCCCTTGAATGCGTTCAGATCGCCAGCGATGTCTGCCGGGCCGGTAGTGATGGTGATCTGGGTACGCGACTCGGCGGTGTACTCCTCGCCGACCTGGACAGGTTGGCCGTCGACAGCGGCAGCTGAACCAGCTTTCGCGACGACGGCGGCGCCTGCGATGCCGGCACCTGCGATGAACATGCGGCGGCGGTTGATGGAAGCCTTCGGTTCCACTGCCTCGTCTGGCGTCTCGGAGGCGTTGATATGGCTCTGAACGTCGGTCATTGTGTTCCCCTTGTGTGGCTGATGGTGCGAACGGTTCGAACAGTCCGCCCTGTGGCTGTACCCAAAAGCCCGGGGAGATAACCACAACGAACGCACGACCGTTGCGACAGCTTCGGTCCACGCGATCCACCGGATTGGACGGCAGCAGAGAAACTCCCAATTCTGCCAATCTCGAACATTGCCGGACCAGTTTGGGATGTCTTTCCAGACCCCTGGTAGCGTCTCGGCCCGATGTCGCTGTTTCTGCGCGATTACCTCACCGTCGTCTGGTTTGG
>JBBREA010000097.1:0-12213 GCA_038203385.1 Acidimicrobiales bacterium | reverse complement strand
CCCAGCGATCTCGCCGAGCGGAACCGAGCCGAGCACTTCAGCGTTCGCGACTGCCGCTGCAACGATGGCGGCGGTGTTTGCGTCAGACGGGTAATTCGGCGGGAAGGTTGCCGGGTCGGTCTGCGGACTCGCAGGTGACTTCAACGCCAGAATGTTCTGCGTGACTCCGTCGACCGATCCGTCGGCCTCATCGACCATGAACAGCAATTGGTTCAAGTTGGTGCCGTATTGACCGGCAGAAACGACCGGCCGGTTCTTCACCAAACGGGCCGGATCGTCGATCCAGTCTTGCACCGGGATTGCATGGTTGTATGCGAGGTGCGTGTGGCCCGACACGATGGCGTCGACATTGGCGTTGACACCGTTGACGATCTGACCGAACGAGGTGGCGTTGTCGGTGGCCGACGCAATGTTGGTGGTGACGGCTCCTTCATGGACGAGCAGGATGACGATGTCGGCGTTGTCGACAGTGACGAGCTGGTTGGCCGCGGCGTTCGTCGCGTTGACGATGTCGGTGACCTGGATGTCGGCGATGCCGGCCGGGCTGACCAAGCTGGGCAACTCTTCCGTGACTGCGCCGATGAAGCCCACCCGGACGGGGCCAAAATCAACCGTCCATGTGTCTTTGATTGCGTCGCCGTCGTCGGTGTCGTCGATGTTGGCGGCGATGTACTCCCACGCTGCGCCCCCTTCGGGATTGGTGACGGCGTCGAACGGAGCCATCACTCGATTGACGAGGTCGTCGTAGCCCTGGTCGAGCTCGTGGTTGCCCACGGCTGACACTTCGAGGCCAGCCTCGTTGAGAGCATCGATCGTGGGTTTGTCGTTGGCAATGAACGACTCGAAGGTGGAGGCGCCGATGAGGTCGCCTGCGGCCGCGAAGACCGTCTTCGGATTATCAGCGCGCAGTTCCTTGACCGCGCCCGCCAAGACGGCGGCCCCGGCCTCTGATGCGCTACCGGTGTTGTTCACCAACCGACCGTGGAAGTCGTTGGTGGCGAGAATTTGTATCTCGACGATGGGTGCGGCGGTTGCCGACTGAGACGTGATGCCAATGCCAGAAGCCAAGAGCCCCAAGCCGAGTACGGCGGTGAATGGTGAACGGATTTTCGACATATCTACTCCGGTGTCGATGAACGGGACATTCGCACGGCCAACGACGAGATGAGAACGACGTGACGATGACGCAGCGAGGGGCAAACGTAACCCCTTCCGAAAACGCCAAGATGAACAAGGCGCAGACGGATAGTGCACCGTACACCACATACTCGGGCGATGTCACCGGGATCATTCATTTCGCTGTTATGCACCGAACGGACCAAATCCTCCGGCACCGGGAACGGTCCGATCTGGCAAACTCGCCAGAGGTATCCGCCAAAGGTATTCATATGTCAGCTTCCTTGTCCTTTCGCCAAGTCACCCTCACGCGTGGAGCGAACACGGTGTTGGCCGAGGTGGATCTGTTGCTCGCCCCAGGCCAACGAGTCGGTCTCGTCGGCCCGAATGGTGTCGGCAAGTCCACGTTGCTCGCCGTCGCCGCCGGGCAAACCCAGCCTGACTCGGGGACGGTGGCGCGCACGCCACACACTGCCTTGGTTGGCTGGCTCCACCAGGAACCCGAACGTTCCAACGAGACAGTGCGCCAGGCACTGAGGCGTCGTACCGGTGTCGCTGCGGCCGATACCGAACTCGAGTCGGCGGCCGCCGCCCTGGCGCCAGCCAGCCCGGGAGACAGCGCAGTGGGCAGCGCGATGGCGGCTGATCGCTACGACCTGGCGCTCACTTCCTGGTTAAGCCTCGGCGCAGCGGATCTCGAGAGCCGGATCGGCGAAGTGGCCAATGATCTGGGGATCGATCCGCGGCTGCTCGACCAGCGGACCCAGACGCTGTCAGGCGGTGAGGCGGCGCGAGTTGGTCTGGCCACACTGCTGCTCGCGCGATTCGACGTGTATCTCCTCGACGAACCAACGAACGACCTGGATCTCGGTGGCCTCGACCGGCTGGAACGATGGGTACTGACGAATGACGCGCCCATGCTGATCGTCAGTCATGACCGGCGGTTTCTCGATCGGGTCATCACCGACGTCGCCGAGATCGATGAGTTCCGACACACGCTGTCGTTGTTCGGTGGCGGTTGGCGTGCGTATCTCGAAGAGCGGGAACGTGCGAAACGACACGCATGGGAACGGTTCGACGAGTTCGACTCGCAGCGCAAGTCGCTGGCTGGTCGGGCCCAACGCCAGCGTGAGTGGGCGCAACAGGGCATATCCAAGGTCAAGACCAGCGACGAGCCCGACAAGAACATTCGGGCGTTCAAGAAGAATCAGACCGAACAGTTGGCCGGAAAGTCGGCGCAGACCAAACGAGCGATCGACAGGCTCGAGCAGGTCGACAAGCCGCGCGAAGCATGGGAACTCCGCCTCGAGATTCCCGACGTGGGCCGCAGCGGCGATGTGGTCTGTCGCCTGTCGGGGGCTGTCGTGCGGCACGGGGACTTTCAGCTCGGCCCGATCGATCTCCTCGTCGAGTTCGGCGATCGGATCGCCCTGGTCGGCCACAACGGTGGTGGCAAGTCCACGTTGCTCGATCTGATCCTTGGTCGTCGTCAGCCCGACTCGGGAACGGTGCAACTCGGTCCAGGCGTGGTGGTGGGCGAGATCGAACAAATCCGTGCTCAACTCGTCGGGGACGCCACGTTGTTCCGCACGTTCATGGATGCCACCGGATGGTCGGTCGCTGAAGCCCGCACGTTGCTGGCGAAGTTCGGTCTGGTGGGTGAACATGTGGAACGCCGCACCCAAACCTTGTCGCCAGGCGAGCGAACCCGCGCCGCACTGGCGTTGATGATGGCAAACGGAGCCAACCTCATGGTGCTCGACGAGCCGACGAACCACCTCGACCTTCCTGCAATCGAGCAGTTGGAGCAAGCGCTCGACACCTTTGCGGGAACGCTCATCGTGGTCTCGCACGACCGCGAGCTGCTCAGCCGCCTCCGCACCACACGACGAATCGAACTCGCAGCCGGTCAAATCGTCGCCGCGTGATGGCTGTTACACCCCGTCGGTAGCCTCGCATCATCGCCCATCACCCCGCGCTCGATGCCTTTTCGCCTGCGGTGCGGGCGTGGTTTGCTTCGTCGTTTCCCGAGCCGACACCACCGCAGATCGCCGGTTGGCCCCACATCACCGCCGGTGAGCACACCCTCATCTGTGCTCCCACCGGTTCCGGCAAGACGCTCACGGCCTTCATGGCCTCCATCGATCGGTTGGTCACCACGCCAACTCCCGTCGAGCGAACCCATCGAACGCGGGTCCTGTACATCTCTCCGCTTCGAGCGCTCGCTTTCGACATCGAGAAGAACTTGCGGGCCCCGCTGGCCGGCATCGGGATGGCGGCCGAGCGGTTGGGCAAACAATTCGTCGCTCCAGAAATCGCCATGCGTACGGGCGACACACCGTCGAACGATCGGCAGCGGCTGATTCGGCGGCCACCGGGGCTGCTTATCACCACGCCTGAGTCGTTGTATCTCATGCTCACGTCGTCTGCGGCCGAAACGTTGCACGGTGTCGAAACCGTCATCGTCGATGAGATCCACGCCATGTCCACCACCAAGCGCGGTGCGCACCTTGCCTTGTCGCTCGAACGTCTGGAACTCATCACCGATCGCGCGCCACAGCGAATTGGGTTGTCTGCCACACAACGCCCGTTGGAAGAGACGGCGCGGTTTTTGGGCGGCTATCGCGACGACGGCACCCCTCGTCCGGTGCGCATCGTCGACGAAGGAAGTCGCAAGACACTCGACATCTCAGTGGTGGTACCGGTCGACGACATGGCCAACCCCGTCAATCCTGGCACCGGCGACTCAGCTGAGGGTCGCAGTATCTGGCCGAGTATCTATCCGAAGGTGCTCGATCTGGTGCTCGAACACCGATCCACCATCATCTTCTGCAACGCCCGCCGCGCCGCCGAGCGATTGGCAGCCAAACTGAACGAGCTCGCTGCCGAACGTGGCATCGAGAGCGGCGCGGACGGGGCAGACCTGGTGAAGGCCCATCATGGGTCGCTCGCTCGTGAGCAGCGGGTCATCATCGAAGACCAGCTCAAACGCGGCGAACTCCGCGGCATCGTTGCCACGTCCTCGCTCGAGTTGGGCATCGACATGGGTGCGGTCGATCTGGTGATTCAAGTGGAGTCACCCGGAGCGGTCAGCCGTGGGATGCAGCGCGTCGGGCGAGCGGGCCACCAGATCGGGGAACCGAGCAAAGGCACCATCTTCCCGAAGCATCGTGGCGACTTGGTCGAGTCAGCCGTGGTGGCGCGGCGAATGATCGACGGCGACATCGAGCACACGCGTTACCTCCGCAACCCGCTCGACGTATTGGCACAGCAGATCGTCGCCCACGTCGCTTCCAACGCCGGTTCAGACAAGGACGTCCCGCTTGCCGAAATCGCTGCGTTGGTGCGCCGATGCGCATGTTTTCACGAGTTGTCCGACGACCTGTTGGTCAACGTGCTCGACTTGCTCGCCGGCCGCTATCCGAGCGACGAGTTCAACGAGTTGCGGCCGCGTGTGGTGTGGGACCGAGTCAACGACACGATCAGGGCACGCGACGGTTCCAAACGCCTCGCCGTCACGAGCGGGGGCACCATTCCTGATCGTGGTTTGTATGGCGTGTTTCTTCCCGATGGCACCAGGGTCGGCGAGCTCGATGAAGAGATGGTCTACGAGTGTCGTCCCGGTGAGGCATTCGTGCTGGGCGCTTCCACGTGGCGCATCGAGGACATTTCGTTCGAGCGAGTCATCGTCACGCCGGCACCCGGAGCACCCGCTCGTATGCCGTTCTGGCACGGCGACCGACCGGGGCGCCCGCTCGAGCTCGGTCGGGCGATCGGCGAGTTCTGCCGCGAACTCGGCGATCTGCCCGTTGGTACGGCGTCGAAGCATCTGCAAGACCACTACGCCCTCGACGAACTCGCCGCTGCCAACGTCATCCGATATCTCGCTGATCAAGCTGCGGCCACCGGGGTGGTGCCAGACGATCGCACGATCGTGGTGGAACGATTTCGCGACGAGATCGGTGATTGGCGGGTGTGCGTGCTCAGCCCGTTCGGAACACCGATCCACGCACCATGGGCGATGGCGATCGAACGGCGAATCGTCGAGAAATACGACCTGCCGGTCGAGACCATGTGGGGCGATGACGGCATCGTCATTCGTTTGCCCGACTCCATCGTGGACCTCGATCTCGATCTGTTCGTCATCTCCCCAGACGACATCGACGAACTCGTCGTGGCGTCGCTGCCTCAGACCTCCCTGTTTGCGGCACGCTTCCGTGAGTGCGCCGGTCGCGCATTGCTGTTGCCGCGCCGCCGACCCGATCAACGCACCCCGTTGTGGCAGCAGCGCCAGCGGGCGGCCGACTTGCTGGCCGTGGCGTCGAAACATCCCACGTTCCCGATCTTGTTGGAAACATCGCGCGAGTGCCTGCAAGACGTGTTCGATGTGCCTGCGTTGCGTGAGGTTCTGGGCCTGCTGCAACAGCGCCGAATTCGGCTGGTGCACGTCGACACCCCGGTCGCCAGCCCCATGGCGTCAAGCTTGCTGTTCTCGTGGATCGCGGCCTACATGTACGAGGCCGACGCGCCGCTGGCAGAGCGCCGCGCTGCTGCATTGTCGCTCGACCGTGATCTGTTGCGGGAACTGCTCGGGTCCGAGGAGCTGCGGGAGCTGCTCGACCCAGGTGTGCTCGCAGACGTCGAGCTCGAACTGCAGTGCCTGAGCGAGCACCGCCAGGCGCGCACCGCCGACGAGTTGCACGATGTGCTTCGAAAGGTCGGCGATCTCACCGAACGCGAGATCGAACTGCGATGCGTCGACGGGATCTCCAGCGCAGCGCTCGCTGAACTCGTGCACCAACGACGTGCGATCGTCGTCGGTATCGGCGAGCACCCGCGCTACATCGCAGCCGACGATGCGGCCAAATACCGAGATGCATTCGGTTGCGCGCTGCCCACCGGGTTGCCGTTCGCGTTCACCGAGCCGCAACCAGCCCCACTCGAGCAGCTCGTCGCGCGGTACGCCCGCACCCATGGGCCGTTCGTCGCCACCGAGGTGGCCCGCCGCTTCGCGGCTCCGGTCGAGCGAATCGAGGGTGCCATTGCAGCGCTCGCCGCGAACGATCGTGTGGTGTTGGGCGAATTCCGTCCTGGTGGAGTGACCCGCGAGTGGTGTGACATCGACGTCCTTCGCCAGCTTCGGCGCCGGTCGTTGGCGGTGCTGCGAAACGAAGTCGAGCCCGTGGAACAGCATGTGTTGGCCAGGTTCCTGCCTGAATGGCAAGGGTTCGGTGCCACTCGACGCACCGACGACACGTTGCCCGACGTGCTTTCCATGCTGGGCGGGGCCCCACTCGTGGCGTCCACCCTCGAGCGAGATGTGCTGCCGCCACGCGTTCGCGGATACACGCCCGCCATGCTCGACGCACTGTGCACCACGGGCGAGGTGGTCTGGGTGGGCGCGTCGGCCATTGGTAGTCGCGATGGTCGCATACGCCTCTGCTTCGTCGATCAGCTGGCACTGCTGGCATCGGGTTGGGAGAACACCGATGAGCCAACCGAGCCGTTGCATCAGGCACTTCGCGCCCATCTGGCGCAGACGGGGGCAACGTTCTGGCCGCAGCTGCGAGCTGCCCAAACCGACGCCACCGATGCCGAGATGTTGGCCGCGCTCTGGGATCTCGTGTGGGCGGGCGAGGTCACCAACGACTCGTTGGCGCCGTTGCGGGCGTACCTGGCGGGCGGCGGCGTGGCTTCCAAGCGACCGTCGAAGTCGGCGGCGCGCACCATGGCGCGTCCACGTCCGGGGCGGCTCACGCGGGTGGGCCCACCGGCGGCAGCCGGCAGGTGGAGTCTGGTTGCCCCGCTGCTCGCACCGGCGCCTACCGCCACCGAGGCAGCCCATGCACAGGCCTTGCAGTTGTTGGAACGCCATGGCGTAGTCACCCGGGAAGCCGTGTTGGCCGAAGGCGTGGTGGGTGGGTACGCATCGGTGTACGGCGTTCTCAAGGTCTTGGAAGAGCGCGGTCGGGCCAGGCGCGGGTACTTCGTGGCTGGGCTCGGTGCGGCACAGTTTGCGGTGCCAGGTGCAGTCGATCGCCTTCGATCGCTGCGTGACGACGCCCGGGTGGACACCACTACACCCAACGGGTCATCCGTCGCCGTGCTGGCCTCCACCGACCCGGCTCAACCGTACGGGGCCACGCTCGCCTGGCCGGCCACCCCCGGTCGTCCGGCACGCACCGCCACCTCAGTCGTGGTGGTGGTCGATGGCAGGCCGCAGGCTTGGTTCGATCGTGGGGCCCACCACCTCGTCACGTTCGAAGTGCCATCGCACGCCGGCGACCATGCAGGCTTGCCGGTCGAACAGTGGGCGGATGCCCTCGCGGAACTGGTGCGATCGGGGCGTGAGTCATCGATCGAGGTGAGGAAGGCCAACGGCGAAGCCCCAACCACCGAGGTGCGGGCGCAACTGCTCGCAGCCGGATTCGTCGACGGCTATCGCGGGCTCACCATCAGGCGTTGAGAGCGGTCACCGAAACATCCGTCTCGGGCAGCTGGGTGGCGTCGGCAACCTGGTCGCGTCCGTGGCGCTTGGCAACGAAGAGCGCTCGATCGGCTGCGACCATCGTGTGGTTGATCTGGGCGCCCGGCCCGTCGGCGACCCCAGCAGACACGGTCACCCGCACGCCCCCGAAACCTTCGAGTTGCCGGGTGGCTGTCACGATTCGGTCGGCGACCTTGCGTGCCGACTGGTGGTCTGCCCCGGGAAGGATGATGCAGAATTCTTCGCCGCCGTACCGATACACGATGTCATCGACACGCACTTGCTCGGTGAACACTTTGCTCACTCGTCGCAGCATCTCGTCCCCCACGGCATGGCCGTGTTCATCGTTGACTGCTTTGAAGTGATCGATGTCCACCATGATCACGGCCGCCGTCCGCTCGAGCCGAGGATCGGTGGTCAGCAGCGCACTGAGGTCTTGGTCGAGGCGGCGGCGATTGGCGAGGCCGGTCAGCGAATCACGCCAGGCAAGCCCTGCGGCTCCAGCGTCGGAATGCTCATGGCGCAGCGTTGTTGTGAGCGCCACGGCGCCGAGCACCAACAGCGCCATCGCGGCGACGGCGATGAGGCCGACCGAATCGCGCCCACCAGTCGTGGGGGTGCCGGCGGTAACTGCTTCCGGCGTGGATGCGATGCGCAAGAGATCGTCGATGGCAGCCCGGTACACCACTTCTTCAGGCACGAGCTCACGAGCGTCGAGCGCATCGGTGGGCAAGGGCTGCATCGCTGAGCGAGCAGCGGCGGTGAGGGCGATATTCAACTGATCGAAGCGTTGCAACAGGACATACCCGTCGGCATCGATCTTGCTCAGTCGAAGCTCGGCCTGTGCCAACTGGCTGGGTGAATCGATCGTCGTCGGGTCGGTGACTGCGACGAGCGCCTGCTCCTCTGCGATCAGCGCAGCGGCATCGGTGGCAAGGGTGCGAACCTCATCGGTGGTGTCGATCGTGGCAGCAGCCTCGCCAGCAGACATCCACACGGCGGCTCCGAGAATCAATACGACGTGACGCAGCTTGGGCACGAGGAATCATCGGCGGTGCCCCATCACAACTTGAGGAGGTCCGCTCTATCTCGTGGAATCTTTGGGGGAGATGGATCGTAGGCCCGCCCACGCAAGGGAGCTGATCGAGCCAGCCACCTCATCAGGGTCGAACGACTCGCCAGATTCGATGAGCTTGCGACTCGCTCCTGCAGCGAGACCGATGAGGCCATGCGCCAATGTGGTGCGCATGATCGGCTCCAGGTCGACTGCGATGAGTGGCGTGATCGCCTCGGATACTCGATCGCTGATGATCCGCAGTTGGTCGTTGAACTCGGCATCGTGGCGGGCGCCTCCACCGTAGATGAGCATGAACTCGTCGTGGCGTTGCGCAACCCACCGGAAGTAGGCCAGAAAGCCGAGTTCGGTCTGTTCGCGACCATTCTTCGCCACTGCGGTGGCTTCCGTGATCGCTTCGATCATGCGATCGCCGACATCATCGATGAGGGCGCGGTACAGATCGCTCTTCGAGTCGAAGTGTTGATACAGAACCGGTTTGGTGACACCAGCGGCGTCGGCGATGTCGTTCATGGAAGCGCCGTAGTAGCCCCCTTGGCCGAACACGTCGACAGCAACGTCGAGGATCTGGGTGCGTCGGGCGTCGGCGGTGAGGCGGAGCGAGCTCATGGGTTACCCGAGGGTAACAGAATGATTTCTAGAGGCCTCGCTCGACGTCGTCGCGTTCGGCTGCTTTCACTGCGTACCCCAACACGATGCTGGGCGCCAGCAAGATGAACGACACGATCAAACAGATGACGACAAGGGTCGCCATCGTGGACGAGAACCCAGATGCGAACGCGGCGACGAACAAGATGATTGCCAGGCCGAGCAAGAGGTAACCAACGCGATTGGCAAGCTGAGTCCAACGTGCGAACTGTTGCCGTCTGCGCCGAACTGGGTCGATGTCGGTGTTCATACCTACCTCCAGCGTACGGATGCGGCCCGCGTGCGCGAAACTCGGGGCTGTGGAGACTGAACGAGCGAGGAGGCCGATGGTCGATCGGGCGAGCGACATCACCGAGGTCTTTCACTACAGCGACGACGGCACGATCCGGCGCTTTGCACCGCAGGTGCCCGCTACCAACCCGAGCCATCCTCCGGCGGTCTGGGCGATCGACTCGTTCCACGCCCCCCTGTATTGGTTTCCGCGGGACTGCCCCCGCGTCAGCGTGTGGGCGTACGACATCGAGCAGCAGGGCCGGCTGTCGGAATTGTTCGCGACCGAGGCCAGCAGAATCTGCGCAGCGGAATCGGCATGGTTCCCGGCGATCCGCGCCGGTCGGGTGTACCGATATTGCTTCGACGCCACCGCCTTCACTCCGTCTGCCGACGCCGCCGGGCAGTACGTCTCGCCGACCGCAGTTGTCCCAATCCGCGTGGAAGCCGTTGACGACCTGTTGAGTCTGCACGCCGAACACCACGTGGAGTTGCGTTTCACCCCGCGGCTCGGGCGCTTGGTCGATCACATGCTCGAGTCGGCGTTGCCCTTCTCGTTCGTTCGAATTCGCGACGCACAGCGTTAGGCGTCATCCGGGCAAACACAGCCGAAACACAGCGTGCAACGGCCGTTCACATCGCCGATCACGGCAGGGGTTGCCGTTCCGAATACTCTGGCACGCATATGAAGCCAGGTCGCCGTCTCGTCATTGCCTCGTTCATCACGCTGACCATGTTCGCCGGGTGTGGCGGCAGCGATGATCCGCCAGCGGCCGACCCGGCTTCGGGTAGCGCGAACTCTGCCTCTCCGAGCGACTCGTCGGCCGGTACCGATGCCGGTTCGGGGGGCGGCGACGCTCCGGCGACCACGCGTGCCTCATCGAGCGGCGGCCTCGGCATGGGCGCTGAGACGTGGGCGAAGCAACTCAAAGTGGCGTTGCAGGCAGACGACTATTCCATCGACGGCAACACCGTGACGCTCCTACTCGGAAAAGGGGCGTCGGCTGATTCGGAGTCTGACTGCGCCGTCGCGGCTGCCACTGCTGGTGCCAATGTGACCGTCGTGGTTTCCTACCCCGACGGTGAGGTGGCCTGCTGAGCCTCGGGAGGTCTCGACTGGTTCTACGATTCGCTTGCCGTCGTCACGATCTGTTCCACGGGCGCGTGGGCCAACACCGTTGACACGTATGACGACACTGTTTCCTCCATGCCGACGTCACCGCCGGCACGTTCGGACAAGAACCAACGGTGCTCGAGCACCTGGTGATACAGCTCGGCTTCGACCAACTTGCCGTGCATGCCCGCCGGTATGCCCGACAGGGCGAGATCAAACCGCTCAGTCAGCCAGCGATCTGCCGCGATCGATTCCTCGATTTTCCTGCCACTGCGTTGCTCGAGCACTGCTCGGTAACGACAAATGTCGTTGAGCAGGCGGCGCGACTGGTTCTCGCCGGCGACGATGCCGGTGAGGTCGTGGAGGCGGTGAGCGTGAAACCCGTGTTCGACCACCCGGGGCACGAGCCGCAGCCGTTCGCCGTCGTCGGTGCTGACGAGTTCCAACTCGGCGGCATCGAATCCGAGTTCGTGGAGTCTGCGGAGCCGTTGATCCACTCGAAACGTTTCGTCGGCATTGAACTCGTCGACACCGGTCAGCTCCGACCACAGTTGGGCGTAGGCGTTCTCGATGGCCAGTGCCGTTTCGATTGGATCGATGCCGTCGGCGAGCTCGCCGGCTGCCTGGAGGTCGAGGAGCCCGCCGATCACGTTCTCGGTCGCAATCATGATGTCCAACCGGCGCTGACCATCACTGAGCTTGTCGTGGCGTTCGCCGGTCTCGACGTCGATGATGTACGCAGCCAGCTCGCCTGCATCTCGTCGAAAGAGCGTGTTCGAGAGCGAGCAGTCGCCCCAATAGAAGCCTGCGAGATGGAGTTGCACGAGCAACCCTGCCAAGGCGTCCAACATTCGTTGGCCGAGGTACGGGATACCGATTCCGTCCCGTGAGAGCAGCACTCGATACGGTAGTGAGAATTCGAGATGCCGAGTGATGAGGAGGCCCTCTGTGTTGTTGCGACCAGTGACGACACCAACCACCTCGGCCGTCGGTAGCCCCGCCTCCGCGAGTTCGCGGAGCAGGCGCCACTCCCGTTCGGCCAACGGATCGGGCAACTCCTTGACGACGTACGTGATCGGGCCCGCGACCATGCGGACCACGTGCCGATGCAGGCCGGTGACCGCCCGCATGTCGTCGATCGCCCAGTCTTCGAGCGGTTCGTCAAGTGGCCAGTCGACCACGCTGACGTGTTCGGCAGCGTTGACGAGTTGCAAGCGCACGGCCGCAACTCTACTCAAGCGCCGTGCTCCGAGCTTGCCGTTACAAGCCCGGCGGCAGCAGGCGGTTGACGTTCTCGAAGAAGAAATAGAGGCACACCGTGAACGGCACGATGCCTGCCGCGAAACCCACGGAGTCATGGCGGGTTCTACGGCTGAGGAGGTACGCGCCGATCGCAATGACCGACAAGAGAGCGCCCCAACCCGCGATGTGGGGCCACGCGGCGGTGTCGTCGAACCAGCTTCCCGAGAATGCGTCACCCTCGGCGGGCGCCGCCGAGTCGTC
>JBBREA010000096.1:0-12239 GCA_038203385.1 Acidimicrobiales bacterium | reverse complement strand
ATAGCCGATCCCGACGACGATCAGGAAGATCCCAAGTAGCCCCAATGGTTTCTTTAACATGACAACTCCGTCTCATGGTTTCTGGTGTTCATCTGAACATTCCCTTCGTGGTTGACCTTCGTGGTTGACCTTCGTGGTTGACCTTCGTGGTTGAGTGGCAAAACGGCTCGGATTCCTCGTCGATCCGGACTGCTGACTGCACCGTAAGGGCGCAAGCAATGATCACGTCAGAGGAGACGGTCCCAATCCCATGGGACTTTGTACCCTGCACAACCATCGAGGCATAACCATCGAGGGGATACGACCGACGGGATGCGACGCACCTGCTTCGCATCGTCGCCGCACAGAAGCCAGAGTCTTGCTGACTCCGAGTTGGGACCATGTGCTCTAGCGCTTCGGCGGCGGCGGCGAGATCATCCATTATGAGCCAACAAGACGCCGATCACGGAGTTGTAGCCAAGAGCAAGGTTGTCGTTGGGTACAACGGGAGCGACAGCTCAAGCGAGGCGGTGAGGTGGGCAGCCAGCCAGGCGATGGTCCGCCACGTGCCACTGCGCATCGTGTCATGCTTCGAACTGCCGGTTGGCGTTGCCGAGGCATCGCTTGGCTGGGGGGTGGGAACGGCCTACGACGCCATCAGGGATGCGGCGGCCGAAAGCTTGGCAACAATCGCGGCGACCCTCCGCGAACAGTTCCCCAGCGTCGCCTTCACGTCCGACGTCCCTCCCGGTCCGGCTGCGACCGCATTGTTGGCTGGAGTGTCGGAAGACGACCTCGTCGTGGTCGGGTCGAGTAGCCATCACGGGGCTGCCGCATTCTGGCTCGGTACAACTCCCCGACAACTCGTGCATAACAGCCCAGCACCGGTGGCCGTAGTTCGCGGTCCGGCCAGCAGCGGCAGGCCGGACCGAGTCGTGGTCGGCGTGGATGGTTCGGTCGCTGCCGACCTCGCCGTCGAATGGGCAGCCGACGAAGCGGACCGCCACAGGGTGGAACTGGTGCTCGTGCACGGGTGGGCGTACCCGTACAGCCTCGCGAGCTCCGACTCGACCCGTGCCCGGGAGATCACCCAGGTCGACGCCGACACCACCCTGGTTCGTGCCGTCAATGCAGCACGCGAACGGTGTGGTTCCACCGTCACTGGCGTCCTGGTGGAAGGCACGGCCGTATCTGCGCTCCTCGACACCGTTCGTGACGGCGACCTGCTCGTTGTAGGGTCGCGAGGTCGAGGGCCACTCAGAGCCCGACTGTTCGGTTCGACGGTGAACAGTGTGCTCGAGAGTTGCGCTGTTCCCGTCGTCGTCGTTCGGGGCGATCCCAGCAACGGCAACGAATCATCCGCAGACGACGCCGAGACTTCACTCGCTTCGTCATGAGCACCCAGCGACTCGAGTTGCCAGCTTGGGAATGCGTTGAGCTGCTGAGGTCGCGTTCGATCGGTCGCATCTGTGTCATCGACCACGGATACCCAATCAGCATTCCCGTCAACTACGAGGTGATGGGCGCCGACGGCGCCCTGCAAATCGTGGTTCGCACAGCACCCGAATCGATCCTCGGTCGGTACGAGGGGCTCGGTTCGATCGAGGTCGATGACATTCCCGTCGACGACGGCACTCTCGCTGGAGGAACCACCTGGAGCGTCATCGGACGCGGGACGGTGAATCGAGTGTCGGAATCCAACGAACTGCCCGACCCGCGCCCCATCGTCGACACCCGCCGCGAACGATGGATCACACTGCATCTCTCTACAACCACCGGCAGACGATTCACCATTCGACGCGAGGAGGAGACTGGAAACCTCGCTTGGCACCCGAAACAGTGAAGCCGAAACAGTGAAGCTGAACAGTGAAACAGTGAAGCTGAAACAGTAGGGACGCCGCCGAGACAAATCCACGCTCCGCGCGTACCGTACGGCAATGCAGTTCGAACCCGGCGATCTTCGATCATGAAGCGGTCCGCCGAACCACGAGACGAACAGCTCGGCAACCAAGAGCAAATCGAAGGGTCCATCATGAGGCAAGATCTCGACAGCGACATCAGTAAGAGCGCCTCTACCGCCAGCCGGACAGGTGAAGGCAGCGATACGGGAAGCGAACCCGTTTCCGGCAGAACCGACGCTGCCTCCCCGACGATCGTCGAGCGGGTCGGCGCGTTGCGAACGACCTTCGAGGCGGGCCGCACTCGGCCGGCCGCTTGGCGGCAGCGTCAGCTCGACGGCCTGCTGACCATCCTGACCGAGTCGTCTGGCGAACTCGTTGCGGCGCTCGGCCATGACATGGGCAAGCCTCCCGTGGAGGCCATGGTCACCGACATCAGCTTCACCAAGAACGAGATCAAGCACGTGCGCAAGCACGTGGGCGACTGGATGAAGCCGCGCTCGGCAAAGCTCCGTCTCCAAGATCGTCCCGGCAAGGGCCGCATCGTTCCCGAGCCGCTCGGTGTTTCCCTCATCATCGCTCCGTGGAACTACCCGGTACAGCTCACGCTCTCCCCGCTGGCGGCAGCGCTCGCAGCAGGTAACACCGTCGCCCTCAAGCCGTCTGAAATGGTGCCTGAAACTTCCGCTCTCCTGGCTCGACTGCTGCATGAACACCTGGACCCGGATGCGCTCGATGTGTTTCAGGGCGGCCCAGAAGTATCAACGGAGCTGCTGGAGCAGCGGTTCGATCACATCTTCTTCACCGGTTCGACAGCCATTGGCCGTGTGGTCGCTGCGGCGGCAGCAAAGCACCTCACACCCACCGTGCTCGAACTCGGTGGCAAGTCACCCGTCGTCATCGGCGGCGACGTGAACCTCGAGATCACCGCCAAGCGGCTGGCGTGGGGCAAGGGACTCAACGCTGGGCAGACCTGCATCGCCCCCGACTACGTGCTGGTCGAGCGCCGCCACAAAAATGAATTCGTCGACCATCTCGTCGCAGCCTTTGGAGCGTTCTACGGCTCAGATCCCGCCACGTCGGACGACCTCGCTTGCATCGTCAACGAGCGGCACACCCAACGACTCGAACGGCTACTCGTCGACCACGGCGGCACCGTGGCGTGCGGCGGAAGTCTGGATCGGACCACTCGAAAGCTGGAGCCCACAGTGATCGTCGATCCGGACCCTCAGAGTGCGCTGATGCAAGAAGAGATCTTCGGCCCGATCCTGCCGGTCTTCACCGTCGAGAGTGTCGAAGAAGCTATTGCGTTCATCAACGAGCGGCCGAAGCCGCTGGCGCTCTACGTGTTCACGAACTCCGCCGATGTCTCGCAACACGTCATCGACACCACATCGGCGGGTGGCGTGTGCGTCAACCACGTGATGCTCCACATCGGCCCGCCCGACTTGGCGTTCGGTGGCGTCGGCGACTCGGGGCATGGTCGCTACCACGGGCGTTCAGGCTTCGATGCGCTCTCGAATCTCAAGCCGGTCTACGAGCGCCCAGTCTGGCCTGACCTCTCGCTGATCTACCCGCCGTACACCAAGCTCAAGTCGAAACTACTGTCGAAGATCTGACAACTGCTTGGGTCGGCACCTCCTGGCCGTGTGCACTGCGGTCCCGATCAGGGTTTGACCAACGAAGGTGCAGGGCACTCTCCGGCTCATGATCGACACGGTCCTGCTGCAACCCACGACGGGCGATGTCCTCGACCTCATTCTCGACGATCACGGTCGATTCGAAGAACTGTTGCGGCTTTGTCGCCGGAACGACACCGACCGCTCAGCAGCGCGCCATGCGATGGCCGAACTGCTGGTCGCCCACGCCGTCTCCGAGGAAGAAGTGGTGTATCCCCAACTCCGCCGTAGTCGGGCGATCTCCGGCCACCTCGAAGAACACGGGCAAGAGGAGCACGCTGAAATCACCGAAGCGCTGCTCGCCTTCCTTCGGGCCAAAGGCACCGACACCCAGAAGTACGACGACACGCTCGAAGACCTCGCCACGGCGGTGAACCACCACACCAACGAAGAGGAGCAGACGATCCTCAACCCAGCCAGGCACGACGTGTCACCGACGCAGCGAGCAGAGCTGGCGGTTGCCTGGACCACTCGACGCAACGAACTGATCAAGCAGGGCTGCGCATCAGAAACTCAAGTTGCGTCACTGCTGAAAGAAGCCGTAGCCAAGGCAGTGCTGGCTCCCGAAGACGCTCGCGAACAGGCCGAAGCCATCAAGTCAGAGGCGAAAGCCAAGGCACACGATGTGCAGGAAACAGCGAAGGCCAACGCTGCAGGTTGAGCGGCGATCAACGACTTGTCGGCCGAGCGTCGTAGCTCGATAGGAATTGCTGCACGGCAGCATGGCAGTTTGCACACGCTGCATGTTGCACAATCGTCCGATGCAATCAATCACTGGTACTGGGGTCTGGGCAGCGTCGTTGCGATACGGCGACCCGGTCGCAGCAGCAGATGCCGCCGCAGAGCTCGAACAACTCGGGTACACGGCAGTCTGGATTCCAGATGTGGGCGGGGACCTGTTTCCGGCAGTCGAGAACCTGCTGCAGGCCACCACATCCATGACGGTGGCCACCGGGATCTTGAACATTTGGATGCACGCTCCAGAGCGCACTGCCGCCGAACACGCCCGCATGACAGCCAAGTACGGCGACCGCTTCTTGGTGGGCCTCGGCGTCAGCCACTCGTTGCTCATCGACAAAGCCGAACCGGGTCGGTACTCGAAACCATTGCAACGGATGACCGACTATCTCGACGGGCTCGACGAGGCCAACGTCCCTCTCAAACCACAAGACCGTCTGCTGGCCGCTCTCGGCCCACGGATGCTGGAACTCGCACGCAACCGCACTGTTGGTTCACATCCATACCTCGTCACTCCCGAACACACCGCCACGGCTCGGGCTGCGCTGGGGCCTGGCACGCTCGTTGCATCCGAGCAAGCTGTCGTCCTGGAAACAGACCCCGACAAGGCACGCACCATCGCACGTCAACACCTCGCTGGCTATGCCCTGCTGCCGAACTACACCAACAACTGGAAGCGCATTGGCTTCACCGACGACGACTTCGCCGACAACTTGAGTGATCGGTTGGTCGACGCGTTTGTCGTATGGGGCGACGAAGCGGCCATTGCGAGTCGGGTGCAAGCGCATCGGGACGCCGGCGCGGACCATGTGTGCGTGCAGGTCCTCGTCGCCGAGCAGGGGTCGCAGGCGCTCCACGAGTGGCGGGCCCTCGCACCAGTACTCACCAGCTGATCGAGCCCTCGCACCAGCCAGGTCAGGACTTCTGGCCTTAGCTACCGGCCGCGCAACTCCGTAGTCTGTGCCTCATGGGTACCTGTCACAGCCATACGTCAGCCACTCTGTCGGCGAGTCGGTCATGAATGACGCAGCGGCACCGAGCAAACTCTTGGTGTTCGGCGACGACTCGTCGGTGTCGGCCGACCTCGCTTGGCTCTGGATCAACTGTCATGCGTGGCCGAGTTGGCGGATCGAAGTCATCACCGCCGAACGGTCCGAGATGTTCCGAGCCCGAGACGAACACGCCACGCTTCAGCAGTGGGCGCCTACACATCCCCGAGTGCCGTTCACGGAGTCACAGATCACCGACGTCACGTCGTTGACTGGCGAGATCGATCCGCGCTTGGCGCTGTCCCGTTCGGCTGACTTGCTGGTGATCGGCCGGAGAGGTCGCGGACTGGCGAAGTTCCTCCACCTCGGCAGCACCGCTGAGTGGCTGATGGCACACCCGCCAGCACCGATGTTGATTGCCCGCCGAGGACGCGGCACTCGGTCCGTCGTTCTGTGCGCTGACGGCTCGTCACACGCAGCCGTTGCGGCCGCAACCCTCGCTGGCATGGCGTGGATACGCGATGTCGAGGTGACGATCGTCACCGTCGACGATGGAGCCATCGACGTCGCGGAGGCATACTCCCAGGTCGCCGAACGCTTCGCCGAGACCGGTGCGCAGATCGCTCGCCGAGAGACGGACGGCTCACCGACGCACGAGCTACTTGCCGTGATCGAGGAACTGGAGCCTGACCTGGTTGCGCTGGGCACTCGCGGACTCACTGGCACCAAGCGTGTTCGTGTCGGGTCCACGGCGAACGCGATCGCGCACTCCGTCGATTGTTCCGTTCTCCTCGCCTGCGACGACCCAAGTGACGTCGCAACGGGCACGGAAACCACCGCCAGCTAGCACGCGGCCTGGTGGTCGACGACTTTCCCGCATGGCCCACTGCAACCGTCGCCTCTGTGGCGAACCGTCAGGACAACGGAATCCACCCCGTCTCGGCCTGCGCTGAAGGTCAGAACTGCGGGATGGCCGGGGCGCTCGGCCGCTGCAGGTCAAGGGCTGGGTCACCGGCAGCGAGCGTGCCGTCGAACCAGGCCTCCCGTTTCCAATCGGGCACCGGCGGATCCACATCGTTGCGCGGCACGAACGGCGATGCCGACACCTTCTGGTACTCGTGGACGTAGCGACGACAGTTCGGGAAGATCGAACGAGCCGCCACCCGCACCACCCCGGTTCACACGAGTTCGGCGAACACCACCACGTTGTCGTCGTAGCTGCGGCTTGAGGCGTCGTACCGACACTCGCCCGGCGGACGCGCGTTCACCGCCAATGCATCCAACACAGGCATTGGCTCCGAAGTACGGGTAATGGCCGAGCCACTTCGCCTCGTTCCTCCGCTCCGACTGATGCCAACCGAGACCGCCGAACTCGACGCAACGTTCACCGACGGACCACCAGACGTTCTTCGCCATGCCTACGATCGGCACAGCTCGCTGGTATACACCTTTTGTCGACGTTCGGTGGGGCCGGAACTGGCGAACGACGTCACGCAAGAGGTATTCATCACCGCATGGAAGCAGCGACATCGGTTCGATCCCGGTCGAGGGGTGCTGGCCGGATGGCTGGTCGGCATCGCTCGGTACAAGATTCTCGAGGCGCTCCGCCGCCGCCAGTTGTACCTGATCGATGACCGGAGCTTGTCGGCAGCGCGTCTCGTATCACCCGACTCCGTCGGCGCCCTCGCCGACCGGCTCGTGCTCGCAGACGCTCTGGGAGAGCTGCCGTGGCGCACTCGAGCGCTGATCACCATGGCATTTCACGAACAGCTCACCCATGCCGAGATTTCCGAACGAACCGGGCTGCCACTCGGCACCGTGAAGAGCGAAATCCGCCGCGGCCTCGAGCGCCTGCGTCGGCAAATGGACCAATCGAATGACTGACCCCGAATCCTCCTACAGCGAGCGTGAACTCGAACTCCTGGCATCTCTTCGAGACCTGGAGAGCGATGACTGGCAACTCGACTCACCGCCAGCCCACGTGTGGGCTGGAATCGAACGTGCCATCCGAGAGCGGCCAGCGATCGAAGCGGCCCTGCCATCTGTCGCCGATGAGGGAGTTGCGAATCAACGGGGATCCGGTCGGGTTGCATCGTCACGTCGTTGGTGGTTGGTTGCTGCGTCGATCGTCGCCGTGGTTTGCGTGGGTGTCGGCGCGGTGGCGCTGTTCGACGGCGACAACGCCAACGAAGTGGTCGTCGCCGCGACCGAACTCTCCAGCGCAGGCCTCGACGGAGCGCCCGAAGGTTTGCGTGGCGACGCCAGCGTGATCGAAACGACTGGTGGTCAGATGATCGAAGTCGACATCGGCAACCTGCGCCCCGCCTCGGGCGAGTTTCTCGAGGTCTGGCTGATACGACCCGACGTGTCCGGCATGGTGTCGCTCGGAACAGCACGACCCGACGGCCGATACGAACTCCCACCAGGCATGCGACTCGCCGACTTCCCGATAGTCGACGTGTCGACCGAACCATACGACGGCGACCCGGTGCACTCCGGAGCCTCGTTGCTGAGGGGCGTTCTCCCGAGCTGACGGGCTTTCGTCAAACGCGATGAGCGGATAGGTCGCTGCGCTCGCATTTGAACCTACTCATCATTCCGCTCATGTCCCCCGTGTCTATTGGCGTCGCCAAGCCGGCAAGCTCGGCAAGGCCTCGCCTACCCGCTCGGCTCCTGAGCGTTCAGTCGGCGACTTCGAGGATCCTGACCGGCAGTTCGCGAGGGCCCCGAATTTGGCCGATGCTCCAGCGTGTCTCACCAGCGAGCTCGAAGCTCGGGAAGCGCTTGATGAACTCCTCGATCGCCACCTTGAGTTCGAGCCGTGCGAGGTTCGATCCCAGGCAACGGTGGATGCCGAGACCGAACGCCGCATGACGGTTCTCCTCCCGGTCCACGATGAACGTGTCGGGCGCCTCGAACTTGGTCGGATCGTGGTTGGCCGCAGGAAACGGCAGCAGCACCCAGTCGTCTTGCTTCATCGGGCAGCCGTAAAAGTCCACGTCTTTGGCAACCATGCGCGCCATGGTGACCGGTGCGTACGCCCGGAGGAACTCCTCGAGCGCGAACGTCATCACCTCGGGGTCCTCGAGCAATCGCTGCTGATCCTCCGGGTGGAGCGCAAGATGCCAGAGCGACGAGCCGATGGCTGACCACGTGGTATCGATGCCAGCGATCAGCAGCAGGATGATCATGCCCCCGGCGATGTCGTCGTTCACCGGTTGGCCATCCACCTCGACGTTGATGAGGTAGTTCGTGAGGTCGTCACGTGGGTGGAGACGGTGGTCGTGAATCTGAGCGAGGATGTACTTGCCCAGGTCGTCCATACCCTCGCGGGTGCCGGGCTCCTCGGTGATGCGTTCGATCACGTCGTGGACGAATTTGCGGAACAACGCTTCGTCCGCAGCCGGAAAGCCGAGCATCCGGCCGATGACGTTGACCGGAATGTCTTGCGCGTATTGCACCGCAGCATCGATGACGGTCTCGCCGGGCGTGATCGGGCCGATCTCGTCGAGCAACTTCCGACACAGCAACCGAATCTCAGGCTCCCACGGCTCGATCTGTTTTGGTGCGAAGGCCGGAAGCAAGAGTCGCCGCGCCATTCCATGAAACGGCGGGTCGCTCGTGATCGGCGGCGCAGCGCCGATCGGAGCTGGTAGCGCAAGGTCTCCTGGCCGACCAACCGCCACGATGACAGCCCTGCTGGTGAAGTGTTCGAGGTCGTAGGCAACCTCGTGGACGGTGTCGTGGGTGAGCGGAATCCACATGCCGCCGTAGCGATCAGAGTGCGCTACCGGGCATCCGGACTCGCGAAGGTCTTTCCAGATCTCATGCGCATGGACGTTGTAGTTCGGGTCGGCGTGGTCGAAGTCGGTGGCAAAGTCGGACACCGGGCCATAGTCGTCGGGGTCGTACGGCACTCGCTGCCAGATGTTGGTGCCCACCGGGCTGTCACCGAACGTTGGCATCACGTATTCGGTAGGACCTGACTCGGCAGTGCTTCGGATGACCGGTGGGCGCGAGCTGGCGTCGTGGGAGACGTCGGTCATGTCAGGTGTTCTCGGTGATCTTGATCGCATACTCGGGACAGTTCGCTGCTGCGAGGCGGGCCTTGACGTGGAGGTCGTCGGGGACGTCACCGTCGACCAACAACACGGCCTGGCCGTAGTCGTCGACATCGAACAACTCCGGCGCCAACGAGTAGCAACGGTTGTGACCCTGGCACAGTTCCGAATCGAGGTGAACTCGCATGCGCCGACTCTAAGGCACCGGCACATCCCTGCGCGAGCGAGCCGTCGGTCAGATGACGATGTCGAGGTTGGTGAACTCGGCTGCCGATTCCAGGGAACCGGCGTTCACCGCATCGGTGATACCCAGTTCGGCCATGCGGTCCACGGCAACACCCGAGCGGTTGCCCGATCTGCAATACACCACGTATGAAGCGCCGGGGTCGAGTTCACCGATCTTGGCGTCGAAGTCGGTGCCTTGCACATCGATGTTGACGGCGCCGTCTAGGTGGCCAGCAGCAAACTCAGCGGGCGTTCGCACGTCGACCACGACGACCGAGCTGCCAAGTGCTGTCGTGCCCTCGTCGACCGGCGTACTGACCGTTTCGCCATCGGAGCCGCCGCACGCACCCACCGAGAGGAACCCGACCAGGCCAAACGCCAAGAGTGCGAATTTGCGAGGATCAGAGCTACCCATGCCAGCAGGATACCCTCCCCCGCAGGATACCCCTCCCGGTATACCAGTCACACGCGAAATACCCGCCCACCGCTCCTCGCCGGCAGGCAAGGGCGGTGGACGGGCATCAAGAACTGCGGGTTGTTCGAGGTCAGACTTGGCTGTCGCGAACAGCCGACACTTCGAACTCGAGCGTGACCTTCTCGCTCACCAAGACGCCGCCGGCGTCGAGAGCCGCATTCCAGCTCACTCCGAAATCCTTGCGGTTGATGGTGGCAGCACCTTCGAAACCGATCCGGGTATTGCCCCAGGGGTCGACTGCGGTGCCGGTGCTGAGCTGTCCCGACAACTGGCGGCCGACTCGACGTTGTCGCTGCAGGACTACGCAGTGCTGGTGGCGCTGACCGACCGTGACGACGAGCGGCTGCGGGCGTACGAGCTCGCTGCTGCAATCGGCTGGGACAAGACGCGGTTGTCACATCATGTGAAACGCATGATCGACCGTGACCTCGTCAAGAAGGAGTCGTGCCCGTCGGACCGGCGCGGATTCTTCATCGCCGTCACCGATCGCGGTCGCAGAGCACTCGAAGATGCCGCGCCAGCCCACGTGGACAGTGTGCGCAGTCTCTTCATCGATCTTCTCAGCAGAGACGAACTCGCAGTCATCGCCCGAGTGACCGAACGGGTGCTTGCCAACTTCTCAGACCCGACACCCGACTGACACCCGATCGATCTCCGAGGCCTTCGCGACCTTCGACGTTGCTTGCTCGCGGCGCTTCCTTCGGCCGCCTTGCGCCCCTTGCCTTCCAGGAATCGGCGAAGGTGGCACCGGCGCCACAGACCTCTACGTCACGTCCCCCCAGATGAACTGGGGGGGACGGACGAGGCCTAAGCCGCCCTCTTCTCCAGGATGTGGACGCCGCAAGCCGAACCCAAGCCGATGACGTGGGCCAGACCGACCTTCGCTCCTTCGATCTGGCGCGGCCCACCTTCGTTGCGGAGGTGCTGGCAAATCTCCCAGATGTTGGCGATACCGGTAGCCGCGATGGGGTGGCCCTTCGATTGCAGGCCGCCAGACACATTGACCGGCAACGCGCCGTCGCGCCAGGTGGCGCCCGAGCGGAAGAAGTCTCCGGCACCGCCCTCTTCGCAGAGCATCAGATTGTCGTAGTGCACGAGTTCGGCTGTGGCGAAGCAGTCGTGCAGTTCGACCAAATCGAGATCCGATGGGCCCACGCCGGCTTGCTCGTACGCCTGCTGCGCTGCAGCGCGGGTGAGCGTGTTGACGTCGGGCAGTACCTGACACGCCTCTTGCCACGGGTCGCTGGTGAGAATCGACGCGGACACCTTGACCGCACGGCGCTGCTGCTCGAGCGAGAGCGTTTCGAGTGTCGCGCCGTTGGTCACCACCGCGGCGGCGGCGCCGTCGCAATTGGCCGAGCACATCGGTCGCGTGTTGGGATACGCGATCATCACATCGTTCATGATCTGGTCGAGCGACATCGCCTTGCTGTACGCCGCGAGCGGGTTGAGCGTTGAATGGCTGTGGTTCTTCTCGCTGATCTGGGCGAAGGTCGTGAAGTCGACGCCGCCGTACTTGTGGGCGTACTCCTGACCTATCTGCGCAAACACTCCTGGCATGGTCTCCGTACCAATGCGACCTTCGATCGGGGCGACTGCCCCGAGGCGACCTTGGCGCGTCCACTCATTGGAGTTGTCGGCGCTCGATCCACCACCAAGCAGGCCGAAACCGGCGAGCTTCTCGACTCCGACGGCGAGACCCATCTTCACTTCGCCGGCCTTGACAGCCATGATCGCTGTACGAAGCGCGGTGGCGCCAGTCGCGCACGCGTTCGACACGTTGTAGACGGGGATTCCGGTCTGGCCGACCTGCTTCTGCAGGTCTTGGCCGATGCTGCCGCGACCCATCAGGTTGCCGGCCGCAAGGATGCCCATGTCGGCCATGGTCACCCCACCATCGGCCAAAGCGCCGAAGATGGCCTCGGAACCCAGGTCGACGATGTCCTTGTCGAAGTGCTTGCCGAACTTGGTCATGTGGATCCCAAGGATCCAGATGTCGTCACTCTTGCTCATGATTATGTGTCCTATTTCTCAGGCTGGTTCGAACGCGTAGGTGATGGCCTCGACACCGGCGCCGTCAGCGCCCATCGAGGCAGTGGTGAGCTTGACCTTCATGCCGAGCTTGACGTGCTCGGGGTCGGGCGGGCAGTTGATCACGTTGCCACGAACGCTCGTTCCGTCGCAATCGACGATCG
>JBBREA010000095.1:0-12252 GCA_038203385.1 Acidimicrobiales bacterium | reverse complement strand
ATCCACTCCAACCGCTCACCAGACGCCGAGCCCAACGACACGGGCATGCAAGAAAAAACCCTCGACAGGCTTTTCAGAAGGCGTAATGTCTCGCCCATGGGACACGAACCAACAAGCACACTGGCCGATGCGTCGCAACGGCCCCGACTGAACAGAAGCCGCTGGGCCGCCATTGGCGCTGCTGTTGCGGTTTCGCTCGGAGCGGGCGGCTTCGGCCTCGCCAGCGCCACCGTTTCCACGGGCGAGCAGCCCGTCTACATCGCCATCAGCCCGTGTCGTCTCACCGACACTCGGCCGCAGTTCCTCGTTGGACCGCGTAACACGCCGTATGGACCGAACGAAACTGTCACCTGGACCGGTACCGGCGCACAGGGCAACTGCAACGTTCCCGCTGGCGTCAGCGCCCTCGTGTTGAACGTCACCGCACTCGACGCAACGTTGCCGACGTTCCTCCAGTTCGCCCCCGGCCTCACCGTCCCTCCTAGCCCGGCCTCCAGCCTCAACCCAGTACCGGGCGAGCCGCCGACGCCGAACGCAGTCACCATCCCCATCGATGACGCTGGCAAGTTCTCGATCTACAACCTGCAGGGCACCGTCAACGTGATCATCGACGTCGTCGGCTACTACGACGACCACGAGCACACGGGTGCAGACATTGTCGACGGATCACTCACCGGAGCCGACGTTGAAGACGGATCAATCGCCGGAGCCGACATCACCGACGAAACGATCGAAAGCGGTGACATCAAGAACAACACCGTCACGAGCGGCGATACCTCGAACGAGCCCGGAATCGTTTCGAACGCCGATACCGCGGATGAACCCATCACCACTACTGAAGAAGTGGTCCTGACCGCTAGAATTCGTCCGCCATCGGCCGGATTTGTGCACGTCAGTGCCTCGGTCGACTGGTTCGCCGGTGCCAACCAGCAGATCCGATGCAGCCTCACCGACGGTACTGCCGTTCACACGACGGCGATGTTCCGTGACACCGCTCACTCTGGCGCTGCCCAGACGTTCTCGGTCGAGGCCACGTTCCCGGTCGAGCAGTACACGGGCCTCATCATCTCTGGTCGGCCCTTCAATCTCGTGTGCGACATGGCGATCGGAACTGGCACGATCGGCAACTCGATCATGTCGGCGACGTTCTTCGCATCGTCATATGCGCCGATCGACTTCGTCTTCCCGATCTTCCCGATCTTCCCGTTCCTTGAAGAAGGCACGGCGGGCGGCGACGTCTAAGTCGAATATCCACGCAACAGGCACTGGCCGCTTCCGGATCTTCCGGGGCGGCCAGTGCCGCGTCTACGGGCTGGGTGACCGGCCGGCCTGTGACACTTTTTACCGACGGACGGTGGTGCCGTCTTTGGTGGTTTCTACTGACCAGCCTGCTGCTTGCAGCTGGGCTCTGATGGTGTCGGCGGTGGTGAAGTCTTTGGCTGCTCGGGCCTGGTCGAGTGCCTCGGCTCTGGCGAGTACGTCTGCTGGCACGTCGTCAGCCGCGCCGAGCACCAGGCCGAACACCGAGGCGATCTCGTGGGCCGCCGCCACGAGCGACGGCGCCGACGACTCGCCTGCGTCGAGGGCGGCGTTGGCTCGCCGCACGGTGTCGAACAACAACGCCGTGGCCTTGGGCGTGTCGAGGTCGTCGTCCATCGCCTGGCGAAACGCATCGAGCACCGCTGCGTCGGGTTCACTCGTTGCGACGCCGCTGGTGCGAGCCGCGAACGCGTCGAGGCCGGACATCGCTTTGGTCGCAGCGTCCAACGTGTCGCCGTTGACACTGATGGGGCTGCTGTAACGAGATTGCAGCAACACCATTCGGTAGGCGCGTGTGTCGTACGCGTCGATGAGGTCGAGCAGGTTGTTGACGTTGCCGAGCGACTTCGACATCTTCTCGCCCTCGGCGTCGACGATGAAGCCGTGGTGCATCCAGTGGTTGGCGAACTGCTTACCCAGCGCGACCGCCTGCGCACGCTCGTTCTCGTGGTGCGGGAACCGAAGATCTTGCCCACCGCAATGCAGGTCGAATCCCTCCCCCAACAGATCGAGACTCATCACCACGCACTCGGAGTGCCAACCCGGTCGGCCGTCGCCCCACGGAGACGGCCAGGAGGGCTCGCCGGGCTTGGAGAACTTCCACAACACGAAGTCGGCAGGGTGACGCTTGTCATCCGCTCCCACGACCTCGCGGTCACCGCCGCCGGCGAGCATGTCATCGATGTCTTGGTGGGCCAGCAACCCGTAGTCGGCAACCGACTCGGTAGCCATGTAGATGCCGTCGTCGGTCTGGTAGGCGCTGTCACGCTCCACGAGCGCCGCAATCATCTCGACCATCTCGTCGACGTACTCTGTGGCGTGCGGCACGTCGGTGGGACGGGCCACGTTGATGCCTGCCATCGCTTCGAACCACATGCGCTCGCATTTCGTGGTGATGTCTTGCCACGGACGCCCCTCGCGTTCGGCCCTCTCGATGATCTTGTCTTCGATGTCGGTGATGTTGGACACGAGGCGTACCTCGAGGCCCGTCCACTCCAAGTAGCGGCGCAGGATGTCGTATTCGAGGGTTGCTCGGCCGTGGCCGATGTGAGGAGGGCCGTACACCGTGGGGCCGCAGAGGTAGATACTGACCTTTCCGGGCTCGCGCAGGGCGAGTTCACGTACCTCTCGAGTCGCGGTGTCGTGCAGGTGCAGCATGGTCGCCAGGATAGGTCGCGCACCGCGCGGCCCGACGGAGACGATTCGCGACCTCCTACGATGCAGGCATGCCGATTCATCTTCGAGCCGAACCGTCCGACTACGCACCCAACGTGCTCTGCCCGGGAGACCCACGACGTGCGCGTTTCATCGCCGAGACGTTCTTCGACGGTGGCCTCGAAGGTTCCCGGCTGGTCAACGAAGAGCGAGGCATGCTCGGATACACCGGCACCTACAACGGAGAGCCGCTCAGCGTGCAAACCACCGGCATGGGTTGCCCGTCGGCCGGCATCGTGTTCGAAGAACTGGTCATGCTCGGTGTGCAGCGACTCATTCGCGTCGGCACTTGCGGGGGCCTCGGCGAGGGCATGGTCATGGGCGACACCGTCATCGCCATCAGCGCTACCGCCGAAGACACCACGGCGTTGCGCTACGCCCAGATGGACTCGTACGCCCCAACCGCAACGTTCGAGTTGGCGGAAGCGGCCGCGGCCGCCAGCCGGGCGCAGGGAGCGAAGGTGCATGTCGGCCCCGTGGTCACGAGTGGGGTTTTCTACGACCCCGACCCCAACACGTTTGCGCGCTGGCGCCGCACCGGTCACATCGGCGTGGAAATGGAAGCGGCGATGATGTACACCGTTGCCCAGGTGCACCGCATCGAGGCACTCGCCATCATGACGGTGTCCGACCTGTTGTTCGACTCGGGCGACACCGAACGAATCAGCGACGAAGATCTCAAGCTCGGTGTGGAAGCGATGATGCGCATCGCTTGCGAAGTAGCGGTCAGCTGAGGGAATTAGCTCTTTGTCAGCTGTCGCCGCCTGAGGCGTCGGCCACCTTCTGACGACCGGCCGAGATCCACGGCATCATGGCGCGCAGCTCGGCGCCGACCTTCTCGATCGGATGAGCCTTGCCCTCTACTTGCATGCGGTGATAGTTGGCGCGGCCCGACTCGGATTCAGCTACCCATTCGTCGGCGAACTGACCGCTCTGGATCTCGGTGAGGATCTTCTTCATCTCGATCTTGGTGGCCTCGGTGATGATGCGTGGCCCACGAGTGAGGTCGCCGTACTCGGCAGTGTCGGAGATGGAGTAGCGCATGCCGGCGATGCCCTCTTCGTACATGAGGTCGACGATGAGCTTCACTTCGTGCAAGCACTCGAAGTAGGCCATCTCGGGCGCGTAACCCGCCTCGGTGAGCGTTTCGAAGCCGTATTGCACGAGCTTGGTGAGGCCACCACACAACACCACTTGCTCGCCGAACAGGTCGGTCTCGGTCTCTTCGGGGAACGTGGTTTCGATGACGCCGGCGCGGGCACCACCGATGGCCTCGGCATAAGACAACGCGAGCGCCTTCGCGTTACCCGTGGCATCTCGATCGACGGCGATGAGCGCCGGCACGCCGCCGCCTTCGGTGTATGTACGACGAACCAAGTGACCAGGGCCCTTCGGGGCGATCATGATCGAGTCGACGCCTTCCGGCGCAGTGATGCGGCCGAACCGGACATTGAAGCCGTGAGCGAACGCCAACGCGTCGCCAGGCTGCAGGTGTGGCGCGATATGAGCGTCGAAGATCGCCTTCTGCTCGGTGTCTGGTGCAAGGATCATGATGACGTCGGCCCATTCAGCAGCGTCGTCGATCGACTTCACCGTGAGCCCGGCGTTCTCCGCCTTGGCCTTCGATGATGAACCGTCACGCAGACCAACACACACCTCCACGCCCGATTCCTTCAGGTTCAGCGCGTGGGCGTGGCCCTGCGAGCCGTAGCCGATGATGGCGACCTTCTTGCCCCGAATGATCGAGGGGTCGGCGTCGGCTTCGTAATACACATTGGCGGCCATGAGGTCACCCTTTCAGCTTGTTCGATTGATTGAATTTCGAGCGCTGCCGGGCGGCACGGTCGATCTTTGGGAGCGCCACACGACCAGTGCGTTGCAGCTCCACGATGTGGTAATTGTCGAGAAGGTCTTCGAAATCATCCAGCTTGCTGGGCTCACCTTCCAAACTGATGGTGATCGCGTCGGCGCCGACAGCGAGGATCTTCGCTTCGAAGATGGTGGCGAGTTCGACGATCTGGCGCCGATGCTCGGGTTCCGCCCGCACCGTGGCCAGCAGCAGTTCGCGCTCCACGCAACGGCGCGGATCGAGCTCGGAGATCTTGATGACGTCGACGAGCTTGAACAGTTGCTTCACCATCTGCTCGAGCGGAGCCGACTCCAGGTCGACCACCACGGTGATTCGACTCATTCCTTCGTCCTCTGCCGGAGCGACGGCGAGGGAGTAGATGTTGTAACCGCGGCGAGCGAACAAGCTGGCGACGCGCGCAAGCACGCCAGGTTTGTTCTGAACCAACACCGACAAGATGTGATGATTCATGGTCAGCCCAGCCGGTCGCGGAGGTGTTGCTGCGTGGGGTGCACCAACAGGTCGCTGTTCGACGCGCCTGCAGGAACCATGGGGAACACCTTTTCTTGCCAGTCCGTACGGAACTCGACGACGACGCTTCGGTCGTTGATGGAGTTGGCAAGGTCGATCGCCGGGCCAACTTCTTCCGGAGACTCCACACGGATGCCGACGCATCCCATCGACTCAGCCCACTGCACGTAGTTGGGTGTGTCCGTGGAGAGGTACACCTCGCTGTACCGCTCGTCGTAGAACATCTCTTGCCACTGGCGCACCATGCCGAGATAGCTGTTGTTCAACAGCGCGACCTTGATCGGGATCCGCTCGACCGTGGCGGTGACCAGCTCTTGCGCGGTCATCTGGAAGCAGCCGTCGCCGTCGACCGCCCACACGGTGCGATCCGGGCGACCCATCTTTGCACCGATGGCGGCCGGGATCGAGAAGCCCATGGTGCCGAGGCCGCCCGAGTTGACCCAGGTGTACGGCTCGTTGAACTTCCAGTGCAACGACGACCACATCTGATGCTGACCCACACCCGAGGTGAGAATGGTGCCTTCCGGCGCCCGATCGCGGAGCTGTTCCAGGCAGTACTGAGGCTTGAGCGCGCCACCCGGCTCTGACTGTTCGTAGGTGAGCGGAAACTGCTCTTTCCATCCAGACACCCGTGACTGCCACGGCTGCTGGTCGGGACGAACCGCACCGCCGTCGAGCAACTCGCGGATCGCACGGATGAGCTCCTCGGTGACCAAGCGGCAGTCGCCAACGATTGGCACGTCTGGCTTGCGCACCTTGCCCTGCTCGGCCGGGTCGATGTCGACATGGATGATCTTGGCCTCAGGAGCGAAGCTGTCGATCCGGCCAGTGATGCGGTCGTCGAATCGAGCGCCCAGGTTGATGAGCAGGTCGCTCTTTTGCATGGCCGTCGTGGCGGTGGCAGTGCCGTGCATGCCAGGCATGTGCAGGTTGAGCGGATGATCGTCTGGGAACACACCGCGCGCCATGAGCGTGGTGACGACGTGGATACCAGTGAGGTCGACCAGTTCCCGCAACGCCTCGGCGGCGCGGGCCTTGAGCATCCCGCCACCCACGTACAGCACGGGCCGTTCAGAGGCGAGAATCAGCTTTGCGGCTTCCTTGATCATCCGCGGATGACCTTTGGTGGTCGGTCGGTACCCGGGCAGTGACTCGATGACCTCTTCATCGGACGGCCAATACCAGCTCATGTCATTGGTGAGCACGTCTTTGGGAATGTCGACCAACGTCGGGCCGGGGCGACCCGTGGTGGCGATGTGGAACGCCTGGCGAATTGCAAGCGGAAGGTCCTCGGCCGACATGACGAGATCGTTGTGCTTCGTGCACGAACGGGTGATGCCAACAGTGTCGCACTCTTGGAACGCATCGCTACCTATGGCATGGGTGGACACCTGGCCGGTGATGCCCACCATCGGGATGGAATCCATGAAGGCATCCATGAGAGGGGTGACCAGGTTCGTCGCGGCCGGGCCAGAGGTGACCATCGCAACTCCGGGCCGACCCGTGACGTGGGCGTAGCCTTCTGCCATGTGACCGGCACCCTGTTCGTGGCGCACGAGTACGTGGCGAATGGAAGATTCGCGCAGCGGGTCGTAGGCGGGAAGAATGCATCCGCCAGGCAGCCCGAATATCACATCTACCGACTCCATCTCGAGCGCCTTGATAAGCGCCTGCGCACCGGTGATCTTTGTCCCTGGGGTGATCATGGAGTTCTCCTACTCGCATTCTTCAGTTCGTGGAAGCAGTTCTGGAAGTCAGTGTCGTCTGGCTTGGCTGGAAAAACAGAACGACCCCCCGATTCGGGAGGTCGTGGGCGCACGCAGCGAGGAGCTGAGTGCGCTAGGAAATGAGTACTACGAGGCCAATTGTGGGTGTGGCGGTTGCCGTCAACATCGTGGTCAAGTGTGCCAGACGGACGCGTGAATCACAAACCTGGATCTCAGTACGCCATCTCAAGCCATGTCAGCGGTCATCGAGCCGTACCCGCGACAACACGATCCCGTCGTTGCGAACAAACGTTGCGAGCTGATCGAATTCTCGGCTGGTCAGGTCGAGTCGACTTTCAGACGTCGGTCCTGTCGCCGATCCTGACACTGCAGTGGGTCGAAGGCTGAGACGTCTGTGGAAGCAATCAATGGCCGTCTCAGAGCGCGCGGTTCAGCGTCCCCCTTCTAGCCCGTACGTGAAGACTGCAGGTCCGGCAGGCAGCGCCGGGGGGTCGGAGCTAACACCGCGCCCGACCAAAGGTCACTGACGACGGTTCACCAGTCTCATGCTCCAGCCTCAACCATTGCGTCGAGTTCGGCGATGTTTCGTTTGGTTGCGGTGAGGCGATACGACGCGTCGATGAGTTCTGCGATCTCAGTCCAGTCGGTGCGTTCGTCGAGATCGATGCCGATCCAGCCATATGGCCCGAGGTAGGCCGGCAGGTACACCCGACTGTCTTCCACGAGTGCCTGGCGGTCCGCAGGATCGGGAATCACCATGAGCGATTGCGGGTGCTGCACCCACTCTTTGACACCTTTGACCGAGCCGCCGTAGTAGGCGAAAATCTTCTTGGTGAAGAACGCAGGACGCCCGTGCGAGACCTTCATCTCAGCGCCCGGAAAGGGCAGGGCGAGTTCGCTGACTCGGCGGAGCAGCGGATCGTCATCATCGAACATCTTCGGGTGTTCCATGTCTCTGATTCCTCGTCTCTGCTTCCTCAGAACGTCGTGGTCTTGGTGGGGTTGCCGGCCCGATCGAAGGTAGTCCACGTACCGAACTGTTCACCCAGCGAGAACTGACCAGACCGCATCAGCGTGCCGTCTCGGCGAAACAACTTCCACCGCCCGTGCAACTGGCCGTTGCGCATTGGCCCGACGGCCTTGTGTTGCCCATCGTCGTAGTACTCGATGCGGCCCCCGTTCTCGATCGCTGCGAGTTCGGCCAGGTATGCGTCGACGGCTCGTGTCCCTTCTTGGCCCGTCCAGTTCAGCCCGGCCTCCGCGATGTGCTGATGCAGCATGCGAAGAGCCTTTGGCCCCATGCCATGCCGCAGGACGACAACAGTGACGGGCGGCGGGATCGGTCGCTCGCTGCGCAGCTGATGGATCAAGCCAAGCTGACGGCAGGAACTTGGTTGGCCCGGGAAGGCTGCTGAGCGATCTCACCAAGCAGGTACTCGAAACGGGCCTCGCGGATAACCGAGATGGAAGAACACCTCGGTTATCCGAAGCACGCGATAGAGGGCCGCAACCATGGCAACTCCCGCAATGGGACCCGCTCCAAGATGGTGATCACCGAGATCGGTCCGGTCGACATCGACGTGCCAAGGATCGTGACGGCAGTTTCGAGCCGGCGACGGTCCGCAAGAACCAGCGGCGGTTGGACGGGGTCGATTCGATGGCGATCTCGTTGACCGCGAAGGGACTCACAACCGGTGAGGTCGAACCACGCCTGGCTGAGGTGTACTCGACGAACATCGGCCGCGCGCACCCGGCGACTTCATCGGCGAACGCCCCGTCAACTCCTGCATCCACCCAGCTCGCCTTCCCATCAACAACCTCCTCATCAAGGTGCTGCGGTCAGGTCACGTCTCCACACGGGCCATCTCGAGTGCGTCGAGGACGAGGTCGGTGCGCAGTGTTACTCGCCAACTCGCTGGCTTGATCGCCACGATCGTCACAGCAGACGAACTCCTAGCAGGCGTGGGTTCGAATCGGCTGATTGGGTGGCGATGTCTGGTCTTGGCATCTGAGTTCCCCGCTCGCGCGCCACGTTCAGGCTGATTTGGCCGTGCGGCGGGTGATGCGGGCAAGTGCGGCACCGACCACAACCAGCAGGCCAGCTATCCAGGCAGTGGGGGTCGTCGTCGACGACGCACCCGTGGCCGGGATCGTTGGAGCCAACGTCGGTGCCACCACCGCAGGAGCCACCGTCGTCGTCGGCGCGATCGTCGTGGTCGGCACGATTGTCGTTGTCGTCGTTGCGGCGACATCATCGTCGGTGATCGTCACCGTCGACAGCGCCGCGCCAATCACCACACCACCCGTTGGTGCGCTCAACGACGCGGTGAAGACCTCAGCCGGCTCGACCGTCGCATCATCCGCGATCACAACATTCACAACCTGCGGACCCGACACGCCATCAGCAAACGACACCACCTGCGACACCGTCGTGTAGTCGCCGGGTGCCAGGGCCGTGCCATTCGCCGTGGACAACAACACCGAGACTGCGCCATCAGAACCACCCGACCGCGTCACCGTCACCGCCACCGTCCCGGCAGCCTCCCCCACCGACACCGCCACCGGCGAGATATCAACCTGACCCGGATTCACCTCGACCGCACCGATATCGATCACATTGACGACCCTCGCCGACCCACGCTGATCCGTCGCCGGAGGTGTAGCGATCGCCGGGTCACCCGCATCGATCGCAGGCGAACCGGACATCGGTACATGCGTGTCAGTCGAACCGCCATTGTTCTGCAACGGCCCAAGCATCGGGTCGTCAGCCTCCACATTCCCCACACCCGCAAACCCAGAACCCACCGGCACCAACGAATGATCCACCGCGTATGTGTTGATGCCTTCGGAAGAGGTGGCGAGGACCGCACCATCCACGTTCCCTGACACGATCGAGTGCGTGATCACTGCGTCACTTCCATAGAGTCGAACACCTGCACCACCATTGTCGACGACTGTCGAATGCTCGATTGAAACCGAGCTATTGATCAGGGTCACCCCGTCAGATGCGTTCGTCGAAATCGTCGTGTTTCGGATTACAGCGTTTGGAACGTTACTGAGCTCGATGCCATACGTGTCGTTATTGGCAAACGTGGAGCTATCGAATAATACTTCTCCAGTGATTGAGTTCAGATAAGCCCCGCCACCAGCTATAGAACCGTTACCGGAAACCCGGGTCAACGTAACACTCCCGCCGACCGCCCTAGCGAAAATGTTCGAACCGTCGTTGCCGTTCGCTACGACGTCTGTGATCTGGACGCTGCCGAGGACATTGTTGATATAGATGCCGTATGAGCCGCTGTCGCTGACGGTCGAGTTCTGGATGACAACGTCTCCTGACACATTACTCGCATAGATATTGTGCCCAGAGTTATTCGAAATATTGGAACCCGTTACCGTGACATCGACAACGCCGTCGATGTAGAGCCCATGATCCCCGGATCCCGTAATATCAGAATCGATGATCGCGATCGACCCGCCACCGTTGACGTACACTGCTTCGCCTGCGCTGAGGGTGATGGCGACATCGTTGACGGTGAGATCGCCTGCCGATGACAGGTAGATTCCGTCGTCGCCGGCATCGTTGATCGTCAACGCCGATACGTACAACGAACCAGTACCTATGTACAGCACGTCGCCCGTAGGGTTCGTCAACGTCAGGGCCGTTCGGCCGGGCCCAACGATCCGGAGGTCGTCGGTGATATCGACCCTCGTCAACAGTGTGATCGTGCTCGGATCAGCCAAAGTGAACTCGATCGTGTCTTCACCCGGTGCGAGGTTCGCCGCGACCACGGCATCCCGAAAACTTCCGGCGCCAGCATCATCTGTGTTGGTCACCGCGAACGTGGCCGCCGACACCGGGGCACCATCCACGAACAACACACCACCGACGAAGGTGATCGCCGCCGCACCAGCCAGTCGCGGCGTGACCCGCAACGCCTGGCCGGCTTCACGACACAACGAGAGGCGAGCCGACGTAACGACTGGCAAACGATCTGACACGACGATCCTCCAACGTATTCAGTCGCCACGGGGCGAATCGGCGCGAGAATAGCACGCTGTGCGGGCAAGGCAACAGGCTCGATGTGAAGCGAGTGCGCGCTCAACGGGTGTTGGGGTCAGCGTTCCTGCGCGTTCGCTTCTGCGAGTGCCGCGTCGGGGACCACGAAGGAGTTCAGATGTTGTTCGGAGCCGACATCGACCACGTGGAGGTGCCCCGGTGAGCGATCGACTTGAACGTCGAAGATCTCGTGCACGACGCCATCGAATCGCACGAAGCCGACGATCGTGGCCGAGTCGAGATCGACGATCCAAAGTCCGGAGTGTTTCGGCTCGGAACCCTTCGTCAAAGGCAGGCCGTCGAACACCGACTCGCGCACCTGACTGAGCCCCACGAGTGCATACCGCCCGAGGAACGCCAGACCCCGGGTGAAGCCTGGCAGCGTTGCGAATACCTCGGGCTTGCCGGTGGCGAGATCGACACGGCTCAACGAGCCCTTGCCAGACTCGAGCACCCACATCTGATCGCGATAACAGCGCGGTGAGTGCGGCATACACAGACCGCGGTATTGCCACACCTCGTCGCTGGTGCCAACCGCCAACTGACCACTACCGGACAACGCGATTCCCATCGGTTTCGGCATGGACGTGAAGTGCGTGTTCAACCGGTCGTCGAGTCGGCGCAGCGTGATCACACTTCCGCTTTGATACGTCGACAACATCACACTCGCATCAGCTGTGCCGAGCAACTCGGCGACCGTGTCGGTGTGCACACTGCCGAGGCGCTCTTTACGGGCCGACGCCTGCGCGACCGCTTGATCGTTCGGCCTGATATCGGCCACCTTGGCGGCGCGCTCGGCCGTCGCCGCAAGCGACGGAAGTACATTGGCCAGTTCAGTTTCGTTGGCCTTCCACTTGTCGGGCGACGGAGGCGTCAACGTATGCCGCGTCAACGGAAGCGCACCCTGGATGCGTGTATCCCAACGAAGATTCGCGAAACGGCACAGCCGGCGAACCTCGGCGTCGGGCTCGAAGACCAATCGCTCGTAGCTTGCGACCGTCCACCGCCAGCGAGGAGTGGTACGACTTCCAGTCGCTCCCATCTCCCTTCCGTCACGGTGCTTGCCACCGTCGACGAGCGCAGCTACACCGGCGGCACGATGGGCGAGGTTCATCCGATCAGGTTGATGCGCCGTTGGGCAGAACCCGGGCGGGACCAGGCGGCCCGAACTACCGGAAGTCGCGGCTGGCGGTGGTGGCGGGAAGCGGTAGCGGAGCCAAGTGTTCGGCGACGATGTTGATCACCCCTGCCTCACCATCACTGGCATACCGTTCCAACTTGCCGCGGATGACCATGGCCGGTGCTCCTCTGGCGACGTTGCGGAACCGTGC
>JBBREA010000094.1:0-12277 GCA_038203385.1 Acidimicrobiales bacterium | reverse complement strand
AACTGGGAACAACTGGCGTGATCGGTTCATGATGGCTCCTTGATGGACGATTGACGGGATGTCAACGTGTAATACGCAACCGTTCCCCGAATGGTTGCATCCATCTTCGCCGACCTACTCAGGGGTTTCCTCGGGATCTCGATTCGGATGCTCCGCAACTCATCGGGTGTCTCCGTCAAAAGGGCTCGCCGCCACCGACCCTTGTCATGGTGACTCAGGGCGGGGTACGGTCGTCAGAACGTCGGGTACCGACCGGAGGCTTACCATGCGCAGTTCACTGCAGCGTCCCCTGCTCGCCGCAATCCTCGTCGCCTCGGCGTCGGCGTTGCCGCTCGCCCCTGCCATTGCTGACCACTCGCTGCTACCTGACCGGGTGACGCTGATGGGGTCGCTGATGGGCGAACTGGGGTGCGAGGGCGACTGGTCGGAAACGTGCTCGCTGACCGACCTCGTGCCGGTTCCCGGGTCTGCGGGCCTGTTCGCCGGGACCTTCCTGGTTCCCGCTGGCGACCCTGCCGAGCCATTCGACTATGTCTACAAGGTGCGGCTCAATGGCTCGTGGAACGAGAACTACGGTGACGCCACGTTCGGCCTGCCCGACGGCAACATCCCGCTGGCGATCGACCAGGACACCGAGCTTCGCTTCACCTACGATCACAGCACGCACCAAGTCACCGTTGGCCCGGCCCAGCCGGCGGGCGGGCTGACAGATGCCGACCGGGCGCTCGCCGGAGACAGCCTGCGCGAGGACCTCACACGCGAGAACTTCTACTTCGTCATGGCCGACCGGTTCGAAAACGGCTCCCAAGCGAACGACAACGGTTTCATCGGGGGCAGCCGCAGCGACCACGGGTACGACCCGACGGATCAGGCCTTCTACCACGGCGGTGACCTGCAGGGTCTGATCGAGCGGCTCGACTACATCGAGGGCCTTGGCACCACGGCGATCTGGATGACGCCGTCATTCAAGAACAAGCCGGTGCAGGGTGAACCAGGAACCGAGTCGGCCGGCTACCACGGATACTGGATCACCGATTTCACGCAGATCGACCCCCATCTGGGCACGAACGACGAGCTCAAGCTCCTCATCGACCTCGCGCACGACCGCGGCATGAAGGTCTTCTTCGACATCATCACCAACCACACCGCCGACGTCCTGGACTACCCCGACAGCGCTTATGACGCCACGGGGCAGGTGCCATACCTGACTCGCGATGCCGTGCCGTACCGAGACGCCAACGGCAACCCGTTCGACGATCGCGATTTCACCTACATCGGCGATCCGTTCCCCGAGGTCGACCCAGAGATCTCCTTCCCGTACGTCCCCACGTTTCGTGATCCGGCAGACGAGAGCATCAAGGTCCCGACCTGGCTCAACGACCCGACGATGTACCACAACCGAGGCACCTCGACCTTCTCCGGGGAGAACAGCGAGTACGGCGACTTCCCCTCGGGCAACCGCTCTGCTCTCGACGATCTGTGGACCGAGCGGCCCGAGGTCGTCGCGGGCATGATCGACATCTACCAGACGTGGGTGGCGGATGCCGGCGTCGACGGCTTCCGAATCGACACCGTCAAGCACGTGAACATGGACTTCTGGAAGCAGTTCGGTCCTGCGCTGCAGGGTTTCGCCGCCTCCGTGGGCAACGACGACTTTTTCATGTTCGGCGAGGTCTACGACGCCGATCCGCGCTTCATGTCGCAGTACACGACCGAGGGTCGCCTGCAGGCCACCGTGGACTTCGGCTTCCAGGGCAGTGGCGTGAACTTTGCCAAGGGCAAGCCCACAACCGAGTTGCGTGACTTCTACGCCCTCGACGACTACTTCACCGATGCCGATTCGAACGCCTACTCGCTGCCGACCTTCCTCGGGAATCACGACATGGGCCGCATCGGCAGCTTCCTGCGCCAGGGCTCCACTTGGGACGATGCAGAACTGCTCGCCCGTGACGAACTCGCCCACTCGTTGATGTACCTCACTCGCGGCCAGCCGGTCGTCTACTACGGCGACGAGCAGGGCTTCTCCGCACCCCCCGAGGTACCGGGCGGCATAGGCGACCAGCGAGCGCGGGAGGACATGTTCGCCAGCCAGGTCGACCTGCACAACGACTCGTACGACCTGATTGGCACCGACGCCTCGACCGCCGACGAGAATTTCGACATCGGGCACCCGCTCTACCAACACATCTCCGACCTCGCCGAGCTCCGTGCCGGCCACCCTGCCCTGGCCGACGGTGCGCAGATCCACCGGTACGCGACGAGCGCTCCGGGCATCTTCGCCTTCAGCCGGATTGACCCCGACGACCAGGTCGAGTATGTGGTTGCGGTCAACAACGCCGGCACCGTGCAGACGGCGACCTTCGATACCTACCAGCCGCAGCGCAGCATGCTCAAGGGCGTGTGGCCTGCCGCGAACGAGGGCGACCAGCTAAAGACCGATGTGGAGGGCCGGGTCACGGTCACCGTCCCACCGTTGTCGGCTGTGGTCTACCGGGCCAACGCCAAGCTCCGCGCTGATGGCGGCGTCCCTGCGCCGGTGTTCTCGGCCCCGGGCGGGACCGGGATCGTGACCGGCCGCACCGAGGTCGGGATCGCTCTTCCTGGTGGCGACTTCACGCAGGTGACCTTCGCCTGGCGGCCCGTGGGCGCTCAGGAGTGGCAGCTCCTCGGAACCGACGACAACGCTCCGTACCGCGTCTTCCACGACGTCAGCAAGTTGGCCCAGGGCACGCCCGTGGAGTATCGGGCCATCGCTCGCGACCACGACGGCGACGTTGGCGTGGTCTCCACCAGCGCCGTCGTCGGGCAGCCGCAGCCACCGGCTGGCCCCGGGATCGACCTCGGGCCCGTCACTCAGCCGAATGCGGTCTCCGTGCCTGGCAGCCACGGTAGCGAGATCGGCTGCGCCGCCGACTGGGACCCGCCGTGTGACGCCATCCAGCTTGCCCTCGGTGGCGATCAAGTGTGGAAGGGCACGTTCACCCCGCAGGCCGGCCAATACGCGTTCAAGGCGGCGATCAACCGCTCATGGGACGAGAACTACGGCGCTGGGGGCAACCGCAACGGGTCTGACATCTTCTACAGCACCGACGGCGGTGAGGTGGGCTTCTACTACGACCACCGCACCCACTGGGTGACGAACACCGAGCTTGACCCGATCCTGGTCGCCACCGGGGACTTTCAATCCGAGATGGGCTGCTTGATCGACAACGATGCGACCTGCATGCGGTCCTGGCTCCAAGACCCCGATCGGGACGGCACCTATTCGTTCACGACGATCGCCATCCCAGCGGGTAGCTACACGGTCTCCATCGGTGCCGTCGGCCCGGTGGCCTTCACTGTCGAGGAGGGCCTGGCTACGACGATCGCCGTCCAGACCGCAGGCAGCGGTGCGCAGCGCGTGCCGACCGCAGTTTCGGTCGAGATGTTCGCCCCAGACTTCGGGCCTGACCTCACCGCGTCGAGGGCGTCGTGGCTCACGCCCCACGTGCTTTCCTGGAACCTGCCAGACGATCGTGGCCAGTGGACCTACCGCCTGCACTGGGGTCCGGCCGGGTCGCTGGCCCCGGGCGCCGAGAGCGTCGGCGGATCCTCACTCCCCGTGACGCTCGACCCGCACGGCCTGCCCGCAGCGCTGGCCGTCCAGTACCCCGACCTCGCCGGCGCCGAGGTGCTACGGCTGAGCAAGAAGGACGCGAGGCGCGCCACGGAGATCGCAGGCGCCGGGCAGGTGGCCGTCGCCGCGTACGACGAGCTCGGCCGCCTGGTCCAAGCCACCGGCGTCGCGGTCGTGGGGAACTTCGGTTGACCCGCCGGTCCACACGACTTTGATCCCCACTCGCCCGGCCGAGCGGGCACGGGCGCAATGCTCCCGCGGCTGAGTGGGTCAGCAAATCGAGCAGAGTGCTAGCTTCACTCGGGGTCCGATCATTGACGACCATCACTGCCGGTCTGAGAATCGGCGATGTCGAGCGGCAACCGGGAGAAGCGTGGGTCAAGGCGAAGTACAACACGGCGTTACGCAAGCGCGACTCGACATCGGTGCGCGACTCCTCGAGGGGCTGCATCCGCTGGCGAGGGTGCTCGCGCTCAGCGACGGTGATGTTCTCGTCGCGGAAGGTGATGAGGCCGATGAGGTTTTCGTGGTGCGGTCTGGCCGTCTGAAAGCATGGACGAACACGCCACAAGGCAGTGTGCTGATCGCCTTGATGGCCGAGGGACAAGTGATCGGCGACGTCACCGCCGTCGCCGGGGGACGCCGCACCGCAACGGTTCGATCCGACGGCGATGCAGTGGTTTTGGGTGTCACCCGGCCTGCGTTCGAGGCGTGGCTGGATGACCATCTCGACGTTGCGGATGCACTGGCCGAACAGGCGCGCTCTCGAATCGACCGCAGCGAGGTGGCAAGGATGCTCACGGAGGTGATCGGCTCGACCGACACCACCATCATCCAGCAGATCGTGGATCGTGCGCAATGGCACCGCCTGGAGGCCGGAGAGGTGCTCTTCCAGCAAGGCGACCCCTCCGATGCCGCCTACTTCATCGTCTCAGGTCGGCTGCTCGTCGTGATGGACGTCGACGGTGAAACAGCGCGGATGGTCCGCGAGCTAGGTCGCGGCGAGATCGTCGGCGAGCTGGGCTTGTTGGACAGTGCCCCTCGTTCTGCCACGGTGAGGGCAATCCGTGACACCACCTTGGCGACGTTCCCTACCTCGCTCTTCGAGGAACTGGTCACACAACACCCAGGCTTGATGTTGGGCGTCGCCCGTGGGATCTTGACGCGCCTGCGTCGGCCCCCACAGCGTCTCGTCGATCGGGCAGGCTCTGTGGCCGTCATCGTGTGTGCTCCACACGCCCCTCCACAGCTGATTTCAGAGATGCTCGACGAGATGGCCAGACACGGCACGGTCGCCCACCTCTCGAGCGAGCGCGTCGATCAACTCCTCAACCGAGATCAGATCGCCCAGGTCGCCACGGACCACGTGGGGCTACCGCGCCTCGCGGAGTTCATGCATGAGTCCGACGTCACCAACGACCACGTGCTCCTGCAGGCCGACCCCGACATGACGCCGTGGACTCGGCGAGCACTTCGTCAGGCGGACAGGGCTGTCATTGTGGCCTCCTCGAATCCTGGGCCCGAAGAGACTCGACGAATTCATGCGGTTACCGAGGTGCTCGATACGGTCAGCCACGTCGTGCGGATGTTGGCGGTGTTGCAGCCAGCTGGTATCGAGCGACCCCAGCACACGGCGGCGCTGCTGGAACGGCATGGTGCGAACGAGATCGTGCACCTCCGTGATGGGTGCGTTGCCGACGTGCAGCGGCTCGCCCGGCTCGCGACCGGTCACGGTGTCGGATTGGTGCTCGGCGGCGGCGGCGCCCGAGGATTTGCTCATATCGGCGTGTTTCGAGCGTTGTGCGAAATCGGTGTGCCGATCGATCACGTTGGCGGTTGTTCGATCGGTGCGCCGATCGGTGGCGCAATTGCGCTCGGCACGACTCCTGATGACCTCTCCGAACTCGTCAAGTCGCAGTTCCACCGTTTGCTCGATTACACGATCCCGGTTGTTTCGCTGATCAAGGGTGGACGCATCTCTCGCAACATCGAGGCGCACTTCGGAACGAGTGACGTCGAAGATTTTTGGCTCCCGTACTACTGCGTTTCGACGAACCTGACCACTTCCCGGCTGGAAGTGCACCGACGCGGCCCGGCCGCAAAATTCATTCGCGCCAGCGTGGCCATTCCCGGAGTCTTGCCACCGGTGTCCCACCTCGGCGAACTGCTCGTTGACGGCGGCGTCCTCAACAACCTGCCAGTCGGGCCCATGCGCAACGACGGAGCGATCGGCACGGTGATCGCAGTCGACGTTGCGCCTGCCCTGGGTCCTCGCGCCAAGGCAGACTTCGGCTCGGCCGTGTCTGGGTGGCGAGCGTTGGCTGCCTCTCTGCGGAAGTCGAGCACGTACCCCAGCATGTCAGCGGTACTTCTTCGGAGCATGCTCACCGGTGCCGTCAGCCATCAACGCGAGACGGTCAGCGAGGGAGTGGTCGACCTCATGATCAACTTGCACCTTCCGGGGATCGGGTTGCTCGAGTTCGACCGGGTCGACGGCGTGGCTCGGGCTGGCTACGAAAGATCACTTCCGATGGTTTCGGAGTGGGCCAGCGGCCAGAGCTGGCTACGGTCGCCACGATGATTCTGCTCACATTCAGAGACCTGCAGCACCGCGCCATGCGGTTCCTGGTGGTGATCGTGCTCGGTGCACTGATCTTCGCGTTGCTGTTCGTGATGACCGGCATGGTCGAGCAGTTCAATCGTGAACCCGTAGACACGGTCAACGGGTTCGGTGCGTCCACGTGGGTACTTCCCGAGGGGATCTCCGGACCGTTCACGGCGTCGTCCACGATCGCGGCTGGCACCGCCCTAGAGGTGGTCGGCGAACGAGCTACCCCTGCGATCATCGCGCGCAGCAGCCTCAGGCACAACGAAACCACCGATGCAGTCATCCTGGTCGGCCATGTGCAGGGTGGTCTTGGTGCGCCGCGTACCAGCGAGGGCAGGCCGGCACAGTCGCCAGGTGAGATCGTCCTCGACGACTCGACAGGTGCCGAGGTCGGTGATCCCGTTGCGGTGGCCGGTGGATCGTTCACCGTCGTCGGGTTGTCCCGCAAGACCACCCTTCTTGCCGGCATGCCGGTGGTGTTCATGACGCTCGCCGACGCACAGGAACTCGTCTTTCAGACCGATCAGGTGGTGAGCGTGGTGCTCGTCGAGGGGGAGCCGACGTCGTTGCCGGCTGGGGTGGTCGCCGTGCCCAGCGCAGTGGTGGCCGCAGACACGCTCGAACCGTTGGAGGGAGCTGTGGCTTCTGTGGATCTTGTTCGGGCGCTCTTGTGGATGGTTGCGGCCGTGATCATCGGGGCGGTGGTGTACCTCTCCGCACTCGAGCGGGTTCGTGATTTCGCAGTGCTGAAGGCGATGGGGGTTTCCAACAAGAGTCTCATCGGAAGCTTGGCGTTGCAGGCAGTCCTCGTCGCCCTGGGGGCAGTCGCGATTGGGGCAGTGATCCAGCTCATGCTGGCTCCAGCGTTCCCGCTAGAGGTCACCGTCCCCGACCGCGCCTTCGTGCAAATTCCGATCTTCGCGGTACTCATGGCGCTCATCGCCGGTGCAGCGGGAATGACTCGAGTGGCGAGGGCCGATCCGGCGTCGGCTTTCGCGGGAGCAGGTGGCTGACCATGACATCGCTGCGCGTCGACGACCTCGTCGTCGAGTACGTCCATAACGGGTATGCCGTGCGTCCACTCGACGGGCTCTCGTTCGAGGCAGACCCGGGTGAGCTCGTCGTGTTGCTCGGCCCGTCGGGCTCTGGGAAAACGACATTGCTGTCGTGCCTCGGGGGCATCCTCACCCCGACCTCGGGTGCCATCCGTCTCGGCGTAGCGGACGTCACGAAGCTGTCCGGCCAAGAGCTCGAGCGGTATCGGCGCAGCCAAGTCGGCTTTGTTTTCCAGGCCTTCAACCTGATCCCTTCGCTGACCGCTCGCGAGAACGTTGCAATGCCCTTGCTGCTCACGGGACATTCTCGAGCAGCCGCGTTCAGTCGCGCCGACGAACTCCTCGCACAGGTGGGCCTGACCGACCGAGCGAGTCACCGGCCCTCGAAGTTGTCAGGCGGGCAGCAACAGCGTGTCGCGGTGGCTCGCGGGCTTGGCCAGAACCCGCACCTGCTGCTCGCCGACGAACCCACCGCCAACCTCGATTTCATACAAGTCGAGACGATCATCCGACTGCTCCGCGATCTGCGCGAACAAGGTCGAATCATCGTCATCTCGACGCATGACGCTCGGCTGTTGCCGATCGCGGACCGGGTCATTCAGATGGCACCTGATCAGCACCCGAGCGAAGCTCCGACGCACCAACTGACCTTGGCGGCTGGCGATCACATCTTCGAGCAGGGGGACCGATCGGACCTCGTGTACACCATCGACGAAGGAGTTGTCGACATCATCCGTGTCTTGGCCGACGGTTCGGAAGAGCCGTTGAACCAGCTCCGGCCTGGCCAGTACTTCGGAGAACTCGGCGCCTTTCTCGGATTTCCACGTTCAGCCTCGGCACGCGCCGGTACCGCCGTCGTCCTCACTGCGTACAGCCCCCGTGTGTTTCGCGAACGCGTACTTCCGGAGTCCGCGTCGGGAGATCGCCAAGATCAGTAGTGAGATCCGAGTCGCTTTCTGCTCAGCCTCGCTCCACGCCGTAGCGAACCTCTAGCATCGCCGGACTGGGTGCGTGGTACGGATGGCAGAGGGGACTGACGATGAGTGAGATGAGGGATTCGCTTCGCGAGTCGAAAGCCGCGCTGGTGGAGGTGTTTCGCAACCCCAACCTGCGTCGACTGAATCTGGCATTTGCCGGTTCGGTGGTGGGCGACTGGGCGTACGCCGTGGGCGTGTCGGTGTACGCGTACACCCAAGGTGGTGCCACCGCCGTTGGTGTTCTGGGGGTGGTGCGGTATGTCACGATGGCGCTGCTCGGGCCGTTCACCTCGCTGCTGGCCGACCGGTTCAACCGGAAATGGGTCATGGTCGTCGCCGATTGTGTGCGCGTGGTGCTGGTGCTGGCCGCTGGACTGGTCATCTGGAGCGACGGGCCGTCGCTCGTCATCTATGCACTGGCCGTCTGCACATCTGTGGCGGGTACGGCGTTCCGGCCGGCGCAGGCAGCGTTGATGCCGTCGTTGACGAACCACCCGGGGGAGCTCACCGCCGCCAACGTGGCGTCGAGCACGATCGAGAGCGTCGGCTTCTTCGCCGGGCCCGCGATCGGTGGGTTGCTCATCGCCGTCAGCGGCGTGTCCGCCGTGTTCATCTTTGACGCCTTCACCTTTGTGTGGTCCGCAGCGCTGGTCTTGGCTGTACGCCCGGTTGCGGTTGCCGAGCCGGAACCGGAGGCCAGCGTGCCTGAGGCGCCCGAGCTGGCAGCCGACGAGCCGGCAGCCGACGAACCGGCAGCCGACGAGCCGGCAGCCGACGAGCCGGCAGCGCGCGGGAACCCGTTCGCCGGGGTGGGCGACGGGTACCGGGAGATCTTCCGGAACCGCGACATCCGCCTGCTCGTGGGGATGTACTGCGCACAGACCGTGGTGGCCGGCGCGTCGCTGGTGTTCACCGTGGCCATCGCGCTCGACATGCTGGAAATGGGTAAAGGTGGGGTGGGCATCATCGACTCTGCCGTCGGTGTCGGCGGGATCATCGGCGGCTTCGTCGCCCTGATGCTGTCGCAGCGCGGCAAGCTCGCCCGCGACTTCGGCCTGGGTGTGATTCTGTGGGCGGCGCCACTGCTACTCATAGCTGCGTGGCCCACACTCGCCTCCGCCCTAGTCGCCATGGTCATCATTGGGTTGGCCAACTCGGTGGTGGACGTCAACGCGTTCACAATTCTCCAACGAATGGTGCCAGAGGCCGTGATGGGCCGGGTGTTCGGCGCGATGGAGAGCGCCATCGTCGCCAGCATGGGTGTAGGTGCCTTGTTGATGCCGGTGCTCATCAACACGATCGGGCTCCGCAGCGGCCTGGTGGTGATCGGTGTAGCGGTGATCCTGGTCGTGTTGCTGGGCATCGGCGGCCTGCGGCGAATCGACTACGTGGCGCTTGCCCCGGAGGGGCTCGAGCTGCTGCGGGGGGTGGCTATCCTCGGTGTGTTGCCGGACAAGGTGCTCGAGCGCTTGGCCCGCAGTTCGAGGCTGGTGGAGGTGCCATCCGGCCAGGCGGTGTTCAGCGAGGGGGACGGCGGCGACCTCTTTCACGTCATCGAGTCGGGTACCGTTGACGTAACCATTCGTGGCGCTTTCGTGCGCACGCTGTCGGCCGGTGACTCGTTTGGAGAGATCGCCCTACTTCGCGACACTCCGCGTACGGCCACCGTCACTGCGACGACCGACCTGGTGACTCGGGCGATCCACCGCGACAAGTTCCTCCCTGCCGTCACCGGCCACGGCGGGGCGGTCGACGAGGCCGACCAAGTGGTGTCGAGTCTCCTGGCAATCCGCTGAGAGAGGATCTCTATGTCCCAGGAGGTCGGTCCTGGGGCCGCGTTGGGGACCGAACTTGTTGCGTCCCATGATTTGGGCGCCGATGTTGAGTGTGAAGTTTCTGGTGAAGTAGTCGTCGAGCCCGCGAGACCCACCATCATCGCTGCGGTGCGGCCATCATCGCTGCGGTGCGGTCATCATCGCTGCGGTGCGGCCATCATCGCTGCGGTGCGGCCAACTTGCCGTGGTCGTTTCTGTCATGTGGGTCAGCGGAACGATCAGATGTACTAGTCGGCACAAAACGGCGCAAATATACGAGAAGGCACATCGACGCGCTAGGTCAGACGTACGGTGCGGGGGTTTCGCGATACGCCACATCGGGTAGGACAGAGCCGTGGAAGATCGAGCCGTAGAGAGTCGATTCCCGGCGCAATCTCCGGATCATGATGCACGCTTGCGAGATACCTGGCCGATCCGACGATCCGAAGCCGGCTTGCTGCTTGGTCTCTACGTCATCATGACGTTGCTCTGGACCGCCGTTGGCATGCTCGTCAAGCACATCGGCGAGGACGGCGCACTCGGGAACGCCGACCGGGACATCGCGGAGCGGCTCGTCGTGAGCCGCACTCCCAGCCGCGACACGCTCAGCCTGATCGGCTCGATGTTGTCCGAGACAGCGGTCAAGATCGTCGTCACGGCGATCGTGAGCGCGGTCCTCCTGTGGGTGTTGAAGCGTTGGCTCGACACACTGGTCATCGCGGTTTCTCTCATCATCGAGGCGATGATCTTCATGACGGTGACCCTGATCGTGGCCCGTCCGCGACCAGACGTCCCCCAACTCGACAGCTCTCCGGTCTCGACCAGCTTTCCTTCGGGTCACGTAGCCGCTGCGGCGTGCTACGGCGCGATGGCGGTGGTGCTGTTCTGGCACACGCGACGGTTCTGGTTGCGTTCTCTGGCGGTGTTCTTCACCGTCGCCATCCCCACTGCGGTCGGAGTGGCCCGCATGTATCGAGGGATGCACTACCTCAGCGACGTGGTGGCCGGGGCGATCATCGGAGTCATGTGCGTGGTCGCGGTGACCTGGATCCTGACTCGCGCCGAGGCGCGTCGTCTCGACGAAGTAACCGGTCATCGACCCGCCGACATGCGATCGGGAGACGATCCCGATCGGCTCCGCCAGCCATCGTTGGTTCGACCCGAGCCCCCGCGGGCTCAGGCAGAACGGTGATCTAAGGCGTTCTCGTTCGGGCGTGGGGATTCCATCACGCCGTTGCGGTCTCGGATTTGTCGGCAGCATTCGACGCCGCGCTGCTGCGGATGGTGCTCCTGCGTTCCACGATGGAGTTGCTGGGCGACCGCAACTGGTAGCTCCCGGCTGGCTCGATCGTTTGCCCCCACGTGTGTCGATCGAGTCGTATGACGACCCGGACTCTCCCGTGGAGGACGTGCGACCATGCCGGAGTCCTTCCGGCATGGTCGTGGTGGGCTCAGACGGTTGCCAACTAGTCGAGATCGAATCGATCGAGGTTCATGACTTTTTCCCAGGCTTTGACGAAGTCTCGTGCGAACTTCGCCCCGGCATCATCGGATGCGTAGACCTCGGCCAGCGCCCGCAGTTGCGAGTTGGATGCGAACACGAGGTCGACCGCCGTCGCAGTGTGCCCGTCGCGTTCGTACACATTTTCCGCGGAAGCTGACGTGGCCCACTCGTTGGAACTGTCGAGCAACGAGACGAAGAACTCGTTGGTCAACGCATCGGTGCTACCAGCGAAGATTCCGTGCTTCGACTGACCGTGATTCGTGCCGAGTGACCGCATGCCACCGATCAGAACCGTCATCTCCGGCGCTGTGAGCTTCAACAGGTTGGCGCGATCGAGCAGGCGCTGTTCGGGCGGCATTTTGTCGCCGCTGCGATAGTAGTTCCTGAACCCGTCGGCCTTCGGTTCCAGCACGGCAAACGACTCGACGTCGGTGTCATCCTGCGACGCATCGGTGCGGCCCGGTGCGAACGGGACCGTGATGTCGTGTCCAGCGTTCTTGGCCGCTTGACCGACCGCCACGCAGCCTCCGAGGATGATCAGGTCGGCCATCGACACCTTCGTGTTGCCCGACTTCGCGTTGAACTCCTGTTGGATCTGTTCAAGCACGGCCAGCGTCTTCGCGAGTTCGGCTGGTTCGTTGACTTCCCAGCTCTTCTGAGGCTCGAGACGGATTCGAGCGCCGTTGGCCCCACCCCGGTTGTC
>JBBREA010000093.1:0-12508 GCA_038203385.1 Acidimicrobiales bacterium | reverse complement strand
CTGCTCTTTGGTGTCGGCAGCATGCGGAGCGTGGTCGGTGGCGATTGCGTCGATGGTGCCATCGGCCAACCCAGCACGCACGGCCAACACGTCGCGCATCGTGCGCAAGGGTGGGTTCACCTTGTACAGCGACGAGTACCCACGAAGCGCCTCGTCGGTGAGGCTGATGTGGTGCGGCGTCGCCTCGGCAGTCACCGCAAGACCATCAGACTTCGCGGCCCGCACCAAATCGACTGCGCGAGCCGTCGAGAGATGGAGGATGTGAATCGGTGCCCCGGTGAGTCGACACAACTCGATGTCACGAAAGACCATGAGTTCCTCGGCCAGCGACGGCCATCCGGGCAGCCCGAGACGCGAGCAGCACTCCCCCTCGTGCATGACAGCACCCTCGGTGAGTCTCGCAACCTCGCAATGTTGGGCCAGCACTATCGGCAGATCGACGGCGTACTCCATCGCCCGCCGCATCAACAGGTCGTCCTGCACCCCCGTGCCGTCGTCGGTGAACACATGAACGCCTGCCGCAGCCAACTCAGCGAACCCGGTGAGTTGCTTGCCGGCTCGCCCGACGGTGATCGATGCCGACGGGAACACATCGCACAATCCAGCTCGCTTGCCCTGCTGACGAACGAACTCGACCACGCTGACCGAGTCTTGGGTGGGATCGGTGTTGGGCATCGCCACGACGGCGGTGAACCCGCCGAGAGCTGCCGCCCGCGAACCGGTTTCGATGGTCTCTGCCTCTTCCTTGCCGGGTTCCCGAAGATGGGTATGGAGATCGACGAATCCTGGGCACACGATCAGGCCGGTGCAATCGATGATCGTCGTGACGGCCTCGCCACGGTCATCATCACGGTCATCATCACCGTCACCATCGTCGAGCTCGATCGACGCGCCAACAGCCTCGACGACGCCTTCGACGATGCGGACATCGACGCGCCGCTCGCCGCTCTGGTCGACAACGATGCCGCCTTGCAAGAGATACGTGTTCACGCTGGGGAGTCCTCCAAATGGCCGGAGTCGATGTCTGCCCCGGCGAGTACGTCGAACAACACAGCCATCCGCACGGCGATGCCGTTGGTGACTTGTTGCGTGATCACAGACCCCGGAAGTTCGGCGGGATCAACGGCGATCTCCACCCCACGGTTCATGGGGCCCGGGTGCATGACGATCGCATGCTTGGCCAGCCGATGAGCCCGCGATTGTGTGAGCCCGAACCTCGCCGTGTACTCGCGTAGATTGGGCACGAGCGACTCGTTCATGCGCTCGTGCTGCATGCGCAGGAGGTAGAGCACATCGAGGTCGCCGATGATGTCATCGAGACACGTGGTGGTGGCCACGTCGACTGCCGGCGGCAACAATGTTCTCGGCGCCACGAGCGTGACAGTGGCGCCCAGCATCGAGAACGCCTGGATGTTGCTACGCGCCACACGGCTGTGCTTGATGTCACCCACGATGGCGATGTTCAGCCCCTCGAACGTCTCTGGTCGGTTGAACGCCGTGCGGATGGTGTAGCAGTCGAGCAGTGCTTGGGTGGGATGATTGGCCCAACCATCTCCAGCATTCACAATGCTTGCGGTCGTCCAATGGCTCACTTGCCACGGCGTGCCCGACGACTTGTGTCGAATCACGAACGCATCGATACCCATGGCCGCAATGGTCTCGATGGTGTCGCGGAGGCTCTCGCCCTTGTTCACACTGGATGATGACACCGAGAAGTTCATCGTGTCGGCACTCAGCCGCTTGGCAGCGGTCTCGAAGCTCAAACGAGTACGGGTTGAATCTTCGAAGAACAGGTTGCACACGGTCTTGCCCCGCAGTGCAGGAACCTTCGGATTGGGACGCCGGTTCACCTCGGCCATGTGGTCGGTGAGGTCGAGGAGACGACGTATCGCCTCTGGACCGGCTTCGGTGATCGACCGCAAGTGTTTCATGAGCCGTCCTTGACGTCGATCGTGACCCCAGCCGACGATGCAACGACGATTTCGTCATTCCCCGTGGGCAAGTTCTTGCCAACGAAATCGGGGCGAATCGGTAACTCCCGATGGCCCCGGTCGACCAGCACCGCCAACTGAACCGCCCGTGGTCGGCCGTAGTCACCAACGGCATCGAGGGCGGCCTTGACGGTGCGACCCGTGTACAACACGTCGTCGGCGAGCACCACCACCGAGTTGTCGATGTTGAACGAGATGTCGCTCACGCTGCCGGGGGTCACGGGGCGGATACCGATGTCATCCCGGTAGAGGGAAACGTCGATGGAACCGAACGGAACCGGGCGTTCGATGCGAGCAATCTCGCCAGCTAGGGCTTCGGCCAACCACACGCCACCGCGCTGCAAGCCGAGGATCGCCACATCATCGAGGCCCCGGTTGCGCTCGATGATCTCGTGCGCCATGCGTGTCACGGCCCGCCGAACATCGTCGGGGCCAAGCACTTGCTTCTCGCTCATTGGTTCTCCTGGCGTCTGGGCCTCACAGGACCCGCTTCACGTCAGCAGTGGAACTTAGCGCCTCGGTCTCGGAGTAGAGGGATCCTCTGCCATATCTTCTGTGAAATCTCTCGACGCCGATGTCAGGTGCGAAACGGCGGGTCGAGTACGTCTCCGACTCGGTGATTGAGCGCTCGAAGCACCCGATCCTCTCGATGCCAACCGAGCAAGCTGACGGTGGCGGTGGCCAAGGCAAATCGGCGTCCTTCCAGCGGTTCGAACCCGCACCATCTGGCAATCAGCACCGACAGCAGGTGACCGTGGGCGAACACCGCCACGTTGCCGGAACCGACTTCGTTCATCACCCGGCCTAGGAAACGGTCGACGCGCGTGCCGACGTGGCCGATCGTCTCGCCGCCCGTCATCGGATGCGTCCAGACCGACCAACCCGGGTCGAGTTCGCGCAGTTCGGCTGTGGTGAGACCCTCGGCATCGCCGTAGTCCCACTCCACCAGATCCGAGTCGATGTCGGTGCCACACAGTGGGGCCACCAGCTCAGCGGTCTCTCGGGCGCGTTCGAGCGGGCTGCAGTAGGCCTTCGTCAGCTTCCATCCGTGCAGTGTTCGTGCAGCGGCGCGAGCCTCGTCTCGGCCCACGTCGGTGAGCGGAACATCGGTGCGCCCGGTGTGCTTCCACACCCGGGACCACTCGGTTTCCCCGTGGCGAATGACGAGTAGTTGCGGCCCGCTCATGCATCCTCCGTGGAACGGACATCAGATCGGGTCACGTCTGGCACATTAGGGGATCGAGCCGGATCCCGCGATTTCAGGAGAACGGTTGTCACTTGCGCGGTCTGTGCCCACGGCTACGGTGGCACGCATGCATGACCTCGTCATCGTGGGGGGCACCGTCGTTGACGGAACCGGGACAGCTCCGCGCCGTGCTGACGTCGCGGTCGACAACGGGCTGATCACTGTCGTGGGCAAGGTCCACGCTGCTGGGCGCCGAACGATCGACGCAACCGGTTTGCTCGTCACACCTGGGTTTGTCGACGTTCACACGCACTACGACGCGCAGGCGTCGTGGGACCCGTACCTGACGCCGTCGTCATGGCACGGCGTCACCACCGCGGTCATGGGCAACTGCGGAGTCGGGTTCGCGCCTGCGGCGCCTGATCGCCACGAGTGGCTGATCGAGATGATGGAAGGCGTCGAAGACATTCCGGGCGCTGCGCTGACCGAAGGAATCCACTGGTCGTGGGAGACGTTCCCGGAATATCTCGATGCTCTCGACGATCGCGAGTACGCCATCGACATCGGTACGCAGGTTCCCCACGGCGCCGTTCGCGCCTACGTCATGGGCGATCGTGGCGCCGCCAACGAACCAGCGGGGAACGACGACATCGCAGCGATGGCCGCACTCGTTGCTGACGGGCTGCGCGCCGGGGCGTTGGGCTTTTCAACGTCTCGCACGCCACTCCACAGATCGAAGTCAGGGCAGCTCGTTCCAGGCACCATGGTGGCAGCCGACGAACTGCTCGGCATTGCCGATGCCATGGCCTCGGTCGGCCACGGCGTTTTTCAGTTCGCTCCCGAACATGCGATCCTCGCCGACCAAGAGTGGGATTGGATGCGTGAGCTGGCACGCACCACTGGACGCACGGTGAGCGTCAACTTCTCACAGATCGACAGCCAACCCGATTTGTGGCGGGAGGTGATCGCCAAACTCGACCAGGCCCGCGCCGACGACATTCCGATCGTTGCTCAGGTGCATGGGCGCACGGTCGGGTTGCTGATGTGTCTCGAGGGCAGTTATCACCCACTGATGTTTCATCCCGCCTATGCAGAGATTGCGTCTTTGTCGCTGGCTGATCGCTGTGAGGCGCTTGCTGCAGGGGCCATTCGCGAACGCATCATTCACGAACTGCCAGACGATGATGGGTTCTTCCAGCGAGCGGCGATTGGGTCGATGGGCAAGACATGGGCGGTCGCCGATGGCGACATCGATTACGAGCCGCATCCCGACGCAGCACTGTCCGCCGTGGCTGCTCGCGAGGGCTTGCCAGTGATGCAACTCGTCATCGATCAACTGCTGTCAGCGGATGGCAACGGCATGTTGTACTCACCGTTCTTCAACTACGCGTACGGCGACCTGTCGTTCAGCTACGAAGCGCACATGAACCCGTCGACTCGCATGGGTCTGGCGGATGCAGGAGCGCATTGCCGGGTCATCTGCGACGGCGGCACACCAACATTCATGCTCACCCACTGGACCCGCGACCGCACCAGGGGCCCAAAGATGCCTCTCGAGTACGTCGTGCACCGGCAGACTCGCCAAACCGCTGAGTTGTACGGGCTGAACGACCGCGGGCTCATCGCAATCGGCATGCGCGCCGACATCAATGTCATCGACTACGACGCACTGACCTTTGGCAAACCACGAATGGTCTGGGACCTTCCCGGCGGAGCGCCACGGCTGGTGCAAAAGGCGCACGGGTACCGACACACGTTTGTTACCGGAGTCGAGACCGTCTCGGGCGACCAGTTCACCGGAGCGTTGCCTGGGCGGCTGGTCCGCGGCCCCCGATGAATGACGTGGGGATGAGTGACGTCGCCACGTCGGGCGCCATTGCCGCCTCGGGCCGTGATCCCGAGGCTGGCCCTGATCGCGACTCTGGCCCTGACCCGGCAGTTGCCGCTGATGTTGCCCGTGACGTAGTGGAGACCGCAGAGGCGGGTGAGCCGACGCAAGGACGTTTACCCCGGGGTGCTGGTGCTGCCTGGCAGCTTGGTTTCGGCGCAGTCTGTGTGTTCGCGGGCCTCCTGATTTTCTGGAGCGGGTTCCACATCGATGGCCACGGCTCAGGCGACGACTTTGCTCTGTACGTCAATCAAGCCCGGTCTCTCGTGCAGGGTGATGTTGGTACCACTATCGGTGCGAATCGCTACGCCATCGACAACTCGGGTTGGAGCACCTTCAGCCCATACACGTACCCATGGGGTCTGCCACTGCTGCTGGCCCCGGTGCTGACGGTCACCGGCGGCGTCAACTGGGTCACCGGAGTGGACTATGCCCCGCTCAAGCTCGTCATCACCGCCACCTTGGCGATCGCACTGATGGCCTATTTTGCGATGCTTCGGCGGCGCATTCCGCCGATCGGCGCAGTGTTGCTCCCCCTGTTCTTCGCGACCAACTTCTGGTACGTCACGCACACCGATCAGGTGCTGTCGGAGTTTCCGTTCCTGATGTGTCTCATGCTGTTCTTGGTGTGGCTCGACCGAGTTCGCGAGCGTTCTGAGCTCGACGGCGACCGCACCGCTCCCCTTGTGATCCTCGGGCTGATCGCTTGTTACGCGTTCAACACGCGGCGCGAAGGCCTCGGAACACTCCTCGGGCTGATGGCGGCACAGCTCGTGCTCATCTGGGATCGAACGAGTGCCTCGGCGGGGGTGGCGAGAGTGACAACAGCGCGTTCGCTGAACTGGCGAGCGCTGGCAACACCGTGGGCGACCTTCATCGGTGCTACCGCTGCGTTTCAAGTGCTACTGCCAGCAGACCTGTTGCCGAACTACGATGCTCGGTCGCCCGGTACCCGAACCAGCTTGAGCAATGTCTCCGACAACGTGACGTTCTACCGAACGATCCTCGCCGAACAGGTCGGGCTCAAAGACGCAGGGCCGTACGATGCCACGCTGTTCGGTTCGAGTTCTCTGGGCGACGCGGCCGTGGTTGCGGTGGCGGTGGCGGTGGCGATCGGCCTCGTCGCATGCGCCCTCACAGCCACACGGCGGGATGCCGCAGTGGTCGGAACCCTTCTCGGCGTTGGTGGAGCGGTCGTCGTTGCACCCTTCCACGAGTATCGATACCTCTTGGCGCTCCTGCCGCTGATGATGTACTTCGCTTACCAAGGCGTGGCGATTCCGGTGCGGAAAGCAGTCGCTCTCATCCATCGAGACACCGCCGCCCGGATCGTTGGATGGCCCGTCGTCTTGACCGAGATCGTGCTCCTTGGATTGATCGTGGGCGGTTGGCACGACACACGCAATGCCTACGAGTACCGATCCAGTTGGGTCGGTCCGCAAGCGGGTCCCCAAGAGGCGCTCGCGCTCGAAATGTGGGCAGCGGTTCGCAACGAGACACGCGGCGACTCCGTCATCGTGTACAACCGAGCGCGAACCGCGAACCTGTACACCGGTCGCCTCGCCGTTCAGGGTGGAGGGCTGGAGTTCATGTTGGAATCGGGCGACTACTACGTGATGTACCTCAACTCCGATGGTTCGCCTGGTGACTACTCCCAGTATCCGTTGACCGACGCAGAGGCGGCCGAACTCGGCTTCACCGAAGTCTGGCGGAATGCAGGCTTTGTGATCTGGACGATTCCGGCCAGCAGCCGATGAGGGAGCCATGACCGCCGAGACCGCCGCCCCCGGACCCGATCTGTTCGAGCTCACCGTCCTCATGCCGTGCCTCAACGAAGCTGAAACCGTGGCGACCTGTGTCGCCAAGGCCCGCAGTTGGCTCGACGAGCACCAGGTGGTCGGCGAGGTCATCGTTGCCGACAACGGCTCGACTGACGGCTCGCAGGCGCTCGCTGTTGCAGAGGGCGCACGAGTCGTGCCGATCCCCCGGCGCGGCTACGGAGCTGCGTTGCTCGGTGGTATCTCCGCCGCGAACAGCCGATTTGTGGTCATGGGTGACAGCGACGACAGCTACGATTTCGCCAACCTCGGCCCGTTCCTCGATGAACTGCGGGCCGGTGCGGACCTGGTGATGGGCAATCGCTTTCAGGGCGGGATCGAACCAGGAGCGATGCCTGCTCTGCACCGCTACCTGGGCAATCCCGTGCTGTCGGCGATCGGACGACGGTTCTTTCACACACCAATCGGCGACTTCCACTGCGGGTTGCGCGGTGTGCATCGCGAGCGCATCCTCGCCCTGGGCCTGCGAACGCCTGGTATGGAATTCGCCAGCGAGATGGTCGTGAAGGCGTCACTTGCCCACTACGAAATTCGGGAAGTTCCGACGATCCTGCGACCCGATGGACGGACCCGGCCGCCACATCTGCGAACCTGGAGCGACGGTTGGCGGCACCTGCGAGTCCTGCTGATGTTCAGCCCACGCTGGTTGTTCCTGATTCCGGGACTCGTGGCGTTTGCGGTCGGTCTCACCCTCACCGTTGCGCTCTTGACAGGTCCGATCGCGGTAGGTCCGGTTGAGTTCGAGTTGGGTGCCCTCGTGTACGCAGCCGGAATCACGATTGCAGGTTTTCAGGCAGTCACCTTCGCGGTGTTCACCAAAGTCCTCGCCGTGAAGCGTGGAATGCTCCCACCAGACGACCGAATCAACGCGTTCGGCGCACGCTTGGGGCTCGAGCGTGGGCTGGTGGTAGGCGCGCTGGTCCTGCTGCTTGGCATCACGTTGGCGATTGCCTCGTTTGCTCGCTGGGGATCATCGGGTTGGTCAGCTCTGGACCCCGGCGAGCAGCTTCGAGTCGTGGTTCCGGCGATGCTCGGACTCGTACTCGGTTCGTCGATCATTCTCAGCAGCTTCTTTCTGTCGATCCTCGGAATGGACGAGGAAGCCCACGCCGGCTGACCGTCTGCACCAGTGCCCAGATGTCTACTTGGGGCGAACCGAGCTGGCTACCGCAGCGAGCACTCCGTTGACAAATCGGCCGGAATCATCTGTGGAGAATCTCTTTGCGAGCTCCACCGCCTCGTTCAGGATCACGGCGACCGGAACATCCGGGCGTCCGATCAGTTCGAACACGGCAAGTCGCATCACGTTGAGGTCGAGAACCGGCATGCGCTTGAGCGACCACCCTTCGGCTTTGCCAGCGATATGGCTGTCGATCACTGCGAGTTGGTCGCTCACCCCGCGCACCAGCAATTGCGTGAGTTCATCGGGCTCGACTACTTGGAGATCCAGCGTGTCAGCCGGCGCGATGCCCTTCGCCTGTGCCTCGTACAGCAGATACAACGAGCGTTCGCGAGCGTCTGAACGTTCGTCAGGTCGTTCCATCACAAGTAGGCCATCACGAGTAGGCCATCACGAGTAGACCGTCACGAGCTGGATCGGACACGATCCATGTAGTCACCCGTGCGTGTATCGACGCGAATCTTTTCCCCGGTCTCGATGAACAAAGGAACCTGCACGGTCTTACCCGTTTCAAGGGTGGCCGGCTTCCGAGCGCCCGAGACGCGGTCACCTTGTACGCCCGGTTCGGTTTCAGCGATGGTCAGCTCGACCGAAGCTGCAATTTCGACGCCGATGATCTCGTTGTTGAAAAAGGAGACCTGCGCCTTCATGCCTTCGATCAAGTAGTCGGACGCCTCGCCCAACGCCACTGGCGACACGTTGATCTGGTCGTACGTCTGATTGTTCATGAAGACGTAGTCGTCGCCGTCGCGGTACAGAAACTGCATCTCATCGCGCTGAATGATCGCCTGCTCGATCTTGATGCCAGCGTTGAACGTGCGGTCGAACACGTTGCCAGACTTGACATTGCGCAGCTTGGTTCGGACGAAGGCACCACCCTTACCAGGCTTGACGTGCTGAAACTCCACCACCTGGAACAGCCCGTTGTCGAGCTCGAGCGTGATACCGGTCTTCAGGTCGTTGGTGGTGATGGTAGGCATGGTGCGTCCTTGGGCGATGCTGTCAGAATGCGGCAGCCGGTGTCGGTGACCTCCACGAGGTCTTCGATGCGGTAGCCGCCGAAACCGACACGATAGAGGCCAGGCTCCACAGTCACGACATCGCCGGCGCGGAGTTCCAACGTGCTGGTGGGCGATTCGAATGGATCCTCGTGAATCATCAAACCGACACCGTGTCCGGTGCTGTGGAGAAACCAGTCCGCATAGCCGGCGTCGGCGATGAGAGTGCGACACGTGGCGTCGACTTCCCGTGCCGAGACCCCGGCACGAACTGTGTCGATTCCGGCGAGTTGCACACCGAGCAACAGGTCGTACAGCTCGAGTTGTCGGGCAGTCGGCTGTCCGATCACGAAACTACGGGTCATGTCGGAGTGATACCCGTCGACGAGTGCCCCGACGTCGATGACGACGGTGTCACCTTCGAGAATTCGGCGACCGCCTGACTCGTGGTGGGGCCGCGCTGCGTGCTGGGGACCTGATGCGACGATCGTGTCGTAGCTGGGACCGTCGGCGCCTTCCCGACGCATCCGATACTCCAGTTCCATTCGTACATCCGCCTCGGTGACGCCGTCGCCAAGCGTGGGGGCGACGGCTGCCAGCGCAGCATCGGCACACCTGCTGGCTTCGACGATACGTGCGATTTCGCCTGCGTCCTTGACGCGTCGGGCATCTTCCACGATGCCGTCCGCCGGGGTGAGCGGTAGCTGGGATGCAAGGGCAGTCCACTGCGCATGACTCAACGATGCTGCTTCGGCTCCCACCAATCCGCCTCCGGCCAACCCGCTGGTGCCGGTTCCGGAGAACTGGCCGACGAACGCTGCCATCTGCTCGGCCTGGGTGAAGCCCACCACGATGTCGGCGGTGACACCCGAGGCCGCGAGTTCGTCCGCGGCACGGTCGCGGTACCGACCATCGGTCACGAGCACGAGACGGTCGGGCAACAACGCAACGCAGGCGTTGGAGCCGGTGAACCCAGTGAGCCACCGGATGTTGGTCAGGTTGGTGACAGCGAGCGCGCCGACCCCACGTTCTGCCATGCGCTGGCGGAGCTCGTCGTCGCGGCCGGCGTACCGGATCGGTGGTAGCGAAACCTTGGTCATACCAACTTGGCAGCTACCGCGCGCACTGCCAACTCATAGCCATGCTTTCCGAAACCCATGATCGAGCCGGTCGATGCCGGTGCGATGACACTCGTGTGACGCCATGGCTCTCGAGCGTTCGGATTGGAGATGTGCACTTCCACGACAACACCATCGAACGCCGCAAGTGCGTCATGAATCGCCCACGCGTAGTGAGTGAACGCGCCGGGGTTGATGATGATCGCGTCGCAACGCTTGCGGGCCGAGTGGATGTGTTCGACGATCTCGCCCTCGAAGTTGGACTGATGCGCCTCGATCGCCAACCCAAACTGCTCGGCCGCCCGCTCGGCGAACGCCACGTAGTCAGCAAGGGTGTCGGTCCCGTAGACCTCGGGCTCGCGGTCGCCTAGCAAATTTAGGTTCGGCCCGTGCAACAGCAGAATGGTGCGACTCACCATGCTCACCGTAACGCCTCAGGCCAGCGGATCTCGATGACAGGCTCTCAGGGCATCATGCGGGCAAGCGCCTCGAACACCGGCGTCTCCGGAACGTTCGGCACCACTTCGATGCCGTTGGCTCCGTCGAGCACGAACGTCAGACCGTCGAGCGCTTTCTTGTCGCGATGCATCAGTGCAACGAGTTCGCCCGTTTGCACACCGTGAGGCAGATCGGTGCCGAGGTGGTATGCCTCGCCGACCACTTGAAAATGCTGATCGACCCGGCCGAGAGCGATGCGACCCATCACGTGTGCGAGATGTGCGGCGAAAATCAAACCGATCGCCACCGCTTCGCCGTGAGCGAGCTGGTGGTCAGTGGCCGTTTCGAGTGCGTGTGCCAGTGTGTGGCCGTAGTTGAGCAAAGCTCGGCGACCGGTTTCACGTTCGTCAGATCCGACGATTTCCGCCTTGATTTCCACGCACCGGGCGATTCGATCTGTCATGGACATGCCCAACAGATCGTCGCCTGTAAGGAAGTGGTACTTGGCCATCTCGCCGTAGCCACACCGCAACTCACGGTCCGGCAGAGTGTCGAGGGCGTCGAGATCACAGATCACTCCGCTCGGTTGCCAGAATGCTCCGACCAGATTCTTACCTTCCGGCAGGTTCACACCGGTCTTTCCGCCAATCGCTGCATCGACCATCGCGAGCAGCGTGGTGGCCACGTGGACGACGGGAATACCTCGGTGATAACTCGCAGCGGCGAACCCGGCGATGTCGGTGACCATGCCACCGCCGATGCCGATGACGACGTCGTTTCGGGTGAGCCCGACCTGCGCGAACTTGCGGCACAGATCACCGATGGTGTCGAGCGACTTGTGCTGTTCGCCGTCACCTATCAGAAAGATCTCGTGGGGAATGTTGGCGGAGATGCTGGCCGGCACGCCCGCCTGGGTGACGACGGCAGCGCGTTTCGCGGTGGGCGGCACGAGGCCCGCGAGATGTGACGCAGCGCCGTGCCCCACGACCACGTCGTACGAACGGTCTTCGAGGGGCACAGTGATGCGTCGCATGCAGTTCGCCGTTGGCCTCTACGGCAGCGTGGCTTTGAAGCCGTCGGCGTTGCGAGTGAACTCGGCCATCGAGTCGCCTCCGAACTTGCGGAGCGACTCTTGAGCAAGCATCAGTGCGACCATGGTTTCGGCCACCACGCCCATCGCTGGCACTGCAGTGACATCGGTGCGCTCTTTGAACGACACCGCAGATTCCTTGGTGGCGGTGTCGACCGTCTCGAGGGTGGGCCGGTTGAGGGTCGCAAGCGGCTTCATCGCGGCCCTTGCCACCACGAGTTCCCCGTTGGTGATGCCACCTTCCAACCCCCCGGCCAGTGTGCTGAGACGAGCGTATCGATTGTTGGCGGCGTCCCACCGAATCGCATCGTGGGCCCGACTGCCGAGCCGCCCGGCCACTTCGAAACCATCGCCGATCTCGACGCCTTTCACCGCTTGGATCGACATGAGCGCTTGGGCAAGGAGCGCATCGAGTTTGCGATCCCAGTGCACATGAGAACCCAGGCCAACCGGGACGCCGAAAGCCAGCACCTCGACAACCCCGCCGAGCGAGTCGCCATCCTTTGCTGCAGCCTTGATCGCTTCGACCATTCGTTCGGTGGCCGCCGGATCGAAGCACCGGACTTCGGACGCATCGACCGCTTCGAGATCGTCGGGGGTTGGCCGCGCCGATGTGGGACCAACTCGTACATCGCCGAGCTGAATCACGTGGCTGATGATCTCCACATCGAGCGATGACAGGAGTTTCTTCGCCACCGCCCCTGCAGCGACCCGCGCCGCTGTCTCCCGAGCAGAAGCTCGTTCCAAGACATCGCGTGCGTCGGTGAAGCCGTACTTTTGC